>NZ_JARJDD010000001.1:0-503602 GCF_029269935.1 Gordonia sp. N1V
GGCATCAAACAATCCACCAATACACTATCGAGTTCTCAAAGAACACACACCCACCAACACCACCCGATACAAGGGCGAACATTAATGAGTTGTCGTTCAGGATTCGCCACCCAATCACGGGCAACTCGTCCAGTGTGCCAGATCCTCGCGCTTCGGCCAAATCCTGTCTGACCTCACCGCGGTTCCGGCGCACCGCGGTCCGATGTCCTCAACTCCGAAGGGGTGAGGACATCGCCCAACCCCCGATTCCTGTCGGCCCCGGGGGAGTTGCTCTCTGCGGTGCAACAAGAAAGTTACATGCGTTGGAACATCGCGTCAAATCCCCAGGTCAGCGGGCGATGCGTGCGCCTGCGAACGACTTCTTGCCGCGCCGGACGACCAGCCACCGGCCGTGCAACATATCCGAGTCGGCCGGTCGCCACTCTTCGTCGGAGATCTTCGCATTGTTCACGTACGCCCCGCCCTCGGCGACCGCGCGCCGCGCAGCCTTGTTGCTGTCGCACAACTTGGTCTCCACCAACAGCTCGATGATGGTCGGCCGCGTCCCGGTGTAGTCGGCCACCGTGGTTTCGCCCAGCGCGGCGGCCAGCGTCTGTTCGTCGAGATCGTCGAGATCCCCACGACCGAACAGGGCCTGACTGGCCAACTGGACGGCGGCGGTGTGCTCGGCGCCGTGGATCAGCGTCGTCATCTCTGCTGCCAGTCGCTTCTGCGCGAGTCTGAGGTGTGGGGTCTCCTCGGTGGCGCGCTCGAGTTCGGCGATTTCCTCACGATCGAGGAAGGTGAACCACCGCAGGTAGCGCACGACGTCGGCATCGGCGGTGTTGACGAAATACTGGTACCACGCATACGGGCTGGTCAACTCCGGATCGAGCCAGAGGCTACCGCCGCCGGTGGACTTGCCGAATTTCTTCCCGTCGGAGGAGGTCACCAGCGGCACGGTCAACGCGTGGACAGCGTCGCCGTCGACCCGTCGCACCAGATCCACACCGCCGATGATGTTGCCCCACTGATCGGACCCGCCGATCTGGAGTGAGCAGCCATGTCGTCGATGCAGCTGGAGGTAGTCGTTGGACTGCAGCAGGATGTAACTGAACTCGGCGTAACTGATGCCGTCGGTCTCCAGGCGTCGTTTGACGGTCTCGCGCGCCAACATCACGTTCACCGAGAAGTGCTTGCCCAGGTCACGGAGGAAGTCGACGACCGACATGGGTCCGGTCCAGTCGAGGTTGTTCACCAGAACCGCGCTGTTGGGTGCGTCGTCGATGGTGACGAACCGCCGCAGTTGCCCGCCGATCCGGTCCGCCCACCCTTCGACGACATCGGCGGCGTTCATGGAACGCTCCCCCACCTCGCGTGGGTCTCCGATGAGTCCGGTGGCGCCACCGGCGAGCACGAGAGGTCGGTGGCCGGCGAGCTGGAAGCGCCGCAACGTCAGCAGCGGTACGAGGTGGCCGGCATGCAGACTTGCCGCGGTCGGATCGAACCCGGCGTAGAGGGTGATGGGACCGGTGTCCAGCGTGGCACGAAGTTCATCGAGGTCGGTCGATTGCGCGATCAGACCGCGCCATTCGAGCTCTTCGAGGATATCGCTGGTGGTCACTGCGTTCTCCGACGTCTGCGCACTCACCCGACGATCTTCCCACCCCGGACTCGGAATCTGTTCGAGGGGCAGGCGCGGGATGGCTGCCGATCAGGAACCGCTGGTCAACGTGGCATGCTCGGCATCGTCGACGGCTCTCGCCTCATCGGCGAGCATGACGGGAATTCCGTCGGCGTCGATACGGTAGGCCACGTGAAGGCGCGGGTTGTACAGCTCGTCGCCTGCGTCGAGCAGCGGGCCATGGTCTTGCGGACACACGAGTCGTTCCCGAACGATCGGATCGATGGCCTCGGCACGCGACGACATTCCGCTGATTCCCTTCGTTCGACGATCACACGACACTGCGGTTGCTGCATGTCGACCTCACCGTATCGTGCCGGTGGCCTCGCCCGCCTCCTCCGTGGGTGCAGCGCCGTTCCATGCGATCTTGGCTGCCGACGACCTGGTGTACCTGCGGTAACGCCCCTCGACGTCGCGGTACCAGACCTTCGTGCCCGGCTGTGGCAGTCCCTCCCGGGCGAACGCCGTCGCCATCGGTCGATAGGAGTCCGATACCGGGATCTCCTCGACCACCCGGATCAGATGGGGCCGCTGCGGAGCCGGCAACTCGCCGAGAGCGACCCGCAACTTGGTCACGGTCAGCGACTCCTCCCTCATCGAGGGTCTCAGTGTCAGTGCCGCGATTGCCAGCTGCGCACCGGGATCACCCACGCTGTAGGCGACGACCTGATCGACACCGGGAACCCGGGACAGCGCATTCTCGATCGGCGGGAGATACAGAATTCCGTCGGTCGAGCGCACCGCCGAGTCCGCCGAACCCATGAACCACAGATCGCCGTCGGAATCGCGTCGGAACAGGTGACCGGACACCTCCCAGCGATCATTGCGGCTGAACACATCTCGCAGCACGGTCGAGGAAATGTCGAACCGATAGCGGGTGCGCGCCAGCAGGAGCCCGACCTCCCCCGCGTCGGCGCGCCTCACGAATCCGTTGGGCGCCACCTCGAGACGTGAATTCTCGATGTCAAAGGCGGCCACCTGAACCGGATTCGTCTCCGGCAGTTCACGTCCCATCGACCCTGCTTGATCGCCGGCCACATTGGCCAGAATGGCCGAGCCGTCCGCGGTCGCGAAGAACTCGAGTACGCGCGCCCGCGGAAAAGCCGCCTGCACGTCCTCCCACAGTCCGACGGGCATGCCCGACCCGATGAACAACCGGATGGGATTGTGCTCGGCGATGTGGAAATTCTCCGACCGGACGATCTCGCGCATCATCGTCCACGTGTAGGAGACGACCGTGATGCCGTAGCGGCGAACCTCCACGGCAAAGGTCTCGGCATCGACACCGTTGGACAGCGCAATACGCGAGCGCCCGACGACGGTGGCACCGAGTGTGGTGAGCAGCCCCGACGCATGGTGCAGCGGCGGAAGGCAGTACACGGTGTCCCGATCGGTCAGACCGGCAGCCGACGCTGCTCCGAACGCCGACATCGCGAACCGATGGTTGGTGATGGGCCAGGTCGCTAGTTTGCCCTGTGACCGCGTGAAGAGGATGAACGCCAGATCGCCCGCCAACCCGGGATCGGCCCGGTACCACACCGGCATCTCGACCTCCTCGGGGTCGATCTGTTCCATGTCGACGATGCGGTGACCGTCGGCACGGTCGATCACCCGGGTGTCCCCACTGCCTCCACCCAGGATCAGCACCCGATCACTGTGCGCCGCAGCGGTCTCCAGGTTCTTCGGGTCGGTGATCACCACGCCGCAGTCGGACAGACGCAACATTTCGTCGATGTCGCCCTCGGGCGAGAGCATCACCGCCACCGCGCCCAGTCGCGACAGCGCCGCCACCACGACCAAGGCGCTGGGACGGGTATCCATCAGCACGCCGATGTGCTGGCCCGGACGGATCCCGCACGACACCAGACCGGCGACGACGTTGTCGATGCGCACGTTCACCTGCGCGTGGGTGAGCACACGGTTCTCGAACAGGAACAGTTCCTTCTGCGCGCCACGTTTGGCGTTCTCCGACATCAGCTTTCCCAGCGAGATCTGGGTCCCGGCCTGGATCTGGCCGAGTCGCAGGAGGCGGGGCACGGTGCGCACCGACTCCTGGGCGACGGCGATCGACGACCGCTGCAGCGATGAGGCGATGCCCATCAGGTCGCGGGAGACCCCGGCGCCGGCGTCGGCCACCGCACCGAGGCCGTGGGTGATGCGGGACGCCACGCTCACCCCCGACCCACTACCGGGCTCGGGAACCGTCATCGTCTCCAGCCCCTCGGGCTTGGGGCGCAGGCCGGACTGCCACCCGATCCACTCCGCGGTGATCGGCCACGTCTGGGCGCCGGAGGTACTGCCCACGACGAGTCCGAAATGTCCTACCGGTACCCGTGATTCGTAGACCTCGGCGTCGGGGGCAGCGCGGACGATCCCCCGCACCGCGGCCGGCTGGCCGATGTCGTCGGCCTCGCCGACGAACGCGAGGATGGGGCAGGTGATCTCGGCGAGAGTGACCAGTTCGCCGTTGATGACGAATCCACCGGACACCATGCGGTTGTGAACGACGAACTGTCGCAACAACTCCGCGATCGCCGGGCCGGACCATGCGACCCAGCCGTCGGATTCGAGGAAGCGCCGTTGATCTTCACGCGGCAGCAGGGCGTCGCGGTCGTGGAGCTGCCGCAGGAAGTCCAGTCGGCTGCGCGCGGTCTTGACCGGGTCGAGCATCTGGAATCCCAAGCGCGCCAACCATCCGGGTACCCACAGATGACTGACCACGCGATCGGCGAGGATCTCGGCACCGGGAACCACCAACCCGGCCGGTAGTCCGAGCGGCAAGCCGGCGAGCACGTCGACGGGACTGCCGAAGGTGATCAGGCTCGCGAGACCCTTGCTACGTCGGTACGCGGCGGTCTGGTACGCGAACATCCCACCCTGTGAATACCCGGCGAGGTGAACGTCCTTGCCGGTGGCATCGATGATCAGGTCGATCGCCCGACTCACCGCGACGACGTGGTCGGCAAGGTCGCGTTCCATCCCGCCCTCGACGGTGTCGGGTGACCCGAAATCGATCACCCACGGCACGATCCCGTGCCGATGCAGGATCGACACCGCCCCGTTGTGCTCGGTGACGTCGTAGACGTTCGCCGACACCATCATCGGCGGGATGAGCACCACGTTCGGGCCGTCGGCGTCGTCGCCGGGAAAGTACCGCCGCAGCTTGAACATCTTCTCGGTCTCCACGACCGCGAAGGGCGCAGGCTGCGTGCCCGTTTCCAGACCACCGAGACGCAGTACCTCCAGTCCGTTCTGTGCGGTTGCGACCACGCGGCCGACCACCGCGCCCACATCCGGAATTCCGCCCAATCGACACCCCTCCTCAGTGGGCCCTCACTCTACCCACCCGATTCGGCGGACGGACCGCTATCGGCCAGTCCGGCCACCGGCGCGGCGACAACGGCGGCCGTGAACTATCCGACCGACAGCCTGTCCAGCCAGAAGGTGCGCAGTCGGGCGGTCTCCTCGGCGAGCACGTCGAGCTGACGCCGCACCTGCCGCGGTGCGGTACCGCCGTGGGCGTCACGCGACTCGATCGACCCGCGGACGGTGAGCACCTCACGGACCTGCGGGGTGAGTGCCGGATCGATCGCGGCGAAGGCGGCGTCGTCGAGTTCGTCGAGCCCGACCCCCCGCTTCTCTGCCTCCCGAACACAGGCGCCGGCGAGTTCGTGCGCAACCCGGAATGGAACACCTTGACGCACAAGCCATTCGGCAATATCGGTGGCGAGGGTGAATCCGGCGGGCGCGAGCTCGGTCATCCGCTCCTCGTGGAATTCCAGGGTACCGACGAGCCCGGCGATCGCCGGAAGCAACAACTCGAGCTGGGCGACCGCGTCGAACAGCGGCTCCTTGTCCTCCTGGAGGTCCCGGTTGTATGCCAGTGGTTGGGCCTTGAGGGTGGCCATGAGTCCGGTCAGGTCACCGATGAGCCGCCCGGCCTTGCCGCGTGCGAGTTCGGCGACATCGGGGTTCTTCTTCTGCGGCATGATCGAACTACCGGTCGACCACGCGTCCGACAACGTCACATAACCGAATTCCGGTGTGCTCCAGATGATCACCTCTTCGGACAGGCGCGAGAGGTCGACGGCGATCATCGCGAAGACGAACGCGGCCTCGGCGGCGAAATCCCTCGCCGATGTCGCGTCGATCGAATTCTCGGCCGGCGCGTCGAAACCCAGTTCGGTGGCGATCGCGCCGGGATCGAGTCCGAGCGACGAACCGGCGAGGGCGCCGGAACCGTACGGCGACACCGCGGTCCGTCGATCGGCGTCACGGAGGCGATCGATGTCACGGATCAGCGGCTGGGCGTGGGCGAGCAGATGATGCGCCAGCAGGACCGGCTGCGCCGCCTGCAGGTGGGTCTTGCCAGGCATCACCGCATCAGGATGCGCGGCGGCCTGGGTGGTGAGCGCGTCGACCACATCGAGCACCCCGAGAGCGACCCGACTCATGGCTTCGCGCACCCACATCCGGAACAGGGTGGCCACCTGATCATTGCGCGACCGGCCTGCTCGCAGCCGTCCGCCCAACTCCGCGCCCACCCGCTCGATCAGTCCACGCTCGAGGGCACCGTGGACGTCCTCGTCCGACGGCGCCGGACCAAAGGTGCCGTCGGCGACGTCGGCGGCCAGACGATCCAGACCGTCGAGCATCGCGGTGAGGTCGTCATCGCCGAGCAGTCCGGCCGCGTTGAGCACCCGCGCATGCGCCTTGGAAGCGCGGATGTCGAAGTGCGCCAGCACCCAGTCGAAATGCGTCGACTTGCTCAGCGCCGCCATTGCCGCGGCCGGGCCGTCGGCGAATCGGCCACCCCAGAGCGAACCCTCGTTGGTGCCGCCGGCCTTCTCACTCACCGATCAGATCCCGGCGCGCCGCGATCTTCGACGACAGACCGTGCAACTCGACGAATCCGCGCGCCGCGGACTGATCGAAGCTGTCACCCTCGTCGTAGGTCGCGAGGTTGAAGTCGTACAGCGATTCGGCGCTGCGCCGACCGTTGACCGCGATGTGTCCGCCGTGCAATGTCAGGCGGATGTCACCGGAGACGTGCTCCTGGGTCGACTCGACGAAGGTGTCCAGCGAACGCTTGAGCGGCGAGAACCACAGACCGTCGTAGACGAGTTCGGCCCACTTCTGGTCGGTGCGACGCTTGAACCGTCCGAGCTCACGCTCCAGGGTGACGTGCTCGAGCTCTTCGTGCGCGGTGATGAGCACCATCGCACCCGGGGCCTCGTAGATCTCACGGCTCTTGATGCCCACGAGCCGGTCCTCGACGACGTCGAGCCGTCCGACGCCCTGGGCCCCGGCGCGGCGGTTGAGCTCCTCGATGGCGTCGAGCACGCTCACCGGCCTGCCGTCGATGGCGATCGGGCGGCCCTTGTCGAAGGTGATGATGACCTCGTCGGGCGAGGACCAGTTGATCGTCGGGTCCTCGGTGTAGGAGTAGACGTCCTTGGTCGGCGCATTCCAGAGGTCCTCGAGGAAGCCGGTCTCCACCGCTCGGCCCCACACGTTCTGGTCGATCGAGAATGGGGATTTCTTGGTGACGTTGATCGGGATCGCGTTCTCCTCGGCGAAGGCGATCGCCTTCTCCCGGGTCCAGGCGTAGTCGCGCACCGGGGCGATGACTTCCAGATCCGGTGCGAGCGAGGCGAATCCGACCTCGAAACGCACCTGGTCGTTGCCCTTGCCGGTGCAGCCGTGGGCTACCACGGTGCCGCCGTGGTCACGCGCCGCGGTCACCAGGTGCTTGGCGATCAGCGGTCGCGACAACGCCGAGACCAGCGGATAGCGGTCCATGTAGAGAGCGTTGGAGGTGATCGCCGGCAGACAGTAGTCGTCGGCGAACTCGTTGCGCGCGTCGACGAGCACCGCCTCGACCGCACCGCAGTCGAGGGCTCGCTGACGCACGACCTCCATGTCCTCGCCGCCCTGGCCGAGGTCGAGCGCGACGGCGACGACCTCCTTGCCGGTCTCCCGGCCGATCCAGCTGATGGCGACCGAGGTGTCCAGTCCGCCCGAGTATGCAAGTACGACGCGTTCGGCCATGTCTTCAGTGAACTCCTGTTTCGAATGTGCACATCCATTCTCGGATGCGCGGTTGGCTGAGGGTGATCGGGGTCCGCCGAAGCGGACTCGCGGTGATCAGGGCTGGTTGTCGGGTCCCCTGCGACGTGCGGTTGTCACACGAGACCCTCGATTCGTCGGGCCAGTTCGGCGCCGTCGATCGGGTCACGGGCGCAGACGAAGATGGTGTCGTCGCCGGCGATGGTGCCGACCACATCGGGCAGGCTCGCCCGATCGATCGCGCTCGCGAGGTAGTGCGCCGCTCCCGGCGGTGTCCGCAACACCGCAAGATTGCCACTGGCGTCGGTGGAGACCAGCAATTCCGACAGCAACCGGGAGAGCCGATCGGTCCCGCCGAAGACCCCGCGCACCGGCGACCCGTCCTCGGGCACCACATAGACGCCGACCCCGCCGTCGGCGGCACGCAGTTTCACCGCACCGAGTTCGTCGAGATCGCGGGAGATGGTCGCCTGGGTGGCGTCGATGCCGCGAGCGGAGAGCAGATTCTGCAACTCCGACTGACTGCGCACCTGGTTCTTGGCGAGGATGTCGACGATCAGGGCGTGGCGACCGGCCCTGGTGGAGGCCAACCGCGTCTCGGGCTGTTCGGGCCTGCTCGACGCCGTCATTGGTGCCCCAGCAACCAGATCAGCAATGCCTTCTGTGCGTGGAGCCGGTTCTCGGCCTCGTCGAACACCACACTCGCCGGACCGTCGATCACCTCGTCGGTGATCTCGTCGCCCCGATGAGCGGGCAGACAGTGCAGCACAACCGCATCCGACGCTGCCCGGGCCAGCAGCTCGGCGTTGATCTGGTACGGCCGGAACGGGGCCTTGCGGTCTTTTCCGTCGTCCTCCTGCCCCATCGAGACCCAGGTGTCGGTGACCAGCACGTCGGCGCCGGTGACCGCGCGCACCGGGTCCTCGATCACCTGGACCGAACCGCCGGTCAGCTGCGCACGTTTCTCGGTGTCGGCGATCACCGTGGGGTCCGGCGAAAAGCCCTCCGGCGCACTGATCGTCACATGCATCCCGGCGGTCACACCGCCGAGCGCCAGCGAATGCGCCATGTTGTTCGCACCATCGCCGAGATAGGTCATCCGCAGGCCCGCGGTGGCTCCCTTGCGTTCGATGATCGTCTGCAGATCGGCGAGGACCTGGCACGGATGGAAGCTGTCGGACAACGCATTGATCACGGGAATCGTTGCGGTCGAGGCCATCTCGTCGAGACGATCTTGACCGAAGGTCCGCCAGACGATCGCGTCGACGAAACGCGACAGCACCCGGCCGGTGTCGGCGAGCGATTCATCACGACCGAGTTGGGTGGTACGCCCATCGACGACGACGGCGTGGCCACCGAGTTGGGCGATGCCCATCTCGAACGAGAACCTGGTGCGCGTCGAGTTCTTGTCGAAGATCACACCGACCCCCCGCGGGCCCTCCAAAGGACGGTGCGCGAACGGGTTGCGCTTGACCTCCGCGGCGAGCGCGAGGACCTCGGCCTGCTCGTCGGGGGTCAGGTCGTCGTCCCGGAGGAAGTGGCGGGTCATGCCTTCTCCTTCGCATCGTGAGCTGCGGCATCGTGAGCAGCGGCATCGAGGAAACCCGGTAAGGCCGAGACGAATTCGCGACCCTGCTCCTCGGTGAGGATCAGCGGCGGCGCGAGGCGCACGACGTCGGGCGCCGGTGCATTGATGAGAAAACCGCCGCCACGCGCGGCGTTCTCGACGCGCGCGGCGATCGGCTCGGTGAGCGCGATCCCGAGCAGCAGACCGGACCCGCGGACATGGTCGATCAGCGGATGTCCGAGATCCTCGACCCCGGTGGCGATCGCCTTACCCACCGCGGCGACATGGTCGAGCAACCCCTCGTCGTCGATCACCCGCAGCACCGCAAGTGCTGCCGCGGCACTGACCGGATTTCCCCCGAAGGTGGTGCCGTGCTGACCGGGCGTGAACAGGTCGGCGGCGTCGCCGGTGGCGAGGCACGCGCCGATCGGTAGACCGCCCCCGAGCCCCTTGGCCAAGGTCATCACGTCGGGGACGACGCCCACCGCCTGGTGGGCGAAAAAGGTCCCGGTACGCGCGATTCCCGTCTGTACCTCGTCGAGGATCAGCAACGCGCCGTGCTCGGACGTGATCCGCCTGGCGTGCGCGAGATAGTCCGCCGGCGGCACCACCACACCGGACTCGCCCAGGATCGGTTCGAGGATGACCGCAGCCGTTCGTTCCGACACCGCCGACTCGAGCGCCGCCGCGTCGCCATAGGGCACGAAGTCGACACCGGGCGGCATCGGCTCGAAGGGCTCGCGCTTGGCGGGCTGTCCGGTCATGGCCAGCGCGCCCATCGTTCGACCGTGAAATGCCTTGTCGGCAGCGATGATCTGCGGTCGACCGGTACGCCGGGCGAGTTTGAACGCCGCCTCGTTGGCCTCGGTCCCGGAATTGCAGAAGAACACCCGGCCGGGCTGCCCGAACTTGTCGAGCAGCCGTTCGGCCAGTTCGACGACGCGCTCGTTGATGTAGAGGTTCGACACATGGCCGAGTGTTCCGAGCTGGTTCGCGACGGCGTCGATGATCGCGGGATGGGCATGTCCGAGCGCGTTCACGGCGATTCCGCCGAGGAGGTCGAGGTAGCGGTTACCGTCGGCATCCCACACGTGCGCACCCGCGCCACGCTCGAGGGTGAGCGCGGGGGTGCCGTAGTTGTTCATCAGCGCGGTCGTCCACCGCTGCTGCCAGGGTGCGGTCATGAGGTCGTGGCCTTCGGATCAGAGGTGTCGGGGTGAGCTCGGGATGCCGGTTCGGTGACCGAACCGGCGCCGGTTCGGTACGGCACGACGGTGGTACCCGCCGAACTCGACGTCAGCAGCTCGGCGAGCACCGCATGCGGCACACGGCCGTCGATCACGTGCGCCGCGCCGACTCCGCCGGTCACCGCCCGCAGGCACGCCTCCATCTTGGGCACCATGCCGGAATCGAGGCGCGGCAACAGCTTCGCGACCTGCTCGACGTCGATCCGCGACACCAACGACCCCCGATCGGGCCAGTCCGTGTACAACCCCTCGACGTCGGTCAGCATCACCAACCGCGACGCACCGAGCGCTTCGGCGAGCGCCCCGGCGGCGGTGTCGGCGTTGATGTTGTGCACGACGCCGTCACGATCCGGGGCAATCGTCGAGACCACCGGGATACGTCCGGCCGCAACGAGATCGAGAACCGCAGAGGTGTTCACCGACGTGATGTCACCGACCAGTCCGATATCGGTGGCCACGCCGTCGACCATCACGGTCCGGCGCGTCGCGGTGAACAGGTGCGCATCCTCACCGGTCAGGCCGACCGCGTACGGACCGTGGGTGTTGATGAGTCCCACCAGTTCTCGTCCGACCTGACCGAACAGCACCATGCGGGCGACGTCCATCACCTCGGGGGTGGTGACGCGGAACCCGCCGCGGAACTCCCCCGACAACCCCAGCCGCTGCAGCATCGCCGAGATCTGCGGACCGCCGCCGTGCACGACGACCGGATGCATTCCGCAGGCACGCAGGAAGACCATGTCCGCGGCGAATGCGCGCTTGAGTTCGTCGTCGACCATCGCGTTGCCGCCGTATTTGACCACCACGGTCGCACCGGCAAGGGACTGCATCGCCGGTAGCGCCTCGGCAAGCACCTGTGCCTTGTCGAGGCCGGCGTCCGTGCGATCGGCGCCCCCGGCATTCACGGCCCCGGGATCCACCCCGTCGAGGCTCATGACGAGTACGCCGAGTTCTCTTCGACGTAGGCATGCGACAGGTCGGTGGTGCGGATGGAACCGGACGCCTCGCCGAGTCCCAGCTCGATGCGCACGGCGATGTCGGCGCCCGACAGGTCCACCTCACGCGCACCGGGTGCGCCGGCACCGTCGACGCAGACGGCATTGCCGTTGAACGACACCGAGATCCGGTCGGGGTCGATGGTGACCGGCGCGATCCCCACCGCGGCGAGCACGCGACCCCAGTTCGGATCGGAGCCGAACAGTGCGGTCTTCACCAGCGAGTCGCGGGCCACGGTCCGTGCGATGGTGATCGCGTCGTCCTCGGTCCGCGCACCGGCGACGGTGATGGTGACGCGTTTGGTGACGCCCTCGGCGTCGGCCATCAGCTGGGCGGCCAGATCGTCGCACACCGCCAGCACGGCGGCGTCGAGATCTGCTTGATCGACCGGGATCTGGCTGGCGCCGGAACCGAGCAACAGCACGGTGTCGTTGGTCGAGGTGGCACCGTCGACGTCGAGTCGATCGAAGGTCAGCGCCGTTGCCCGCCGCAGGGCGGTGTCGAGTTGCTCGGCGGACGCGCGAGCGTCGGTGGTCAGCACGCAAAGCATGGTGGCCAGTGACGGGGCGAGCATTCCCGCACCCTTGCCCATCCCGCCGACGTTCCATCCCTGCGGGTGGTGCAGCGCAACCTGTTTGGGCACGGTGTCGGTGGTCATGATGGCGTAGGCGGCGTCGGTTCCCCCGGACAGACCGCCCCCCATCTCGTGGACGATCTCGGTGACGCCGGCGAGCACCTTGTCCATCGGCAGACGATCGCCGATCAAGCCGGTGGAGCAGACGGCGACCTCGACGGCACCGGTCTCGGTGCCCCAGTTGCTCAGTGCCTCCGCGACGGCCTCCGCGGTGGTGTGGGTGTCCTGGAATCCGCCGGGTCCGGTGCACGCATTCGCGCCGCCGGAGTTGAGGATCACCGCGCGTAGTCGGCCCGTGGTGAGTACCTGCTGCGACCACAGGACGGGCGCGGCCTTGACCTGGTTGCGGGTGAACACACCGGCTGCGGCGTAGTCGGGGCCCTCGTTGAAGACCAGTGCAAGATCCTCTTTGCCGGATGCCTTGATACCGGCCGCGATCCCGGCAGCCCGAAACCCGAGCGGGGCCGTCACGCCTTGTTCCCGCACCAATCGCGGTGCGTCCAGCGGCGCTCCGCCGGCAATGCGATCGTCGGTGTCGATCCGATCATCCGATGTGGTCACGGTGCCACCCCCACGGTGCTCAAACCCTCGGTCTCGTCCCAGCCCAGCGCCAGATTCATCGACTGCACCGCAGCACCGCCGGTGCCCTTGGTGAGGTTGTCGATAGCGCCGACCGCGACGAGAGTGCCTGCGCGCTCGTCGACGGTCACCGCCAACTGCACCGCATTGGATCCGATCACCGAACCGGTCGTCGGCAGGGACCCGGGCAGCAGAAGGTGCACGAAAGGCTCATCCGCATAAGCCTTTTCATAGACTGCGCGCACATCGTCAGAAGTCGCCGAGGTACGGGCGGTGCAGGTGGCCAGAATGCCCCGTGACATCGGGACCAGAACAGGGGTGAAGGACACGGTCACCGGCATGTCGGCGGCAGCCGAGAGTGCCTGCGCGATCTCCGGGGTGTGCCGGTGCACACCGCCGACGCCGTAGGCCCGTGCCGACCCGATCACCTCGGCGGCCAGCAGGTCGACCTTGGGCGTGCGCCCCGCACCGGAGGTCCCGCTGACGGCGACCACGGTGACCGCCGGTTCGACCAACCCCGCGGCGACCGCCGGCAGCAATGACAGGATCGAGACCGTCGGGTAGCAGCCCGGAACCGCGATACGGCTGGCGCCGGAGAGGATTTCGCGGTTGCCCGGCAGCTCGGGCATGCCGTACGGCCAGGTGCCCGCGTGTTGTCCCCCGTAGTACGCAGTCCAGTCGGCACTGTCACGCAACCGGAAGTCGGCACCGCAGTCGATGATCAACGTCGTGGGCGGAAGGGCATCCGCGATCGCTGCCGACGTCCCGTGCGGCAGGCCGAGGAAGACCACGTCGTGGCCCGCGAGGACCTCCGGTGTCGACTCCTCCAGCACACGATCGCCCAGCGGGAGCAGATGGGGATGAAGGGTGCCGAGCGTGCTGCCGGCGTTGCCACCCGCGGTCAACGCGCCGATCTCCAGCTCACCCGAACGCAGTCGGGGGTGACCGCACAGTAGTCGTAGGATCTCACCGCCCGCATAGCCGCTCGCACCGGCGACCGCCACCTTGATCGTCATGCAATCATTATGCATGGCGGTGCAAATCAATTCACACCGACCCCGGTGGCCTCGCCTCGACCGCGTGGAGACAGGGCTCTCCCTCGATCAGCGCAAACGTGCTCCGAGACGTTCGCTCGCCGTCTCGACCGCGGCGAGCTTGGCACTGCTGGCCTCGTCCTCGGTGAGCGTACGGTCCGCCGCACGGAAGCGCAGCGCAAAAGTCAGCGACTTGTGTCCGTCGCCCACCTGGGCGCCGGTGAACACGTCGAACAGTTCGATCGCCTCGAGGAGATCACCGGCCCCGTCGCGCAACGCCTTCTCGACCTCGGCTGCGGGCACCGAGTCGCCGACCACCACCGCGACGTCCTGCAGGACGGCCGGGAACACACTGATACTCGGCGCCGGCAGGTTCACCGACAACGGCAGCGCATCGATGTCGATCTCCACCGCACACAGCCGTTTGGGGAGCCCGGCGCGTTCGAGGACCGCGGGATGTAGTTCCCCGGCGTATCCGACGGTCGTCCCGTTCACCGTCACTCGAGCGCAGCGGCCGGGATGCCAGGGACGATGATCGTCGGCCGACAATTCCACCGTCACACCGGCGGCGCGGCCGATCGTGCGGGCCGCCTCGAAGGCGTCGAGATGATCCGCCGCGCGCCCCTGGCCCCACGGACCCGCCGGGTCGCGCAGCCCCGTCAGGACCGTGGCCACGTGCAACGGTTGGTGCGGCAGGGAGGCGTCGAGTGCGGCGATCTGCTCGTCGGTCGGGCGCCGGGTCACGTCGAGGGCCCCGACCGGAACGACGTTGTCACCGGCGATGACGACCTGCCCGATGGTGAACAGCGACAGGTCGCGCTGACCACGAGAGATGTTGCGCGCAGCCATTTCCAGCAGGCCGGGCAACAGGGTCGTGTTGAGTTCCGGCCGATCGGACTCCAACGGATTCAGCACCTTCACCGTGCGTCGTCGCTCGTCGTCGGCCGGGAGATCCCACTGGTCGAAGATGCCGGCCGGCATGAACGGGTACGGCAGCACCTCGACGAAGCCGTCGAGGGCGAGTGTCCGCCCGATGCCGCGTCGCCGACGCTGCGCGGGAGTCAGACCAGTCCCCGCGGGCGCGGTGGGCGGGACTGCCGGGATGTCCTCGAGACCCTCGAGCCGCAGCACCTCCTCGACGAGATCGGCGCGCTGACGTAGGTCGGGGCGCCACGACGGGGGGATCACCTCGAGCGGGTCGGTGCCGGTGACGGTGCAGCCGACCTCGGTCAATCGCGCCGCGGTGGTGCCCGGCGCATAGGTCACCCCGGCGGTGCGGTCGGGTTCGTCGGCAGCGATCGAGATCGGCTGCGGCGCATCGACATGCACGCGAAGGTCCGACAGCGGGGAGGCGACCTCACCGCCGGCGAGTTCCACGATGAGCGCCGAACCGCGATCCGAGGCGACCGCGGTGATCTCGGGGTCGACGGTGCGCTCGAACCGTTTGGTGGCCTCCGAGGTCAGCTTGTGGCGCTTGCCGGTCCGGAACACCCGAACCGGATCGAAGGTGGCCGACTCCAGCAGAACCCGGGTGGTCTCCGACCCGACCTCGGTGTCGGCGCCGCCCATCAACCCGGCGAGGGCGATCGGACCGCTGTCGTCGGCGATGACGACATCCTCGGGATCGAGTGTGCGCACCACGCCGTCGAGGGTGGTGAGCTTTTCTCCCGCCGCGGCGTTGCGCACGGTGACGGTTCCGGTGAGCTTGTCGGCGTCGAAGGCGTGCAACGGCTGACCGAGTTCGAGCATCACGTAATTGGTGACATCGACGACCGCCGAGATCGGCCGCACCCCGGCCACCATCAGACGCTTCTGCATCCACCACGGCGAGATGGCGGTCGCGTCGACCCCGGCGATCAGGCGCGCGGTGTAACGGGTGGCGGCGGATCCCGGTTCGATGGCCACCGGCCACGGATCACCGCCGGCGACGATGGCCTCGCCGGGCAGGCCCGGATCGATGAAGGGTACCGAGAAACTGCTTGCGAGTTCACGTCCGAGCCCGCGGACGGAGAAGGCATAGCCACGATCGGGGGTGACGTTGACGTCGATGGCGGTGTCGTCGAGTCCGAGGACCTCACGCGCATCGGCACCCGGCTCGGCGGTGCCCGGTGCGAGCACGAGGATGCCGCTGTGGTCGGTGCCGATCCCCAATTCCGAGACCGAGCAGATCATTCCGTCGGAGATACGCCCGTAGGTCTTGCGCGAGGCGATCTCGAACGGGCCCGGCAACACGGTACCGGGCAATGCCGCCACGATGAGGTCGCCCTCGGCGAAGTTGCGTGCACCGCACACGATTCCACGGGGTTCCGCCTCGCCGACCGCGACGGTGCAGAAGCGGATGGGCTTCTTGAATTCGGTCAGTTCCTCGATCGTCTCCACCCGGCCGATGACCAGGGGGCCGGTGATCGTCGGGAAGACGTCGATGTCCTCGATCTCGAAGCCGACGCGCACGAATCCGGCGTCGATCTCCTCGGCGGTCGCCGACCAGGTCGGGTCGCCGGCTCGCAACACCTCGGTGTACCAGGACTGTGGGGCACGCACGTCAATCAGCTACTTTCGATCGTTTGCGGTGTCGGGTGGCGCGATCAGATCGCAGGGCCGAACGGCAGGGAGAAGCGGACGTCACCCTCGACCATGTCGCGCATGTCGGAGATGTCATTGCGGAACTGCAGGGTGCGTTCCAGACCCATCCCGAAGGCGAATCCGGAATAGACGTCGGGATCGATTCCGCTGGCGCGCAACACATTCGGGTTCACCATGCCGCAACCTCCCCACTCCACCCAGCCCGGGCCGCCCTTCTTGGCGGGGAACCACACGTCGACCTCGGCGGACGGCTCGGTGAACGGGAAGTAGCTTGCTCGCATCCGCGTCGTGGTCTCCGGACCGAACAGTGCCCGCGCGAAGACCTCGAGGGTGCCGCGCAGATTGGCCAGCGTCAGGCCCTTGTCGACGGCGAGACCCTCGATCTGGTGGAACACCGGCGTGTGGGTGGCGTCGAGCTCGTCGGTCCGGAAGGTGCGCCCCGGACATGCGACGTAGATCGGGACGTCGCGGGTGAGCATCGACCGCACCTGAACCGGGGAGGTGTGGGTGCGCAGCACCTGTCGCGACCCCTCGGGCGCGATGTAGAACGTGTCCTGCATCGAGCGAGCGGGGTGATCGGGCAGGAAGTTCAAGGCGTCGAAATTGTGGTGCTCGGTCTCGACCTCCGGACCTTCGGCGATCTCCCAGCCCATCGCGACGAAGACATCGGCGACCTGCTCGGAGATGACCGTGATCGGGTGACGGGCACCGAGGGGGCGTCGACGGCTGGGCAGGGTCACGTCGACCGATTCGGCGACCAGGACGGCATCATCCCGCTCCGCCTCGAGTTGAGCGGTCCGCGCGTCCAAGGCCGCCGACACCCGACCGCGAACCTCGTTGACGGCCTTGCCCGCCGACGACCGCTGGTCCTTCGGCAGACTGCCGAGCGCGCGCCGGGCCAGTGCGATCGGTGAGCGGTCACCGAGGTGCGCGGTCTTCGCGAGCGCGAGGGCATCGAGATCGCCCGCCGCCTCGAACGCCGACACCGCGGCGGAGGCGGCGGCGTCGAGTTCCGATGGTTCCGGGAACCGCAGGTCCTCGGAACCCTGGTCGGCGGGGCGGTCGGCTGAGCTGGCCACGTGTGGTGATCTCCTCGGTGTCGTCACGTCCGGATTGTCACGTCTGGCGGATCACGCAATGCGCGACGGCGGACATCGACATCCCAGACTAGTCGACCCGATGTGGACGCACCGGCGCAGGTCGCCGCGCCGACCGGGGTGTCCGACGCCTGCGCGCGCATACTGCGAGTGCGGTCGGACTCGGTCGGCGGACCGAAGTGTGGTCTCAGTCCGACGACGCCGACCGACGATGCTGGATGCGAGCCGCCGAATAGAGGCAGATCGCGCTGGCCGCAGCAAGATTGAGGCTTTCGGCGTGACCGTGGATCGGAATGGCCACGCGGTGGTCGGCATCGGCGAGCAGGGTGCCGGGCAATCCGTGGGCCTCGTTGCCGAACAGCCACGCCACCGGCCCGGTGAACACGTCGTCGGCGTCGTCGAGGCTCAGTTCACCGTCGGCCGCGGTGGCCAGGGTGAGGATGCCGTCGGCGCGCAATGCCCGCAGCGCGGCGGTCGTGTCCGATTCGCGCACCACCGGGATGTGGAAAACACTTCCCGCGCTCGCGCGGACCGCCTTGCCGTTGTGCGGGTCGACGGCGTCACCGAGCAGGACGACCGCGTCGGCGCCCATCGCGTCGGCGCATCGGATCAGCGTGCCGACGTTGCCGGGCTCACGCGGCTCGACCGCAACGGCGAGCAACCGGGGCGATCCGGCGAGCACCTCGTCGAGATCGACGGTGAGGAGATCACATTCGGCGAACACCCCCGGCGCCGTGGTGGTCTCGGCCAATTTCGCCGCGGCCCGGTCGGACAGCCGGTGCACGGGCACGGAATGTGCTCTCGCCCGATCGAGAAGCTCGCCGAAACGATCCTCGGCGTCGTCCCGGACCAGCACCGAACGGGCGCGGCCGGTCGCCAGCGCAGCGTCGACGGCGTTGGCGCCCTCGACGAGAAACCGCTTCTCGGTGCGGCGTGTGGCAGACCTGTGCAGCTTCGCCAACGACACGACCCGCGACGAGCGTTCCGAGAGAACGTCCGTCACGGGTCGTGTGTTGTCGGTCTGCACCAACGCGAACTACGTGGTGATCAGGCGGCCGGCGCGTTGACGTCGGCGGGCAGCGCCTTACGCGCGACCTCGACGAGACCGGTGAAGGCCTCCGGGTCGGTGACGGCGATGTCGGCGAGCACCTTGCGGTCGACCTCGACACCCGCGGCCTTGAGGCCCTGGATGAAGCGGTTGTAGGTGATGTCGTTGGCGCGGGCCGCGGCGTTGATGCGCGCGATCCACAGCTTGCGGAACTCACCCTTGCGGGCGCGACGGTCCCGGTAGGCGTAGGTCAGCGAGTGGAGCTGCTGCTCCTTGGCCTTGCGGTACAGGCGCGAACGCTGACCGCGGTATCCCTTGGAGGCCTCCAGGGTCGTCCGACGCTTCTTCTGGGCGTTGACAGCCCTTTTCACGCGTGCCATTTAGTCAATCCTCTTCTCGGTGGTGGTCAGGGCGTCAGCGGTTGAGCAGGCGCTTGATGCGCGGTGCGTCGTTCTCGCTCACAACGGTCGTGCCGTCGAGACGACGGGTCCGACGGGAGGGCTTGTGCTCCAGCAGGTGGCGACGGTTGGCCTTCTGGCGCACGATCTTGCCGCTGCCGGTCACCTTGAAGCGCTTCGCGGTGCCCTTGTGGGTCTTGCTCTTCGGCATGTGTCTTCCTTCGTTAGGGCGAACTCCAGCGGCGCCCGCTCCGGCGGGCGCGCTGGGTTCGCGATGGTCTGTCCGTGCGTCGACGCCCGGGGCAGTCGACGCCGGTGTCGACTAGCTCGTGGCGTCGGCGCTGTCGTCGCCGGCCTGCCGCGGCGGGCGTTGCGACTGCTGTTGCGCCTTGACGCGGGTCTTCGCTCCCTTGTGCGGGGCGAGGACCATCGTCATGTTCCGTCCGTCCTGCTTGGCCGAGGTCTCGATGAAGCCGTAGTCGGCAACGTCGTTGCCGAGACGCTGCAGGAGCCGGAATCCGAGCTCGGGTCGCGATTGCTCGCGTCCACGGAACATGATGGTGACCTTCACCTTGGACCCGTCCTTCAAAAACCGGATGACGTGACCCTTCTTGGTCTCGTAATCGTGGTCGTCGATCTTCGGGCGGAGCTTTTGCTCCTTGATGACGGTCATCTGCTGGTTACGACGCGCCTCGCGCTGCTTCTGGGCGGCTTCGTATTTGAACTTGCCGTAGTCCATGATCTTGCACACCGGCGGGCGGGCGTCGGGTGCGACCTCGACCAGATCCAGATCGGCCTCGTAGGCCAGGCGGAGCGCATCTTCAACACGCACGATGCCCACCTGCTCCGAATTCGGTCCGACGAGTCGGACCTCCGGTACGCGGATGCGCTCGTTGATGCGGGTCTCAGTGCTGATGGGGCCTCCTTGATAATTCCGAACAGGTCGGCCGCCGCGATGAGTCGGGCGCAGGAGGAGAAGGGCTCAGCAAAAAAGCCCCGCGATGATCTCGAGAGATCAACGGCAGGGCTCCAACGCCGACCGGTCCACTCGAATACGCTCGGCGTATCCGACCCACGCAGCCATGCGGCTGACCTGGGCCTTTGGGACCGGACCGTACAACTGCGCCAATGGCGCGTCGTAGCGGTGGGAGCCTGACTCCACTTGCAACCCCGGCGAACCGGGGCGGTCGTGCTATGGAAGTCTAACAGTCATGACCGGAAACACCTATTCGCCCTCCGACGACGCCGCAGGTGACGGGCCTGCCGGCGGGACGACGGGCTCCGGGCCGACCGAGTCGAACCCTTCCATTGCCGACGGTGACAACGTCCGCGACCTGGCTGATATTCCGGCGATCGAGGTCATCACCAAGGCCATCGTGATGCTCATGAGCGCGTCGGCGGAGAAACTGGGACTCGCCGAGGGCGCTGCGGAGTCCGACGTGGACCTCGACGAGGCCCGGCGACTCATCCACGCACTCGCCGGACTGGTCGACGCTTCACGCGCAGACCTCGGCATCCACGCCGCACCCATCCGCGACGGACTCAAGCAGCTGCAGCTCGCATTCCGCGAGGCGAGCGCATACCCGGACGAGCCCGGCGAAGGACCGGGCGAGAAGTACACCGGGCCGGTGCGCGACCGCCGGCGCTGAGACCGCGTCGCGTTCCGCTCATCGTGCGCCACCGACCCACAACCGGTTGCGCCGACTCACACCGCACTCGTCAGTCCCTGGGGCGCAAAGCGATTCGGGTCTGTGAGCCACCGGCCCCGCCCTCTGATTTGACCCTGCGAAGAAAGCGATCGAGGTCCGCGGTTCCCGACCCCCGGATGCGCAGCAGGTAGTCGAACAAGCCTGTCACGTGAACGGCGTCGAGCACCGCCGGATCGTGTCCGGCCCAATCCAGAAATCCCTCCGAGTCGACGCCCTCGCGTAATCGGATGTCGACGAAGGCCTCGATCGAGGTGACCGGGACGTCGACCTCGGCGGCATCGGCGAGCACCACTCGATACCCGAGGATCGCGCCGTCACTTTCGAGTCGCCTGACACGGGAGGCCGCAGCGTTGGTACTCAGGCCGACGACTCGACCGATGTGACTGAACGATGCTCGGCCATCGGTGGCAAGAATGCCGAGAATTTGTCTGTCGATGTCGTCCATACAGAAGATTGTGCACTCCGCTGCTCAACCTCTCGTCCGTGTCGGGCCGGCGCCTCAGGGTCGACAGCATGTGGGAGGCGCTGAGTGCGATGGGTATGGGACTTCTGACCGGGCTCGGTGTGGCGATGCCACTCGGGGGCGGTCGGGATTCCGTTGATCCACGAAGGTGTCAGCGCGGGCATTCGCCGCGGACTGCCTGCGGCTGTCGGGGTCGCCTCGGTGGACGGTCTCTACGCGCTCGCGTCGGTCGTCGTCGGAAACATCGTGGTACCGGAGGTCCGCCGACTCGGTGCGCTCCCCGAGGTGCTCGGCGGAGTGGTTCTCATCGTCATCGCGGTGATGGGCATCCGACGTCGATCCCCGACAGCGACGACGGCCTTGCCGAATCGGCGGACCCGAACCGGCCGCCGATTCCTGGTGTTCTTCGGCTTGACCGCGATCAACCCGGCGACCTTCGTCTACTTCTCTGCAGTGGCGGTCTCCACCGGCCCGCTGCCTCCCGTGGCGCGGATCGCATTTGTCGTCGGGGTCATCGCGGCCTCGCTGAGTTGGCAGTCCGGACTGGTGACCGTGGGTGCGCTACTCGGATCCAGAGCGGGTTCTCGACTCCGGCGCGGGCTGACGATCATGGGGTATCTCGTTGTCGGTCTCCTGGGCGCTGCGTTGGCCATGGCGGGTATGGCTCACGCATGACCGCCGGGCCAAGTGCCCGGCGCAACTGAAGGTCGCACGCCACCACCGCATCCACGGCGGTGCCGGCATCGGCCGCGATCTCCCCTGCGGAAGTGACAATCGCCGAATGTGCGGCCGGCAGGTCGTAGCCGCCGCCCGTTCTGCCGGCAGCACTCGCCATCGCCACCGGCGACCGACACGCCTCGGCGATCCGAGCCGTGCGGCGCCGTTGTTCGTCCAACTCCCACCGGTGGTGGACGACGCCACACGCGTACAGATCGATATCGAGCGCAGCCGTGTCGGCCACGTGCGCTGCCACCCCGGTGTCGCGGCAGATACCGAGCCCGATCGACCATCCCTGCACCGTGATGGCACAGGGCCCCGGCCCGGCCGCGAAGTGCGGACTCTCGTCCGCACCGGGGAAGCACTTCCGATAGACCGCCGATGTCGTCGTCGAATCGACGCGGAGGACAGCAATGTAACGTTGCCCGTTCTCGCTGATCGGCGCGCCGATCAGCGCCGTGCACCCGCTGTCGTGGCAGGCGTCGGCGATCACCCCGAGTTCGGTCGCGTCGACGGCGACATCGCGTGCGTCGAGGTGATACCCGGTGAGAGACAGTTCGGGAAAAACGATCAGATCGGCGCCGGCACGCCGGATCAGACCGGCGTGGCGACGCGCGCTATCCCTCAGTGACGAACCGTCACCCGGCTGCGCCACCGCTACCCGCAGAACCGAGCCGTCGACCGCCATCTTCTCAGTGTGAGGCGCTCGGTACCTGTCCGCACACCGTCTCCGGTCCCGGTTCGTTCGTCACCGCTCGGCAAGCGCATACAGCCGTCCCCGGGCGCGCATAGGGTGGAGGTCATGACGGAATCTGGCGAGTCGGCATCCTCCCACACCGGGCCCGGTGGACCTGAGGACGAGATCATCGACGCCGAGGTGGTCGTACCACCCACGACGCCCGGACAGTTCGCCGGCACGCCGTCGATCCCGGACCCCGACTACACCGAATCCGGTGTTCCCACATTCGATTTCGTGCGCGACAAGATCGAGAATCGGATCGCGACGGCGATCGGGTCACAAGAGCTGGCCGAAGGGACCCCCGAAGGTCAGCAGGTGGACGAGATGATGCGCAAGCGCGATGAGGCCGCGAAGAAACGACTCGAGGAGATCCGGAAGTCGATGGGTGGGTGACGCGATGGCACCTCCACTCCAAGCGGTGATGCGAGAGATGTTCACGCGAATGGTGGAGGCCAAGAACATCTCGATGGTGGATAAGTACTACGACCGAGATTTCATCCTCGTCACCAATGGCCAGACGCAGGACTACGACGCCTTCCACGCCGGCCATGCGCGCGTCTATTCGACGCCCATCACCTACTCGGTGCGTTACGACGACGAGGCATGGGTCGAGGATTCCGGTCGCCTCGCCGGGCGACTCTGGATCACGACGAAACGTCCCGACGAGGCTGCCACCGACATCGAAGTGATGTTCGTCGCGACGTTCCGAGGTCGACGCATCCACCGCCTGTGGGAGTTGACCTGGCCGAACTGGAGCTCGATGAAAGCCTTCGACAACTACGACGACTGACCGCCACGAGCACCGTCGGCGGATACGTGAGCGCTGTCGGCGAACTGAAGGGCGCCGTCAGCCGGCCGAGGCGACCCGCTCGTCGTCGAGGATCTCGGCGAGGAACTTGCCGGTGTGGCTCTCCGGGGTGTCGGCGATCTCCTCCGGAGTGCCCTCCGCGACGACCAGGCCGCCCCCGGTTCCACCCTCGGGCCCCATGTCGATCACCCAGTCGGCGGTCTTGATCACGTCGAGATTGTGCTCGATGACGATCACGGTGTTGCCCTTGTCGACCAGTCCGTTGATCACCGCGAGCAGTTTCTTGATGTCCTCGAAGTGCAGGCCGGTGGTCGGCTCGTCGAGGATGTAGACGGTGCGTCCCGACGACCGTTTCTGGAGTTCGGCGGAGAGCTTCACGCGTTGCGCCTCACCGCCGGACAAGGTCGGCGCCGGCTGCCCGAGCCGGACGTAACCGAGCCCGACCTCGACCAGTGTCTTGAGGTAGCGGTGAATCGAGGTCACCGGCTCGAAGAACTCGGCGGCCTCCTCGATCGGCATGTCGAGAACCTCCGAGATGGTCTTGCCCTTGTAGTGGACCTCGAGAGTTTCGCGGTTGTACCGCGCCCCGTGGCACACCTCGCATGGCACGTAGACATCGGGCAGGAAGTTCATCTCGATCTTGATCGTGCCCTCACCGGTGCACGCCTCGCACCGGCCGCCCTTGACGTTGAACGAGAACCGACCCGGCTGATAGCCGCGCACCTTGGCCTCGGTGGTGGCTGCGAACAGGGTTCGGATCTTGTCGAAGACGCCGGTGTAGGTCGCCGGGTTGGAACGCGGGGTGCGTCCGATCGGCGACTGGTCCACCTGAACGAGCTTGTCGAGGTTTCCCAACCCGTTGACCCGCGTGTGCCGGCCCGGGACCTGTCGAGCGCCGTTGAGCTTGTTGGCGAGGACCGTGGCGAGTATGTCGTTGACCAGGGTCGATTTCCCCGACCCGGACACTCCCGTCACGGCGGTGAGCACACCGAGCGGGAACGTCACATCGATGCCCCGCAGATTGTGTTCGCGCGCCCCGACAACCGTGATGTGCCGGTTCTTGGTGATCGGCCGTCGGATCGCCGGCACCGGAAGGGTGTCTCGACCCGCAAGATAGTTGCCCGTCAACGACTTCCGATTCTTGAGCAGTTCCTTGTAGCTGCCCGAGTGCACGACCTCACCACCGTGTTCACCGGCCCGGGGGCCGATGTCGACGATCCAATCGGCCGCGCGGATGGTGTCCTCGTCGTGTTCGACGACGATCAGCGTGTTGCCGAGATCGCGCAAGCGGGTCAGCGTGTCGATGAGTCGTCGGTTGTCGCGCTGGTGCAGCCCGATCGACGGCTCGTCGAGGACGTAGAGCACCCCGGCCAGCCCTGCACCGATCTGGGTGGCAAGGCGGATGCGTTGTGCTTCGCCACCGGACAACGACCCGGCCGCGCGTTCGAGCGACAGGTACTCCAGGCCCACGTCGAGCAGGAACCGGATGCGAGCCTGTACTTCTTTGAGAACGCGGCCGGCGATCGCCTTCTGCCGGGCATCGAGGGACAGACCGTCGAGGTACGTCGCACATTCGGAGATCGAGAGTTCGCAGACCTGCGCGATCGATCGGGGCCCGTCGGTCGGATGGTCGAGGGTCACCGACAGGATCTCCGGTCGCAGGCGGGCCCCACCACACGCGGGGCACGGCACGTCGCGCATGTACCCCTCGTAACGCTCCTTCATCTGCTCGGACTCGGTCTGATCCATCCGCCTGCTGAGGAAGGCCATCACGCCCTCGAACTCGGTGTAGTACGAGCGGGTGCGGCCGTATCGGTTGCGGAACTTGACGTGAACCTGATGGTCACTGCCGTTGAGCAGCGCGTTGCGTGCCTTGGCGGGCAACTTCTTCCACGGGGTGTCGACGTCGAAACCCATCTGGTCGGCCAGGCCGCCCATCAGTCGCAGGAAGTAGTCCGCATTGTGTCCCGACGACCACGGCGCGATCGCGCCGTCCGACAAGGCGAGATCGGGGTCGGGCACGACGAGATCCTCGTCGATCTCCTTGCGGACGCCGAGACCGTCGCATTCGGGACATGCTCCGTACGGGGAGTTGAACGAGAACGATCGGGGCTCGAGATCGTCGATCGCGATGGGGTGCCCATTCGGGCAGGCCATCCGCTCGGAGAAGCGTCGCTCGCGGTGCGGATCGTCGGCGTCGAGGTCGACGAAGTCGAGCACCACGATGCCGTCGGCCAGGCGCAGCGCCGTCTCCACCGAGTCGGTCAATCGCTGCTTGGCACTGCTCTTGACCACCAGGCGGTCCACGACGACCTCGATGTCGTGCTTCTCCTGCTTCTTGAGTTTCGGCGGCTCCGCCAATGGATGGACCTTGCCGTCGATCCGCGCACGGGAGAAGCCCTGCGTCTGGAGTTCGGCGAACAGATCCACGAACTCGCCCTTGCGGGTACGGACGACCGGCGCCAAGACCTGGAAGCGGGTGCCCTCCCCCATCTCGAGAACCTGGTCGACGATCTGCTGGGGTGTCTGTTTGGCGATCTCCGCGCCGCACACCGGGCAGTGCGCCTTGCCGGCGCGCGCGTAGAGCAGTCGCAGGTAGTCGTATACCTCGGTGATCGTGCCGACCGTCGACCGCGGATTGCGGTTGGTCGACTTCTGGTCGATCGAGACCGCCGGGGACAAGCCTTCGATGAAGTCGACGTCGGGTTTGTCCATCTGGCCCAGGAACTGACGCGCATATGCCGAGAGCGACTCGACGTAGCGGCGCTGGCCCTCGGCGAAGATCGTGTCGAAGGCCAGCGAGGACTTCCCCGACCCGGACAGACCGGTGAAGACGATCAGACTGTCACGCGGCAGGTCCACGTCGATTCCGCGCAGGTTGTGCTCACGGGCTCCGCGGACGATCAGGCGATCAACCACTGCATTCCTATCTCAAGAACTCGAATGTCCGGGCGCATGGCGCCCCGCGCGCATGACCGTAGCGGGAGCCACCGACAAATTCCGGGGAGAGTGGGTCGTACGCACCGGACAGGCTTCCCGGCACGCCACGGATCCACGATACGCGGGGCGCGTGAATGTCTAGGGTTGGGTGTTATGACCTCGAACGATCTGGCGATCTCCGACGACTACACCGGCGACCTGTCCGAGAGTGGCCCCCAACGCCGCACGCTGTCCCACGCGACCATCACCAAGATGTCCGTCGGCCCGATGGACAACAACACCTACATCATCACCTCGACATCCTCCGGTGAGCAGTTGATCATCGATGCCGCCAACGACGGCGACGACATCCTCGCCGTCCTGCGCGAACTCGGCGGCTCCCCCACCCTGATCTTCACCACCCACCAACATTTCGACCACTGGCAGGCTCTCGAGCAGGTCGCCACCGCCACCGGTGCACCGACCGCTGCCGGCCGCATCGATGCCGACGAATTGCCGGTCCGTCCGGACACGCTGGTCGACGATGGCGACCAGCTCACCGTCGGCGACCTCACGTTCACGGCGATCCATCTCGTCGGCCACACCCCGGGCTCCATTGCGCTCGCCTTCACCGATCCCGCCGACGGCGTCGTGCACCTCCTCACCGGCGATTCGCTGTTCCCCGGTGGAGTCGGGAAGACCTGGCAACCGGGTGATTTCGACACCCTCATCGACGACGTCTCGACCAAGGTCTTCGATCGTTTCCCCGATTCCACCGTCGTCTATCCCGGGCACGGGAAGGACACCACGTTGGGCGCCGAGCGACCTGCGCTGCCCGAGTGGCGCGAGCGGGGCTGGTAACTGTTCCTTGCGCAATCCCCGGCGCGCTGCCCACGACGGGTAGCCTCGATGAGGCGCCATATCGACCGAGCTGATTCGAGAACACGGGTCGGCCACCGTCGGGCGTCCGGCTCCGCACGCAGACCGAACGAAGGGCAGTGTCACTGATGATTCTTCGCCGTATCGCCCGTCCCATGCTCGCCACCGTGTTCATCGCGTCGGGTGTCGACGCGTTGCGCAAGCCGACCGGCCGCGCCGAGATGGCGGGTGATTTCATCGAGAGTTCCTTGAATGCCCTGCCCGAGAACGTTTCCGCCGCTGTCCCCCACGACCCCGAGTTGCTGGTGCGGATCAACGGCGCCGTGCAGGTCGGTGGCGGATTGTTGCTCGCGACGGGCAAGTTCCCGCGAATCGCCGCACTCGGTCTGGCCGGGTCGCTGGTACCGACCACCTTTGCCGGCCATCCCTTCTGGCAGGAGACCGATCCGGCCAAGCGCAACCTCCAGCGCACACAGTTCCTCAAGAACGTCAGCCTCGCCGGTGGACTGCTGATCGCCGCAGCGGACACCGAGGGCAAGCCCTCGCTCGCGTGGCGCGGAAAGCGCAAGGCCAGTGCCGCGACCGCCGCGGTCACCGCGGCCCTGCCGGTCGGCGCGAAGGCCGGCTCCTCAGCGTGGGATTCGATCGTCGAACGCACCCATGAGGGTGCATCGGTCCTCGGCGAGAAGTCTGAGGAGGCCGCCGAACTGCTGCGCGACCGCGCCCCCGAGCTCACCGAGGCCGCACGCGAACGCTCCACCGAATGGGCCGACAAGGTCCGCGACCGCGCCCCCGAACTCGCCGAAGCCGCACGCGAACGCTCCACCGAATGGGCCGAGAAGATCGGCGACCGTTCCGCCGAGGTCGCCGAGCTCATCGGTGACCGCGCACCGGAGTTGGCGGATTCGGCCAAGTCGCTGGCCGCGACCGCACAGGACAAGGCGGAGGCCGGCCGTCGCCGCTGGCGAAAGGCCGTGTCCTGACCCTGCCGCCCCGGCATCGATCCCCCACCGTCACGGGGAGCCTCGATCCTCATCTCTACCCCTGGTGCGACGAGCTCGTCGTCCCGACGTCGTCGGTATGTCCTCCGACGACGTCGGGAGTGGCCACCCTCGTGGTCGCCGTCGGTTCCAACACCTCGCCAGAAGTGCTGCGCCGCAAGTTCGTCGATGCAGGACTCGACACCGCCGACCTCCTCGACAGAGTCGTGCGGGTGTGGGTGGCCGACCTCGACGTCACCCACTCGGCGCACGTCGCCCGACGCGGCTACATCCCCGCGGCCCCCTATCGCCGACCAGGCGCCCGACTGGCCACCACCGCCGCATGGCTCGAGCCGGCACACCTCGCGGCACTCGACTCCACCGAACCCAACTACCATCGAATGACCGTGAGCTCGACGTCACTTTCCCTGCGCCCCGATGGGCCGGCACCATCCATGGGTTTCCAGCTCCCCGCGACCTTCTGCCTCTACGTCTCCCGGCACGGGGTGCTCGGCGACAGCCCGGACTCGTTGGCGCCCTTCGGCTCCCAGGCCGATGTCTTCGGCTGGCTGGACCGACGCCTGGGCTTGGGTCTGTCCACCGACTCGGCAGCAACCTGCGCCGGGCTGGCGGGCACCGACCGGGCGACCCGACTCGTCGAGTGCATCCGTGCGGCGTGTCTGGTCCAGGACGCTGGTCTCACCGAGGTTGCGGAGGCCCGATGAGTTCGTCACCCGCACGCACCGACGACCCCCGCACCGTCGAGGAGCAGACACACCTCGATCTGGTCTACGCACGGCTCGACCGCATGCGCGCCACCACCCGCAAGCGCCTCGCAGCAACCCTGCGCGAGTCCGGCGGGACGCCGCAGGCGCAGTCCGAACGCGAGTCCTACGAGCGGATGTACGTCGACGATCTCACCAAATTCGATGCCGCCGAACACAATCTGTATTTCGGCAGACTCGATCTGGAGGATGGCGAGACCCGGCGGATCGGCCGGATCGGGATTCTCGACGACGATGACGCCGACACCACCCTGCTACTCGACTGGCGGGCACCACTGTCACGGGCGTTCTACCTCGCCACGCCCGCCGCACCGGAGGACGTCGCCCGGCGCCGGCACATCCGCACCCGAAATCGCTCGGTGCAGGCGGTCAACGACGAGCTCCTGACCGCCGGCGATGCGTCCGCCGAGGATTTCGGTCATGGCGATGTCGTCAACGAGTCGGCGCTCGTCGCCGCGTTGAACACCGCACGCACCGGTGAGATGACCGACATCGTCGAGACGATCCAGCGCGAGCAGGACCTCATCATCCGCTCCACCCATCGCGGGGTGACCGTGATCCAAGGTGGCCCGGGTACCGGCAAGACCGCCGTGGCGCTGCACCGCGCGGCGTACCTGCTCTACACCCATCGTGAGATCCTTTCGCGGAGTGGCATTCTCATCATCGGACCGAACAGTGACTTCTTGGACTACATCGGCCAGGTGCTGCCATCCCTGGGCGAGTCGGGCGTGTTGCTCGCGACCATCGGCGAGTTGTTCCCGGACGTCCATGCCCGCGCCGACGAACCGCGGACCACTCGTGAGGTGAAGGGCAGACTTGCGATGCTCGACGTCCTCAAACGTGCGGTGCGTGCCCGGGAGTCCTTGCCGCGCACCTCGATCCCGGTCACCTTCGAGGGTTACACGGTCGAGATCGACAGCGAGCTGATCAAGGCCGCCCGCGGGAAGGCACGGTCCTCCCGACGCGCCCACAACCAGGCGCAATCGGTGTTCTTGCGCTCCGCGCTCGACGCTCTGGCGGCACGCCACGCCGCGACGATCGGCTCAAGCCTGCTCGACGGTTCCCAGATGCTCAGTTCCTCCGACATCGCCGACATCCGTGCCGATATGTCCCGTGACACCGACATCCGGGCGACACTGCTCGACTTCTGGCCGACCCTGACCCCACAGGACGTGCTGCGAGATCTCTTCGCGAACAAAGCCGCCCTGCGCAAGTGCACACCCGGGTGGAGCGACGAGGAACGTGCCGCCCTGCATCGAAGCCCCGCCGAGGACGCGTCCGATCTCACCCCCGCCGATGTCCCGTTGCTCGATGAGCTCGCCGAGCTGATCGGGTACGGCACCGCCGAGGCCCAGGCGCGGGAGAAGGAGCATTGGCGCCGTCAACTCGCCGAGGCCCAGGACGCCCTGGATATCCTCACCGGTTCTGCGCCACAGGATCTCGAGGACGAGCTGGACCCCGAGATCCTCATGGCCTATGACCTGATCGACGCCGAACAGCTCGCGGCACGTCAGACCCAGACCAGTCGCGCGACCACCGCGGAACGTGCGTACGGGGACCGGACGTGGACGTTCGGCCATGTGATCGTCGACGAGGCGCAGGAACTCTCCGCGATGGCGTGGCGAATGGTGATGCGTCGCATACCCAACCGGTGGATGACGATCATCGGCGACACCGCTCAGACCGGGGACTTGGCCGGCACCACCTCGTGGAGTGAGGTACTCACACCGTATGTCGCCAACCGCTGGCAGCTGCGGGAGCTGACCGTCAATTACCGCACGCCCGCCGAGATCATGACCTACGCGGCGCGCGTGCTGAGCCGGGTCGATCCGGGGGCCACCGCCCCGACGTCGTTGCGCAGGAACGGAATCGAGCCCGTGGCCATCCGCACCGAGCCGCGTGGCCTGGCCGCGACCATCCTCGAAGCGGCCACCGCACCCGAGCTGACCGGTCTGACCGGCATCGTCGTGCCCGATGCAGTCCATCCGATGATCGCCGAGGCACTCGAGAATGTCACCGAGGCACTCGACAATGTCACCGAGGCACCGGAGACCGGCACCGACGCATCCGGGGAGGTCGCCGACCCGCGGCCACGGTTACATACGGTCACCACGTGCAAGGGACTCGAGTTCGACACCACCATCGTCGTCGAGCCGGCCGAGCTCGTCGATCAGTCGCCCCGGGGCTTCAGCGACCTGTATGTGGCGCTGACGCGAAGCACGCAGCGGCTGATCGTCATTCACAGCCGGGATCTGCCCGCGGAGCTCGCAGATCTACCGTCGGCCTGAGCCCGGACACGAACAACCGCCACACCATCGGAAACCGACAGGGCGCCCCGCTGAGCGGGGCGCCCTGTCGGCTGTGAGGAGATGCTCTCTAGGTGGTGTGGACGATCAAGACATCCGAGGTGGACTTGCGTGCGGCGTCGGCGGGCACCGAACCGAGCAGGCGGCCGGCGATCGAGTTGAGTCCTCGGTTTCCGACCACAAGGAGATCGGCCTGGACGTCGGTGACGAGCTGCAGCAGCGCGTCGACCGGTGCGCCCTTGACCGCGCGCTGCACGATCTGGGTGGCCCCGGCCTTGGTCGCCCGTTCCTTGGCCCGACGGAGGATCTCCTCGGTCGGCGAGGAGCCGGTGACCTGGTAGGCCTCGTCCTTCAGCACGTCGGCCACCTCACCGGCGGAACGGTCGTTGGGGAAATATGCGCATGCGATCACCAGTTTTGCCGACTCTCCGGCGATCGCTCCGGCGCGATCGACCGCCGCCATCGATGACTCCGAGCCATCGGTTCCGACAACCACCGTGTTATATGCGCTCATTCGTACCTCCACTACGTGTTCGGCCCCGCACTTCGCGGGCGCAACCATCCCCCACACTTTAGGGAGCCCTGGGTGTGCAGGCTAGTGCGCCGCGGGGCGACTTGTCCCACGATCGGGCGAGGCACGCCCGTCTGCGTTACTTGATACCGGCGGCGTCCATACCTCGCAACTCCTTCTTCAGGTCGGCGATCTCGTCACGCAGGCGGCCGGCGAGTTCGAACTGCAGGTCGCGTGCGGCAGCCATCATCTGGTCGGTCAGCTGCGAAACCAGATCGGCCAGTTCGGCTCTCGGCATCGCCGACACATCACGCTTCTCGATCACACCGGCGCTGGCGGCCTTGGTACCGGACATCTCGCCCTGCGCACGTCGGCCACGGCTGGCGCTGCGGCCGGACCCGACCACCGCCGCCGAGGTGTCCTCGGCTTCCCGGTACACCTGATCGAGGATGTCGGCGATCTTCTTGCGCAGCGGCTGCGGATCGATCCCGCGCTCTTTGTTGTAGGCGATCTGTTTTGCCCGTCGGCGTTCGGTCTCGTCGATGGCGTTGCGCATCGAGTCGGTGATCTTGTCGGCATACATGTGGACCTGACCCGAGACGTTGCGCGCGGCACGGCCGATGGTCTGGATCAGCGAGGTCGTCGAGCGCAGGAATCCCTCTTTGTCCGCGTCGAGGATCGCCACCAGCGATACCTCGGGCAGGTCGAGTCCCTCGCGCAGGAGGTTGATGCCCACCAGGACGTCGAAGTCACCCGAACGCAGTTGTCGGAGTAGCTCGACGCGCCGCAAGGTGTCGACCTCGGAATGCAGGTACCGCACACGGATTCCGAGTTCGAGCAGGTAGTCGGTGAGGTCCTCGGACATCTTCTTGGTCAGGGTCGTCACCAGTACACGCTCGTCGCGGTCGGTGCGTTCCCGGATCTCGTGCACCAGATCGTCGATCTGACCCTTGGTCGGTTTCACCACGATCTCCGGGTCGACCAGTCCGGTCGGTCGGATCACCTGCTCGACGAACTCACCGTTGGACTGGCCGAGCTCGTAGGGACCCGGGGTTGCCGACAGGTAGACGGTCTGCCCGATGCGGTCGACGAACTCGTCCCAGGTCAGGGGCCGGTTGTCGACCGCCGACGGCAGCCGGAAACCGTACTCGACGAGGTTTCGCTTGCGGGACATGTCACCCTCGTACATGCCGCCGATCTGCGGGACCGTGACGTGGGACTCGTCGATCACCAGGAGGAAATCCTCGGGGAAATAGTCGATGAGTGTCGCCGGCGCGGTACCCGCGCCGCGGCCGTCGATGTGGCGCGAGTAGTTCTCGATGCCCGAGCAGAACCCCACCTGGCGCATCATCTCCAGGTCGTAGGTGGTGCGCATGCGCAGCCGCTGTGCCTCGAGGAGTTTGCCCTTGCGTTCGAGCTCCGAGAGGCGCTCCTCGAGCTCGTCCTCGATGCTCTTCATCGCCCTCTCCATGCGGTCCGGTCCCGCGACGTAGTGGGTCGCCGGGAAGATGCGCAGTGAATCCACCTGCCGCACAACGTCTCCGGTGAGCGGGTGCAGGTAGTACAACGACTCGACCTCGTCGCCGAAGAACTCGATCCGTACGGCGAGCTCCTCGTAGGAGGGGATGATCTCGACGGTGTCGCCGCGAACGCGGAAGGTGCCGCGCGTGAATGCGGTGTCGTTGCGCGCGTACTGCACGTCGACGAGCAGCCGTAGCAATGCGTCCCGATCGATCTCGTCGCCGACGGCGATCTCCACCGACCGATCGAGGTAGGACTGGGGGGTACCGAGACCGTAGATGCACGACACCGACGCGACCACCACCACGTCCCGGCGCGACAGCAGGTTCGAGGTGGCCGAGTGCCGCAGACGTTCGACGTCGTCGTTGATCGACGAGTCCTTCTCGATGTAGGTGTCGGTCTGCGCGATGTACGCCTCGGGTTGGTAGTAGTCGTAGTACGACACGAAGTACTCGACGGCGTTGTTGGGGAGCATCTCGCGCAGTTCGTTGGCCAGCTGCGCGGCGAGGGTCTTGTTGGGCGCCATCACCAGGGTCGGACGCTGGACCCGCTCGATGAGCCACGCGGTCGTCGCCGACTTGCCGGTACCGGTGGCGCCGAGTAGCACGATGTCCTTCTCGCCTGCGGCGATCCGTTTCTCCAGATCGTCGATGGCTGCCGGTTGGTCACCGGCGGGCTCGTACTCGCTGACCACCTCGAAGTGGCCCTCGGTGCGTTCGATCTCGCCGATCGGGCGGTACTCGGAGTGCGCGATCACCGGTCGCTCTGCTGCAAAGGCCATGACGCCAGGGTAAACGCGCCCTACGACAAGTGTGTTCCATGCGATCGAGCGGTGCGGGCACGGTTAGGGTCGGTGCATGTCCGACTCGGCCGGTCTCCCGTCACACGAGGTCCCGTCTCACGAGCACCTCCATCCGCCCAAACGCGAGACCTTCGACGTGCCGGCGATGACCAACACCGACAACAAGGGTTTCGTGCGGCCGGTCGAACGGTACGAGGTCACCGATTTCGGGTTGTACATGTCACGGACCGCAGACCATCCGCGGTTCGATCACCTCGAGTCGTGGCTGCTCCCCGCGCTCGGGCTCCGTGCGAACATCTTCCATTTCGTGGAGGGACATCGCACGGGTCAGCGACTCTATCTGGACGTGGGTGCTTTCGACGGCCCCGACGGCGAAGGCCGCTGGCATGCGGTGGACTGGTATCTCGATCTCGTCGATGTCCCCGGAACCCCCTTGGAGCTGATCGACGTCGACGAGCTCTTCGCTGCACATCGCGCCGGGTTGCTGACCACCGATGACTGCGTGGCCGCCGTGGGGATCGCCACGCGAGCCCTCGCCGGTGCCGCCGAGCACGGCCATGACGTCGACGCATGGCTCGACGCCGCGGTCGGCGGGCGAGTGTTCTGGCTGGATCGTCCCTGAGTCCTGCTCAGACCGTTCGGTCGCCGTGCAGGAGCAACTGCGCCATCTCGTCGAGTGCCCAGCCGGTCTCGCTCGGTCGGAGCAGCCAGACCATGTCGAACCGGTCGTCGGGCCAGTCGCGTGGGCTCGGGGTGACCTTTCCGAACTCCTGGATCAGGCCACGGATTCGGTGGTGCTCCCAGCTGATCAGCGTCACCCCGGTCTGCCCACGCACGAAGGCGGCCGCACCGCTCAGGTCGTCCTGGGTGAATCGGGTGACCGGCTCGACGCCCAGCCGCGCGGCGAGTGGAGTGATCGTCTGCAGTGGCCGACGGCTCGCGCCGCCTCCACCGGCCGACGCGACGATCCGATCCGGGGTGACCAGACCTTCGCGCGGCGGCTGGCCGTCGGCACCGAACAGGGCGACGAGCCCGCCTGCGCGAGTCCATCCGCTGACCGTCAGCGACGCGGAGTCCCTGGCCCCGGACTCGGTGACGCCGTGCGTGTCCGCCGCCGGTTTCTCCGCGTGCCGAACGATCATCACCAGCGGTGCGCCGGGCGAGGTCGATGGCGTCGATCTCGCCGTCGCGGCGGCGGTCACCTCGCTGCCCGACGTGTCGGGTGTCGTGGCGCAGCCCGCGATCGCCGCGGCGCCTGCGCCGAGGCCGACCGCAGCGAGTAGCCCACGTCGCGAAACCGGCATACCCGGCGACTGGGATCGGTTGTCGCGCAACATTGTTGCGAGACTACGCCGACCGGTCGAGGATTCCGTTCAGCCGGCCGTTCGGATACCCACCGTCGCGGGCCGACCGGGGTCGGCAGATCCGAACCGACCGTCTCCGATCGGTGCGAATCCCCCCGGCGGAAGCGCGTCGGCGAGTGCGCCCGACGCGTCGGCGTCGCGCGCAGTGATCGCGAACCCCGGATCGGCGCCGCCGCTTGCCGCAGCATCGATCGCCGTGGCGTTCGCGCCCGCCAACGCCCACAACCGTTGAGTGATGCGCGTGGGCAGTGTCGAGGAGTTGGGTTCGGCCGCAATGAGTTCGGCGTCCATCACGGCCGGAGTACGGGTACGCACATTGGTCTCGAACGGCACGAGTCGGCGCTCCCACACCTGCACCGAGGAGGCCGCGAGCGCCTCCGGGCTGCCCGAATTGTCGAGCCAGACGTCGGCGACCGCCCGGCGCTGGTCGTCGTCGGCTTGGGCGGCGATGCGTGCACGAGCGTCGGATTCCGGCATTCCGCGCAGCTCGACGAGCCGACGCACTCGTTCCTCGGCGTCGGCGTGCACGATGATCACCAGATGGAAGAACGGGGCCATGTTGCCCTCGACCAGCAATGGGATGTCCTGGATCACGATCGCGTCGTCGGGCGCGGCCTCCAGCAGCTCCTGGGTGCGCGCCCCGACGAGCGGGTGGGTGATCGAATTCAGGGTGGAGCGACTCTCGTCGTCGACGAACGCCTTCGCCGCGAGCGCGGGGCGGTCCAGCGACCCGTCACCGGCCAGGATGTCCTCGCCGAACGCCTCGACGAGCTGCGCGAGGCCCGGAGTGCCCGGTTCGACGACTTCCCGGGCGATCTTGTCGGCGTCGATGTGAAAACCGCCGCGCTCGATGAACGTCTTGGCCACTGTCGATTTCCCGGCCCCGATGCCGCCGGTCAGCCCCACTCGGATCACGGTCCCAGTGTGGCAAACGCGCCCACGGGGCCGTGATCCGGACCACCTCACCGTCAGCCGGTAACGCCGGTCAGCTCGATCGTCTGTGCCGGAAGGGTCGCCTTGTTCGCCACCTTCGCTGTGGACAGGTCAACGGCATACAGGGTTTTCGTCGCGGGGTCGCTGACGTAGGCCCGGTCACCCTGGATGAACAGATTCGGCATCGGCGACTGCCACTCGTCGGGTTCGGACCAGGCCGCGATGACCGGGATGCTCGCCGTCTCGGTGGCCGACACGGGCTCGTAGACGTGCAGTGCGCCGTCCGTACCGAGGATCACCGCCTGCCCGTTGGGGCCGCGCTCGATCGACCGGAAGCTATAGCTGGCCGGGAAGTCCACGAGCCGCAGGGTTCCGGTCCGAGTATCGGTGAGGGTGAAACGATTCGGGCGTTCGAGCTCGGCGTCCTTGTCGGTCTTGTAGTCGCCGAGCACGATCGGGGACTCGGCCGCGCCGGCCTGGTTGCCGATGCGGCCGTACGGATCAGGACTCGACACCTTCTGGATCTCGTTGCCGCGCACGATGAGTATGCCGTCCTGGCAGCCGAAGGTGAGTACTCCCCCGGCGGCCTCGGCCTCACCGTGAATGCCCGGGCATTGATCGTTGCGGGCGATCTCGTTGCGGGACTTGTCCAGGATCGCGATGCCCGAGCGGGTGTCCTCGTTGCCGACGGTGACCACCAGGGTGCCGTCGCCGCGCGACACCGCGACCCCGTGATGCGGCTCGGGTGTGCGGTAGGTCGTCGACGCGGCATTCCCTTGTGCCAGTTCGACGGGTTCGACGATGTTCACCTCGCCGGTACCGTCGGAAAAAAGGGTGAGGCGGTCCTCGAAGGACACGACGTGACCGGGTTCGGCACCGCCGAATCGCATGTCGGTGAGTACCGGCGATGTCGTGTAGTGATGGCCGTGGTCGCCGTGCTTGCGGGTCCAGGTTCCCATGTCGAGAACGCGGAACCCGTCGGACTCGCTGATGAAGACATTGCGGCCATTGTCGGCGCTGTTGAGTCGGGTGAACCCCTCGACGGGGAAATCCCCGACCTGCTTCAAGGTCTCGGCGTCGTAGACCAGCACACCGCCGTCGTAGCTCAGTGCGAGTCTCGGTGTGGCACTGCCTTGTTCGACCAGCGATCCCGACGCCGCACTGCTCGTCGCCGAGGTGTCACCGCCGCCATCAGAAGCACACGCGACGAGCGTTGCGGTCACCGCCGTGAGCGCGGCCACGGAAAATGTCAGTTTTGTCCGTTGTATGAGCACGCCGCACAGCTAAGCCGTTGATGACAATTATTGTCAAAATGCCATACACGAATACGTTGGCGAGCGCGTCGGCGCATTCTACGAACGTAGAGACATATTTAATATATTGTTCCAACAGATTCGAGGCCACCGGCCATCGTCCGGGAGAGGAGGCTGCGATGCTGTGTTGCCTGGTGATGGTGATCGTGCTGGGAGCCGGCTCACGCTTCATGCCGTGGCGCGCCGTCCGAGACGACGGCGGCTTCGCGCCGACTGCGGTGCGCAGCACCCCGGACGACACCGATCTCGCGGCCCTTGTCGACGCCCTCTGCGAGCGGCCGCCCAGGGCCGGCCCCGCACTGCTTGGTCGCCCCGCGCTGCACAGTCGCCCCACACTCCACACTGCGGTCCCGTCGGTGATGCAAGCGATCGCGACGGGCGTGGCCGCTTCGCTGCCCGTGACCGTGGCGCTCATGGCCAGTGGATTCGCCCGCACCAGCGCACCCGGCTGGGTGTGGCTGATCCACTGCTCGGGTGTGGCAATGCTCACCGTCGCCGTCATGGGTGCAGCGGCGTTCGTCGGTCTCCGGTGGCCGCAGCGCATCCGTGGGGTCGGGGCGCTCGGTGTCATGGCGATCGGGATCGCGGGCGCATTGTTGACCGTCGTCGAAATCGACACCCGTCTGGTCGACCTGTATCAACTCCGCTCGACAACCGTGCACCTCGTCATCACTTCAATCCTGTTGGGAGTCCTCATGTCCGGGTTCATCGCAGTACTCGCCGCAGCGTCGGTCATGCGCGCACGCACGCCGGTCGGGTCGGCGTGAGCACGAGCATCGCGCCGGTCGCGGTCACCGAGTCGTCCGCCGACGATCTCGCGTCGCTGCGGTACCTGCTCGATCTCGCGCTCCAGCCGATAGACGATTTCACCGGCTTCACCCGGCTCGAGCAGATCGGCGGCAGCGCGCTGCGCTACCAACTCAGTTATGCCGGGTACGCGTTGTCGATGGCGCAGTACACGCGCACACCGGCATTCGGCGGCTATCTCGCGGAGGCGCAGGCCAATCTCATTCGTAAGATGTGCGACAAACGCGTATGGGGGTACTGGGCCACCGAGCAACTGGCGGGATACCTTCGATGGAATCCCGATCCCATGACCTTCGGCAACGTGATGTACACGGGCTTCTTCGCCGCGATGCTCGCGCTCTACGAAAGCCTCAACGGCACCGGAGAATTCGACGATCCGGGAAGCCTGGAACTGCGGTGGAGCACCGAGAAGTCGTTTCACTATGGTTACGCCCCGATCGCCGAGGCCATCGCGCGCAACATGCGGCAGAGTCGTCAGACGTTGTATCCGTGTGAGCCGCACCTGATCTACCCGATGTGCAACGCCGTCGCGATGGTGGGACTGTGTGCCTACGACCGGCTCCACCACCGCGATCTCGCCGGCGATCTGCCTGAAAAGATGCGGCAATCGTTGTTCGACAACAAGTTCCGGCGTCGCGACGGACGCTTTGTCTTCGGACGCGGGCCGCTCGGCCTGGTCTTCCCACCGATGATCGCCAACGACGCCGTGATGACCTACTGGCTCAACGCCTTGACGCCGGATCTCGCGCACGACACCTGGGACACACTGCGTCGGACACGCATTCGCGACCGCTCGACGCGCATCGGACTGCGGACAACGCCCGTCGACCACCTCGACGTCGGGTCCTATCGGCCCGGTGATGGATGGGCGTGGGCAAATCTGCTCATCGCCGCGCACGAGATGGGAGACACCGAGGTCGCCGACACGATCACCGAGAAGATCGCCGCCGACATCGGGCTCGATCACTCTCCGCACGGCGCGCACAAACTCCACGGCGTCTCGACATGGGTCAACTGCGCCCATGTGCTGGGACGCATGACCAGACCCGACGGCATGCGGGACCTCGCCTCCGGCGAGATCGCCGACGCCTGGCGCCACGGCCCTCACCTCGATTCGGCCGGCTATCCGGATGTTCTGGTCGCCAAGGCGCTCACCGACGGCACGACACTCCAACTCGTGCTGCGGCCCGGAGCCGGTCCGACCCGAACTGCGCTGCGACTCTCGAGACTCCGACCGAGCGCGACGTACGCGTTGCGCGGTGCGATTTCCGACGAGGTCACCGCAGACCACGACGGTCGGGCGATCATCGAGGTCGACCTGTCGGCGCGGCTGGAGGTGCAGGTCCGCCCGCACGTCTGAACCCGGCCACGATCAGGTGGACATACCAACGAGTGCGGCCCCTTCCGTTGTCGGAAGAGGCCGCACTCGTTTGTTCAGATCAGGCGATCAGGCGTTGCCCGACAGCTTCTCGCGAAGCGCCGCGAGCTGCTCGTCGCTGGCCAGCGATCCGCCGCCCGACGAAGAGGTCGACGAGGACGAGGTCGACGAGCTGCTACGGCTCTCCGACGCCGACGAGTAGTCCGTCGGGGCCTTCTCGGCCTCGGCCGCGGCAGCGGCGAACTTCTCGATCTGCGCGGTGTGCATCTTGTGACGACGCTCCGCCTCGGCGTAGCGCGCCTCCCAGGCCTCACGCTGCTTCTCGAAACCCTCGAGCCATTCGTTGGTCTCGGGATCGAAGCCCTCGGGGAAGATGTAGTTGCCCTGCTCGTCGTAGCTGTCGGCCATGCCGTACTTCGACGGGTCGAACTCCTCGGTGTAGTCCTCGTTGGCCTGCTTGAGGCTCAGCGAGATCCGGCGACGCTCCAGGTCGATGTCGATGACCTTGACCATCGCGTCGTCGCCGACGGCGACAACCTGGTCCGGAACCTCGACGTGACGCTCGGCGAGCTCCGAGATGTGCACCAGGCCCTCGATGCCCTCGTCGACGCGGACGAACGCACCGAACGGCACCAGCTTGGTGACCTTGCCCGGGACGATCTGACCGATCGCGTGGGTGCGGGCGAACTGGCGCCACGGGTCTTCCTGAGTGGCCTTGAGCGACAGCGACACCCGCTCGCGGTCCAGATCGACGTCGAGAACCTCGACGGTGACCTCATCACCCACGGTGACGACCTCGGACGGATGATCGATGTGCTTCCAGGACAGCTCGGAGACGTGAACCAGACCGTCGACGCCGCCGAGATCGACGAACGCACCGAAGTTGACGATCGAGGACACGACGCCCTTGCGGACCTGGCCCTTCTGCAGCTGGTGCAGGAATTCGCTGCGCACCTCGGACTGGGTCTGCTCCAGCCAGGCGCGGCGCGAGAGCACCACGTTGTTGCGGTTCTTGTCGAGCTCGATGATCTTGGCCTCGATCTCCTTGCCGATGTACGGCTGCAGATCGCGGACGCGGCGCATCTCCACCAGCGATGCCGGGAGGAAGCCACGCAGACCGATGTCGAGGATCAGGCCGCCCTTGACGACCTCGATGACGGTGCCCTTGACGGCCTCGTCCTTTTCCTTGAGCTCCTCGATCGTGCCCCACGCGCGCTCGTACTGCGCACGCTTCTTGGACAGGATCAGCCGGCCTTCTTTGTCCTCCTTGGTGAGGACGAGTGCTTCAACCTCGTCACCGACGTTGACGACCTCGTTGGGGTCCACGTCGTGCTTGATCGAGAGTTCGCGTGAGGGGATCACGCCTTCGGTCTTGTAACCGATGTCGAGCAGAACCTCGTCGCGGTCGACCTTGACGATGGTGCCCTCGACGATGTCGCCATCGTTGAAGTACTTGATCGTGGAGTCGATGGCGGCGAGAAAGTCCTCAGCCGAGCCGATGTCGTTGACGGCTACTTGCGGCGAGGTGATGGTGGAGGACGGCATATTGGTGAGTTGCTCCGGACAGATATGTAGTAGGTACAGTTCGTGTTGCTGGACAGCGGTGTCGGCGCACTCCCGAAATCGTGTCGGCCTCGGGTCCTGTGCACCCACGCCATCGCGTTCGATGGCACCCGGGTGAGGGCATGCTGAACCGCGCGAGAATGCTACACACGCGCGCAGATCAGCCTACTCCAGGCGCATTGTGCTGGGCAAATGCCGCCCGCGGCCGGTCGGTGCGCGGACCCCGCGGTGGTCGACGACGGGAGATGACCGGATGGCACACTCTGTGGAACTCCTCCTCGATGATGCCTGTGACCAGCTCATTCGCCAGCAATGGGCGGCGTTGGGCGACGCCGGCCTGCCCTCTGCGGCCGACATCCGTTCGGCGACCAATCGCCCCCACATCACCGCGATCGCCGCGACCCGCATCTCCCCCGAGATCGACGCAGCTCTGGGCACCGTCGCGATGCGGCTCCCGATTCGCGTCACGCTGGGCGACGTGGTCGTGTTCGGACGCGGGGCCCGGCGGGTCCTCGCACGACTGATCGTGCCCAGCTCCGAGCTGCTGTCGGTACACGCGTCGATCGTGCGCGCGGGTGCTGTGCACACCGCCGACCGACACGGGCAGGAGTCGCTGTTCGCCCACACCCGACCCGGCTCCTGGACCGCTCACATCACCGTGGCCCGGCGGATCGGACCCGACGAGATCGGGCGTGCGCTCGAGACGCTCGACTCCGTCCACTCCGCCGACACCGACAGCGCGACGATCACCGCGGTGCGCCGATGGGACGGCGACGCGAAAGTCGACCACGTGATCGCCGGCCGGAGCTGCTGAACGTCGCCGACTGTCATCGGTTCTGCCGCGCTTCGTATCATCGCCACGTGACCGACGATCCAGCCGTCCCCGATGACGGTCGAAGCGCGCCACGCCAACTCGGACCGATCGACTCGGCGACCAGCGCCCGAGCCAACCGCGCGTGGTGGGACGCCGAAACCACCGATTATCACGCCGAACACGGCGACTTCCTGGGCGCCGGCACACCCGGGGGCGATTTCGTGTGGTGCCCGGAGAATCTTCGGGAGTCCGACGCACACCTGCTCGGCGACGTGCGGGGGAAGAGCGTGCTCGAGATCGGTTGCGGATCGGCGCCGTGTTCCAGGTGGCTTGCCGTGCAGGGCGCCGACGTCGTCGCGACCGATCTCTCGCGGCGCATGCTGGGGTACGGGCTGGCTGCGATGGCGCAGTTCGACGAGACCCCGGTTCCCCTCGTCCAGGCCACGGCGGAGGCACTCCCCTTCGCCGATGCCACCTTCGACATCGCTTTCTCTTCGTTCGGTGCGGTGCCGTTCGTCGCCGATTCGGGGCGCGTGATGGCCGAGGCCGCACGGGTTCTCGTGCCCGGTGGCCGTTGGGTGTTCTCCATCAATCACCCGATGCGCTGGATGTTCCCCGACGACCCCGGACCCGACGGTCTCACCGTCGCGATTCCCTACTTCAATCGCACCCCGTACTCCGAGGTCGATGCCGACGGCACCGTCACCTACGTCGAGCACCATCGGACCATCGGTGATCGCGTCCGTGAGATCCGTTCCGCCGGTTTGATTCTCGACGACATCGTGGAGCCGGAATGGCCCGACGACCTCGAACGCGTCTGGGGTCAATGGAGTCCGCTACGGGGACAATACTTTCCGGGCACCGCAATCTTCTGTTGCCGCAAGCCGGACAGCTGACTTCGTTCAGTCCTCTGGCCGTCACGTCACACGGGATCGAACCGGAACACCGCGCACCGACCGGCGAGCGCCTCGAACTCGTCGGGGGTGCCCTCGGTGACCAAACCCGACCGCGTCATGAACTCGACACCGGAGGGCACGAGTTCGGGAAACCGTCGGAGCAATGGACGGGCCTGCGCCGCATCGAGTTCCACCATGCGCACGGTTTCCGAACGCCGACGGGTACGCAGGGTTGCGGTGTCGGCGGCGCGGGCGTTGCGTTCCCAGTCCGAGCCGGGGAAACCGGACACGACGTAGCGATGACCGTCCACGGTCATCGGGGTGATCGGCGTCGATCGGGGCTTACCGCTGGCGCGTCCGGGCACGGTGAGGATCGCCGGACCCTCGTCACCGAAGATCGGTATCCCGACCCTCGTCACCGCCATCAGCACCTTGTTCATCGGTTTCAACCACCACGGTGGCCGCGGGCTCGCATTCGTCATGCCCTCCGAGGATAGCCGCGCCCGGCTCACAGGAGTTTGGACAGGAAGCTCTTGGTCCTCTCGTGCTGCGGATTCGCGAGAACCTCACGCGGATCGCCCTTTTCGACGACAACACCGCCGTCCATGAACACCAGCTGGTCGGCCACCTCGCGCGCGAAACCCATCTCGTGGGTGACCACCACCATCGTCATCCCGGACGCCGCGAGCTCCCGCATGACGCCGAGTACCTCGCCGACCAGTTCGGGATCGAGCGCCGAGGTCGGCTCGTCGAAGAGCATCAGTTTGGGTTCCATGGCGAGGGCACGAGCGATGGCGACTCGTTGTTGCTGCCCACCGGAGAGCTGGGCCGGATAGGTATCGGCCTTGTCCGCCAGCCCCACCCGGTCGAGCAGTTCACGGGCACGCGCGAGTGCGGCGTCCTTCTTCTGCTTCTTGACCTGTGTCGGTGCCTCGATCACGTTCTCCAACGCGGTGCGATGCGGGAACAGGTTGAAATGCTGGAACACCATGCCGATGTCGCGCCGCTGCTTGGCCGCATCCTTCGGGCTCATCTCATAGAGCTTGTCGCCGCGTTCGCGGTACCCGATCAGATCACCGTCGACGTAGAGCCGCCCGGCGTTGACCACCTCGAGATGGTTCACGCACCGCAAGAACGTCGACTTCCCCGATCCCGATGGGCCGATCAGACAGAGGACCTCACCCTTGGCGACCTCGAGGCTGATGCCCTTGAGCACCTGCAGGGTCCCGAAGCTCTTGCACACCCGGTCGGCGCGAACCATCGGTGGCGCAGCGGTCTCAACGGCGCTCATCACTCTCCTCGTCGACTGCGAGCACTTTGTTCTGTGCGGCCGCCATCGCCTTCAATTGTCGGCCGGTCAACTGTCGCGACGCCCCTCGTGAGTAGTAACGCTCCAGGTAGAACTGGCCGACCATCAGCACGCTGGTGACTGCGAGGTACCAGGTCGAGGCCACCAACAGGAGCGGGATCGGCTGGAAGTTGACACCCGAGATGTCGTGCGCGACACCGTAGAGCTCGAGGCTGAACGGCACGGCGGTCACCAGGCTGGTGGTCTTCAGCATGCTGATGACCTCGTTGCCCGTCGGCGGGATGATGACCCGCATCGCCTGCGGCAACACCGTCCGGCGCATCGTCTGGGTCCATGACATCCCCAGCGCCACCGACGCCTCGGTCTGCCCCTCACCCACCGAGGAGATACCGGCGCGCACGATCTCGGCCATGTACGCAGATTCGTTGAGCGCCAGTCCGATCATCGCGAAGGTGAACGCGGCGTTGAGTGACTGGATGTCAAAGTGCGCGAACTGGACCACGAACGGGATGCCGAGGTCGATTTGCTTGTACAGCGACGGGAAGAGACCCCAGAAGACCAGCTGGACGTACACCGGGGTGCCACGGAAGATCCAGAGATACACCCACGACACCGATCTCAGCACCAGGTTGGGCGAGAGCCGCATGATCGCGAGGAGCACACCGAGCACGATGGCGATCACCATCGAGAGCACGGTCAGCGCAAGGGTGTACCCGACGCCCTTGAGAATACGGGTGTCGAACAGATACTTGGCGTAGGTCCCCCAGCCGTATGCACTGTTGGTCGCCGCTCCCCACACGAACAGGAAGACGAGGATGAGCACGATCGCCGCAGCGATCCACTGCCCGGGATGTTTGAGGGGTACGGCCTTGATCGGTGCCGGCCCGGGCGAGGCGCCCGGGTCGGCACCGATCGGGCCGGTTGTCGGAGCGGTCACCGTCAGCTGGTCGCGCCGTTGACGGTAGCGGTCGGAACGACTCCCGCCTCAACGCCCCAGTGCTCGGCGATGGCCTTGTACTGGCCGTTGTCGATGAGGTACTGGACGGCCTTCTGAACCGCTTGCACGAGTGAGGATCCCTTGGCGATCGGGTAGCCGTAGGGCGCGGAATCGAAGACCGGTCCGGCGGCCACGATCTTTCCGCCGGCTTGCTTGATCGCGTAGGCGGTCACCGGGGAGTCAGCCGACATCGCGTCGACGCGTCCGAGGACCAGGGCGTTGGTCGCCTCCGATTGGTCGGTGTACTTCTGGATCTGGATGGCGGGCTTCCCGGCGTCGGTGCACGCCTTGCTCTTTGCCGGTACCTCGTCGGTGTCCTCGACGGTAGTCGACTGCACCGCAACCTTCTTGCCACAGGCGTTGTTTGGGTCGATGTTCCCACCGGCCTGCTGCGCCCACTGGATGCCGGCGCTGAAGTAGTTCACGAAGTCGACCTGAGCCTCGCGCTCCTTGTTGTCGGTGAACGAGGACATGCCGATGTTGAAGGTGCCCGCCTGGATCGACGGGATGATCTTGTCGAAATCGGCCTCCTTGTACACCGGGGTGACGCCGAGGACCTTGCCGATCGCGTTCATCAGATCCACATCGAAGCCGATGATCTGACCGTTGCTGTCCTTGAACTCATTGGGCGCGTAGGGCACGTTGACACCGACGATCAACTGTCCGGACTCCCGGATTCCCGCCGGCAACAGTGCCGCGATGTCGGCTTGCTTGGCAACATCGACGGTTGTCGGCTGGATGGCCGAGCTACCGCCGGCACCCGTCGACGAGTCATCGTTCGAGCAGCCCGCCACCACAAGGGCGATCACCCCCACGAGCAACATGAAGATCCCGGGCAGACGTCGTAGGCTGCCGAACGATCGGAGATCGCGCATCACAACTATCCCTTCGCGCCTCGGGATCACTCTCCGGGGCAGGTCGGCCGATCAGAAGACAGGGCTGTCCCCCGCCGTCTGAACTTACTTCCTCGGAGCTGCTTTCACCGGTTGGTTACGAGAGATTAACCGGTTCGGCCTTGCCGACTCAGATGATCGACCACGGCGCGGCCGACATCGGCCGTCGTGGCAGTACCGCCGAGATCCGGTGTCCGGGCACCGGCGGCGACGCTGTCACCGACGGCGGTGTCGATGGCCGTGGCTGCCGCGAGCATCCGACTGTCGTCGTGGCGGGTTCCCCACCACCGCAACGCCATCGCGGCGGAGGCGATGATCGCGATCGGATCGGCCACACCGCGTCCGGCGATGTCGGGGGCTGCGCCGTGCGAGGCCTGCGCCATCACGACCGTGTCGGAGCAGTTGACCGATCCCGCGGTGCCCAACGATCCGGCGAGTTCACCCGCGAGATCGGACAGGATGTCGCCGAACAGGTTCTCGGTCACGACGACGTCGAAGTCGCCGGGCCGACGAACCAGCAGGGCCGCCATGGCATCGACGTGTTTGTCGTCCACCACGAGTCCCGGATACTGCTCGGCGACCTCCCGACACACATCCCGGAAGAGCCCGGTGGTCAGTCGCAGCACATTAGCCTTGTGCACGATGGTGAGCCGACCCGAACGTTCGCGCGCGAGTCGGCACGCCTGATGTGCGATCCGTTCGGTCGCCGCACGTGAGATCACCCCCACGGCGAGCGCGACGTCGGGCGTGGGCATGAATTCGCCCGACCCGACCGTCATGTTGCGATCGGCGTAGAAGCCCTCGGAGTTCTCCCGGACGATGACGACGTCGAGGTCGGGCGCGAGTGCGCCGACACGGGGCATCGCCCGGCACGGTCGCAGGTTGGCGTAGAGCCCGAATCTCTTGCGGATGGTCGCACCCGGGGTGAGGTCGGCGGCGAACTGCGCCGGGTAGCCCGCCGAGTCATGTGGGCCCAGGATCCAGATGTCGAGATCGTCGAGCGCCTCGAGCGTCTCCTCGGGGACCGGACGCCCGTGAGTCTCGATCGCCGTCACGCCGAGTGGCAGTGACACCCAATCGAATTCGATGCCGGCGAGCTCGCCCGCCGCGGAGACGACGTCCCTGGCGACGGGGACGATCTCCGGCCCGATTCCGTCGCCGTCCATGACACCGATGCGTCGTCGCGTCCTCGTTGTGTTCATCGGACCGAGCGTATCGGCTGAACCGACCTTGAACGGGCAGGCGTGCGACCCATCCACGCCTGCTGTTGACAGCGGGTGTGACGTGCCTCATGCTCTTAACCGAATCTGATTCGTTTAACCCTCCGCAGATCTCACAGCTTGCGAAAAGAGCACTCCCATGACCCGACAACCGGCGACCCCATCGATTGCCACTCCGCCCGAGCCGGCACGCCCCGAGGGCCTCGACAGTCCACCACCACCGGAAATCGGCCTGAAACAGAATGCGCTCGGCGCACCCGCCATCGCCTTCATGGTGATCGCGGCGGCCGCACCGCTGACAGTGATGGCAGGCGTCGCCCCCTTGGCACTGTCCATCGGCGGGGCCGGGGCGCCGGTCGCCTACCTGGTTGCCGGTGCTGCGTTCGCGATCTTCGCCGTGGCCTTCATGGCGATGACCAGGGCAACCGGCGGAAAAGGAGCGTTCTACTCCTACATCACGCTCGGTCTCGGCCGGTCCGTCGGACTCGGATGCGGGCTGTTGGCCGTCGTCGCCTATAACGCCCTGCAGATCGGCGTCTACGGTTTGATGGCCATCCAGACCCAGGACGCGATCACCCGCCTGTTCGGCATCACCATCGGGTGGCCCTATCTCGCACTCGCCGCGATCGTGATCGTCTGGTACGTCGGGCGGCGCGGAATCGACGTCGGGGCGAAGTTCCTCGGGGTGCTGCTCTCCCTCGAAACCGGGATCCTGCTGATATTGGCGTTCGCCGTGCTGGCACAGGGCGGCGCCCACGGGATCGGCTTCGACTCCTTCCATCCGTCCGCGGTGTTCGCTCCCGGGATGGGTGGCATCCTCGCCTTCGCCTTCGCCGCGTTCATGGGATTCGAGTCCACCGCGCTCTACCGCTCGGAGGCGCGCAACCCCGACCGGACCATCCCCCGGGCGACATACTGGGCGGTCGGCTTCATGGCCATCGCGTACTGCTTCATCGTCTGGTCGATGGTGCAGGCTTACGGCGCCCGCGAAGTCCAGGCCGCGGCCACCAACGACGTTGCGGGACTGTTCTTCTCCGCGATGACCCATTACGTCGGAACATGGGCCACCGACATCATGTCGGTCCTCATCGTGACCAGCGCACTGGCCTCGCAGATCGCTTTCCACAATGCGATCACCCGCTACACCTATTCGCTGGCCCGCGACGGTGTGCTGCCCGCCTATCTCGACCGCACCCACCCGGTGTTCCGGTCACCCGCGCGCGCCGGTGCTCTGCAAACCGTCATCGCCGTGGTCGTCGTGGGCGCCTTCGCCATCGCCGGCGCCGACCCCTACTACCGCCTCCTGCTCCTGGTGAACACCCCCGGAGTGGTCGGGATCATTGCGCTGCAACTGATCACCGCGATCGCCGTGGTGGCCTACTTCGCGCGCAAACGCCTCGTGCGAGTCGAACGGGTCGCCGTCATCGCCGGAATCGTCAGCATCGTGGTACTCGGTGTGGCGCTGGCGGTCCTGATCTCGAAGATCAATCTGCTCACCAATGCCGACTCCACCACCAATACCTGGTTGGTCGGCCTCGTCGGTGCCGTGCTGCTCGCGGGAATCGCGGTGGCCCAGTACTTCCGGCTGCGACGACCACGAATCTTCGATCGCATCGGCGGGCTGTACGACGACCCGCATGCCGACACCGAACGCTGAACACACCGAGGAGATCACCGAAATGAGCCCGGCAGACACCGTCCTGTTCGCCCGCACCATCCATACCCTGCGTACCGCCGCGCCCGTCGAGGCGCTCGCCCTCCGGGACGGCCGGGTCACCGCCGTCGGCGACGCGCGCTCGATCAAGACCGAGATCGGTGGCGCCACCGACGTCATCGACCTCGGTGACGCAACCCTGACGCCCGGACTGATCGACGGGCACATCCATCCGGTACTCGGCTTGAAGATGACCGCCGGACATGACCTTTCGTCGGTGACGAACCTCGACGAACTCGCCGTCGCGTTACGCGCTGCACCCCGAAACGACGGGTGGGTGCTCGGCTGGGGGCTGGACCCCAACGTTTTCGGCGACCGGCCGATCACCCATGCACCGATCGTCGAGGCACTCGGTGACTATGTCCCCGTGTTCATCTACCTCTTCGACGCGCACTCGGCGCTCGCGAGTCCGGCCGCGTTGCACGCGGCAGGGGTGAGCGGACCACGGCCCTTCGCGGGCAACGCCGAGATCGTGTGCACCGACGGGATTCCCACCGGGCACCTACTCGAACTCGAGGCCGTCGAGCTCGTCGACGGCGCCCTACCGAACGAACCGGCGGCTGCTCGTCGTCGGCGACTGCACGAGGTGCTGACCGCCATGGCGCAGTCCGGGATCACCTCGGGCAACGCCATGGATTTCGAGGCGGACAGCGGAGAACTCGTTGCCGCCCTGGAGAACTCGGGAGACCTGCCGATCCGGCTGCGGTTCGCGCCGTTCTGTATGCCCGGCACCGACCGTGCACAACTCGACCACATCGTCGAGTTGCAGAGGCGTGGCGGGCGACGTTGGCGGGTCGACGGGGTGAAGTTCATGATCGACGGCACCATCGACGGCGGGACCGCGTGGCTCGAACACGCCGACGCACACGGCGAATCGACCGCGCCGCTGTGGCCCGATCCAGCCGAGTACCGCGAAGCCGTCCGTTATCTCGCCGCGCGTGGGGTGCCGACGGTGACCCACGCGATCGGCGATGCGGGCATCCGATATGCCCTCGACACCCTCGCCGACACCCCGGCGACACCCACCGGCGTCCGGCATCGGATCGAGCACATCGAAACCCTGCCCGACGATCTCGTGTCGCGGTTCGCCGCGACCGGCGTCGTCGCCAGCATGCAGCCCAACCACTGCACCCTCTACACGCGTGGCGATCAGAGCGACAACTGGTCGGTCCGGCTCGGTACCGAGCGCGCGAACCGGGCGTTCCGCACCCGCGACATCCGCGATTCGGGAGCACTGTTGGCGCTCGGATCGGATTGGCCGGTGGCACCGTTCGATCCGCGCAAGATCCTCGCCGACGCACAGTTGCGGCGTCGCGCAGGCCATCTCGACGAGATCCCGGTGTGCCCGGAGCAGGGGCTGACCGCCTCGATGGCCTTGGAGGGGTACACCTCGCACGCCGCACGCGCCCAGGGGTCTGCCGACGCCGGCTGGATCGGAGTCGGTGCCCGCGCCGATTTCACCGCGTTCGCCGTCGACCCGTTGACCGCCCCACCCGACGAGCTGGCCGACGCTCCCGTCGTTGCGACGATGGTCGACGGCCGGTTCGTGTTCCGAGCGTGATCGGTTCGCGCCGGATGATGTCCTAGGCTGACGTCGTGCCCCGACCGACCTCGCCGCTCCTCGACCGCGAATCGATTGCCCGCGCCGCGCTCGCCGAGCTCGACGCGAAGGAGACCTTCACCATGCCCGGCCTGGCCAAACGGCTGGGCGTGGCGGTCTCCTCGCTCTACCACCACGTCTCCGGACGCGAAGAGGTGCTCGAGCTGGTGCGCGGAACCATCGCGGTGGCGATGGCCGACGACGTCGACTGGTCCGGCGGCTGGCGTGCGGCGGTCACGACGTGGGTGCGCACCTACCGGGACGCGTTCGGGGCGCATCCGGCGCTGGTGCGTGCGCTGACCGGGCAGACGGTCGAGGCTCCGGCGATCCTGAACAGCTACGACCACCTCGCGCGATGTCTCAGGGCAGCCGGATTCGCCGACACGGAGATCCTGCACCTCATCACGCTCCTCGACACCTTCGCGCTCGGCTCGGCACTCGACGCCGCAGCACCGGCGACGGTCTGGTCGGTCGCGTCCCTCGCCGACGACAGTGCGCTCGCCCGAGCGGTCGCCGCCGCCCCGAGCGGTCGCGAACGCGCCGATGCGGCCTTCGATTTCGGGCTCGGCCTGTTACTCGACGCGCTGGAACGTCGGCTGCTTCAGGGAACGCGTTGACCCACCCGCGTCACTCGACGCGTTGCTTGACCACGCACGATCCGGAGTCGAAGTGCGCGCAGACGTCTTCGGCGTCGGTGCGCGACTCGGCGGGACGGGCCACCACGTAGCGACTGCCCGATCCGAGCATCTCACCGGGCAGGATCAACGAACCGTAATGGTTGTCGCGGGCTTGTTCGGCCCGCCGATAGCTGCCGAACGCACCGAACTGCGCGTACCAGACGGTGTCGGCGACCGGTGGCACCGGAAGCGATGGGGTCGGTGCGTCGCTCGGCTCGCTGCCCTGGGGTGTGGTGTCCTCGGGTGTTGTGTCGTCGGGGGTGGTCTCGGTCGGTGTGGCCGACTCGGTCGTCGTCTGAGTGACGACGACCGTCGGAGCCGTCGAGCCTGCGGCCGTACTCGGACCTGTATTCCATTGACCCCCGGACAGTTTGAGTCCCACGATGACTGCCGCGACAGCGATCAGACCGACGACACAACCCACCACGACCGGGATCACCCACGGCGGTCGGGACGGACGCCGGTCGTCATACATGCGCTACTCGTGATCGTCGCTTGTTCATCATCGTCGGAGGGTGATCGTCAGTGCGCGGCGTCGTCCCACGAGCGACCGTAGCCGACCGATACCTCCAACGGCACCGACAACGTGATGGCGTTGCCCATTTCTTCGCGGACCACGGTCTCGACCTGATCGCGCTCGCCGTCGGCGACCTCGATGACGAGTTCGTCGTGCACCTGCAGCAGCATCCGCGAGCGCAACTCCTCGGCGGTGAGCCGCTTGTGCACGTTGATCATCGCGACCTTGATGATGTCGGCGGCGGTGCCCTGGATGGGCGCGTTGAGGGCCATGCGTTCGGCTGCCTGTCGGCGCTGCCAGTTGTCGCTGTTCAGATCGGGGAGATAGCGTCGGCGGCCGAACAATGTTGCGGTGTACTCGTTTCGGCGCGCCTCGGCGACGACGTTGTGCAGGTAGTCGCGCACCCCACCGAACCGGGCGAAATAGGCCTCCATCTGTTCCTTGGCCTCGTCGCGACTGATCCGCAACTGCGCGGCGAGCCCGAAAGCGCTGAGCCCGTAGGCAAGTCCGTACGACATGGCCTTGACGCGATGGCGCATCTCGGTGGTGACCTCGTCGATCGGCACGCCGAACGCGCGGGACCCGACGAAGTTGTGGAGATCCTCGCCGGTGTTGAACGCCTCGATCAGCCCTGCGTCCTCGGACAGGTGTGCCATGATGCGCATCTCGATCTGGCTGTAGTCGGCGGTCATCAGACAATCGAACGGCGTCCCGTCCTCGGCACGACCGACGACGAAGCCATGACGGATCTCGCGGCCGGCCTCGGTGCGCACCGGGATGTTCTGCAGATTCGGTTCGGTCGACGACAGTCGTCCCGTGGCCGCGACGGTCTGATTGAAGGTCGTGTGGATCCGGCCGTCGTCGGCAACGGATTTCAGCAACCCGTCGACGGTCACCTTCAGCCGGGTGGCATCGCGATGCTCGAGCAGATGTGCGAGGAACGGATGCTCGGTCTTCTCGTACAACGTCTGCAAGGCGTCGGCGTCGGTGGTGTAGCCGGTCTTGGTCTTCTTGGTCTTGGGCATCTCGAGTTTGTCGAACAGCACCGTCTGCAGCTGTTTGGGCGAACCGAGATTGATCTGTTCTCCGATGACCTCGTAGGCCGCTTCCGCCGCGGCGCGGATGCGCTCGGAGAAACCTTCCTCCAGGGTGCCGAAGTGATCGACGTCGACCGCGATGCCTGCGGCCTCCAGATCCGACAGGACGAACAGCAGCGGCAGCTCCATGTCGGTCAGCAGGGGCCGCGAATCGATGCGATCGAGTTCGGTGTCGAGGGTGTCGGCGAGTTCGGCGACCGCACGCGCCTCGAGCATGTGCTGCTCGGCCTGCTGGGCCAACCCACCGTCCTCGTCGAGCAGCGAGAGCTGATCGTTGCCTGCACCGTCGTCGGCGCGCAGCTCTCGACGCAGGTAGCGCAAGGCCAGATCGTCGAGGTTGAACGAGCGTTGGCCGGGGCGCACCAGGTAGGCGGCCAGCGCGGTGTCGCTGGTGACGCCGCGCAGCGTCCAGCCGCGCGAGCGCAGCGCGTGGATCGCCCACTTGGTCTCGTGCAGGGCCTTGGGCGTGTCGGGGTCGGACAGCCAGCCACCGAGGGCCTTCTCATCGGCCGGGTCGAGCTGGGTGATGTCGACATACGCCGACACCCCGTCCGCGGCGGCCAACGCGATCCCGGTGATGTCGGCACCGACGACGGTGTGTGGCGCGGTCACGGTCAGCCCGGTGCGCCCGGTCCGTGCGTGATCGTCGAGCCAACCGGTGATCTGTCCGGCCGCCAGCACCGAACCGTCGAGGTCGAAGCCTGCCTCCGCCTCGGGCTCGACCGAGCTGAGCGTGGAGAACAACCGATCCCGCAGCACCCGGAACTCGAGATCGTCGAACAGCTGGTGGATGCGGTCACGGTCCCAGCCGACCCGGGCGAGATCGTCGGGCCCGGCAGGCAGCTGCATGTCTCGGATGAGTTCGGTGAGTTGACGATTCGTCTGTACCGACGCGAGATTGGCCCGCAGCGCGTCGCCGACCTTGCCCTTGACCTGATCGACGTGATCAACGAGGGAGGCCAGTGAACCGTATTCGCGAATCCACTTCGATGCCGTCTTCTCCCCCACGCCCGGGATACCCGGGAGGTTGTCACTCGGGTCCCCGCGCAGCGCCGCGTAATCGGGGTACTGCGATGGCGTCAGCCCGTACTTCTTCTCGACCTCTTCCGGGGTGAAGCGGGTCAGGTCGGAGACACCCTTGCGCGGGTAGAGGACGGTCACCGAATCGTCGACCAGCTGCAGCGAGTCCCGGTCACCGGTGACGACGAGGACCTTGAAACCCTGCGCCTCGGCCTGGGTGGCGAGCGTGGCGATGATGTCGTCGGCCTCGTAGCCGTCGATCGCGAACACCTGGATACCGAGCGCATCGAGGACTTCCTTGGTGACGTCGACCTGCCCGTTGAACTCATCCGGCGACTTCGACCGCTGCGCCTTGTACTCCGGGTACATCTCCGAGCGGAAGGTCTTCCGGGAGACGTCGAACGCTGCGGCGATGTGCGTCGGCTCCTCGTCGCGCAGCAGGTTGATGAGCATCGAGGTGAAGCCGTACACCGCATTGGTGTGCTGACCGGTCTCGGTCTTGAAGTTCTCGGCCGGTAACGCGAAGAACGCCCGGTAGGCCAGGGAATGCCCGTCGAGGAGCATCAGCGTCGGCTGGGTGCTGGCCTTGGTCTTGCCGCGGGTGGCGGTCGAACTCTGTGCGGGACTCACCCGGACGAGTCTAGTGGCGACCCCCGACAGACCTTCGCCGCCCGCGACCACCGGCCGAACCCGGCGAGGCGGTCATCCCTTGCGGAACATCGGCCACACCGACGGGCCGCCGGGAAGCCGCACCTCGCGCACCACCTCAAACCCGAAGCGCTCGTACAGCGGGATGTTGGCGACGTTGGAGCTCTCGAGGTACGCCGGTCCGTCGACGCGTGTGATCCCGGCCTCGAGCAAGGCGGTGCCGATGCCCTCACCATGCCGGATCGCGCCGAGCTGCCCGAGATACCAGTGCGGTTCCTCGGGTCGCAGCCTCGCGAAAGTCGACTCGACCACCGCACCGCGACGAACGCCCGTCCGCAGCGAGGAGACGAACCCGGGAAGCGCACGGATCTCGTCGAGACGCGACACCCGGTACCCGGGCGGATCCCACACCGCGACCCCGACCGGCTCCCCGGCACGTACCGCGAGGTCCGGCGCCACGTCACTGCGGTGCGTCCACCGGACCAGGGTGCGGAACATCTGCACGTCGCCGCGCGGATCCGGCGCGATCCACCGGGTGACCGGATCGTCGATGAAGGCTTGCGCCAGAAGCGAACTGGTCACATCGAGATCGCGGGTGGGAACAACCGTCGTATCGGCCATGTCCCGACTCTACGTGCAGGCCGAGGCGAACCGGACTCAGGCGACGCCGAGGTAGGCCTCGCGCACGGCGTCGTCGACGAGCAGATCCTTGCCTGCCCCCTCCTTGGTGATCGACCCGGTTTCGAGGATGTAGCCGCGGTCGGACCGGCTCAGCGCCTGCTGCGCATTCTGTTCGACCAGCAGGATCGTCGTGCCCTCGCTGTTGATCTGTCCGATGATCCGGAAGATCTGTTGGATCACCATGGGCGCCAGCCCCATCGACGGTTCGTCGAGCAGGAGCAGCTTGGGCCGAGCCATCAGCGCACGCCCGATGGCCAGCATCTGCTGCTCACCACCGGACATCGTTCCACCGAATTGTTTTCGGCGTTCACCGAGCCGCGGAAACACCTCGAACACATGCTCCAGGGCCTCGTTGTAGGCCGTTTTGTTCTCGAATTTCCGCCCGTAGCAACCCATGTCGAGGTTCTCGAGGACCGTCATCCCCGGGAAGATGCGCCGTCCCTCCGGCACCTGGATGATGCCGCGTTTGACCCGCTCGTGTGGTGCGAGGCGGGTGATCGACTCCCCGTTGAAGCGAATGTCGCCCTGTGTCAGCTTGTTCAGCCCGGAGATCCCGCGCATCGTCGTCGACTTGCCCGCACCGTTGGCACCGAGCAGCGTCACGAGTTCGCCCGCCTCGACCCGCAACGAGATGCCGTGCAGCGCCTGGATGCGTCCGTAGTGGATGACGACGTCGGTGAGTTCGAGAACCGGCGGTACCGAGACCGATTTCCCTGACACAGACTGCCCCGACTCTCGCGGCTCTGACTCTCGCGCTGCAAACTCGTGCGGCTCAGACATGTTCGTCGATCTGATCATCGGGTACCCCCAGGTAGGCGGCGATCACCGCCGGATTGTCGCGGACGTCTTTGGGTGACCCCTCGGCGATCTTGCGACCGAACTCGAGCACCACGATCCGGTCGGTGACGCCCATGACCAGTCGCATGTCGTGTTCGATGAGCAGGATCGTGTACCCGTCCTGTCGGATCTTCTCGATCAAGCCCATCAGCGCCGTCTTCTCGCTCGGGTTGAAGCCGGCGGCGGGTTCGTCGAGGCACAGGAGTTTCGGTTCGGTGGCCAGTGCTCGTGCGATCTCGAGTCGACGCTGATCGCCGTAGGGCAGGTTGGATGCCTTTTCCGCAGCGCGTGGACCGATCCCGACGAACTCCAGCAGCGCCATCCCGCGATCCACGGCATCACGCTCTTCACGGTAATGCCGGGGCGTCCGCAGGATGCCGCCGAACACCGAGGTCTTGTGGCGCGCATCGGTGCCCACACAGACGTTCTCCAGCGCCGTCATCTCTCCCCAGAGCCGGACGTTCTGGAAGGTGCGGGCGATACCTCGGCGGGTGATCTTGTGTTGCTTGAGCTTTCCCAGCGGCGCATTGTCGAAGGTGACCGTGCCGCGGGTGGGCCGATACACCCCGGTGATCGCGTTGAAGCAGGTCGTCTTTCCCGCACCGTTCGGCCCGATGAGGCCGAGGATCTCACCGCGGCGGATCTCGAAACTGACGTCGTCGAGGGCGGCCAACCCACCGAATTCGACGGTGAGCCCCTCCACCTTGAGTAGGGTCTCACCTTCGTCGACTGCGATATCACGTTGCGGTGCAACGGCTTCGGCGACCGCTTCGGGATCGGCCAGATCCGGGTCGATTTCGGCCGGATTGACCAGGGTGGTGGCCTCGGGGTCGGAGTTCACCTCGGCGATCTGCTTGGTGAGATCCGGTGTAGCAGATGCCGGGTTGGGCTCGTCGGGCGTGCGGTGACTCATGCGGCCGCCTCCTCGGTCGGCGTCGCCCGTTTGGGGGTGCGCCGGATCGCGGCATACACCTGGCGTCCGAACGTGATCAGTCGGGCGCGTGCCGGGAACAGCCCCTGCGGACGGAAGATCATGAGCACCACGAGGGCGATCCCGAAGAACAGATACTTGTACTCGCTCAACGCTTCTCCACCCACCGAGATGCCCTGCACGCGGGCCGGCAGGTAGATGATGATGAACGCACCGGCGATCACGCCGAGCTTGTTGCCCTGGCCGCCGAGGACCACCGCACACAGGAACAGCATGGAGTTGATGACGGTGAACGCCGTCGGGTCGACATACTGCACCTGCCCCGCGTAGAACGCCCCGGACAGGCCGCCGATGCCGGCTCCGATGACGAACGCCCACAGTTTGTATTTGAAGGTCGGCACACCCATGATCTCGGCGGCGTCCTCGTCCTCGCGGATGGCCACCCAGGAACGACCCACCCGACTGCGTTCGAGGTTGCCGATGACGATGAGCACGATGATCACCGCAGCGATGCCGAACCAGTACCACCACACGCCGTAGTTGAGTGACGAGGTGTTGTTGGCGGTCGAGAACACACCACCGGGGCTGTCGGCGGACCGGCCGATCTCCGGGTAGAGCACGCTCTGCAACCCGGTGGCGCCGTTGGTGACGTCGGTGAGGTTGTCGGCGAGCAACCGCACGATCTCACCGAACCCGAGGGTCACGATCGCGAGGTAGTCGCCGCGCACGCGCAGCGTCGGGGTACCCAGGATGACACCGGTGATCCCGGTGATGATGATCGCGAGCGGCACACACGCCAGCCACGCCCACGGACCGGAGAAGAATCCGTGGTCGGTGCTGCCCCACAACGGGCTCGACGGGCTGGTCAGCAGCGCGACGACGTAGGCGCCGACGGCGTAGAACCCGACATACCCGAGGTCGAGGAGACCGGTCTGCCCGACCACCACGTTGAGGCCGATCGCGATCAGGGCGGTCATCGCGAAGGTCGCCATCACCACCCCGAAGTTGGTGGCGGTCGTGGTGATCAGCGGTGGATTGATGACGGGAAGCAGAGCGATCAGGATGATCAGCGGAACCCCGACGAGCCACTGCATGACCCGTGGCAGGCCTTCCCACCAGGTTCGGATGGCGTCGCCCAGCCCATGACGTTCGGGCGACGTGAACGATGTCGGTGCAGTCGTCATACCCTCGCCTTTCCGAGCTTCTCTCCCAGGATGCCCGTCGGACGGAACATGAGCACCAGGATCAGCAAGGCGAAGGCCACCACGTCCTTCCACTGGTTGCCGAACACCACCGACCCGTAGTTCTCCATCACCCCGAGCAGCAGGCCGCCGAGGAGTGCGCCGCGGACGTTGCCGATGCCACCGAGTACCGCGGCGCAGAACGCTTTGATGCCCAGGATGAATCCGCCGTTGAAGATGATCCCGTTCGGTACACGCAAGGTGTAGAGCAGTGCCGCGGCGCCGGCGAGTAGGCCGCCGATCAAGAAGGTGACCAGGATGATTCGCTCCCGCGAGACCCCCATGAGCAGGGCCGCATCGGGGTCCTGGGCCACCGACCGGATGCCGCGTCCCAAACGTGTCTTGTTGATCATGAAATCGGTGCCGAGCGCCAACACGATCGCCGACAGGATGATCACCATCGTCAGATTGGTGACCGGCGCACCGAAGATGGTGAACTCCTCGACGGCCTGGGCCAGTCGGATCGTCGGCTGTGCGCTCGATCCGCCCAGCGGCGGGTCCACCGGAACCTTGGGCAGCACGTAGTGCACGAACTCCTGGAGCACGAACGACATGCCGATCGCGGTGATGAGGAATGCCAGCGGTTTGGCGTTGCGACGTCGTAGTGGTCGATAGGCGACGAACTCCAGTCCGACGGCGGCACCGCCGGCCACGACCATGCCGCACAGTCCCGCGAGCGCAAGATACACCACGGTCATCAGCGTGCCCTCGGCGTAGACGTTGCCCGACGGGCTGAAACCCATGATGAGCAGGCCGATGTAGGTGCCGAACATGCCGAGCATGAACACCTCGGAATGCGCGAAGTTGATCAGTCGCAGTACGCCGTAGACCAGTGTGTAACCCACTGCGACAAGGGCATACACCGATCCGTAGGTCAATCCCTCGATGGTCAGACCCCAGAAACCGTCGACGAGCGAGTGGACGTCGAAGCCGATGGTCGACGCCACGTCGGTGGTCGTCTGGGCCGCCGCGAAGAGTGTGCTCACGTTTCCTCCCCTTCAGCCGGATGAGAGCAGCAACATGCGGTGCGCCCGGACCACCGGACGGTGGCCGGGCGCACCGGATGTGTCGGACTTACTTGACCTCGTAGACCCAGATCAGCGACGAGGTGAGCTCGCCGTCCGGTGTCCACGAGTACGGGCCGGCCAATCCCTGGCCCTTGTAGGTCCGGATGAACTCCAGCAGCTTCGGACGCGTGGTGTTGCCCTCTTCGATGCCCTTCATCATGATCGAGGCGATGTCGTAGGCCTGCACCGAGTAGACGCCGGAGGCCTGGTTGAACGCCGCCTGGTACTCCTTGGCCAGCGTTGCCGGCGCCGGACCACACGGGCACGACAGGTAGGCACCCTTGGCCGAATCTCCGGCCTGGGCAACGAATTGCGGGTCGTTCGTGCCGTCACCGGACGCGAAGGTCACATTGGGTGCGGCCGACTTCAACTGCTGGGCCAGCGGTGCTGCCTCGGCGTAGTACCCGGCGTAGAACACTGCGTCGGGACTCGCGGCGGTCACCTTCGAGATGATCGCGGAGAAGTCGCGCTCACCGGTCTTGACGTTGCCCGAGCAGTCCGAGTCGGCGGCCGAACCGAGCGACTTGGTCACCACCGCGGCCAGGCCGACACCGTAGGCGCTGTCGTCCTCGATGACACAGACCTTCTTCTTGCCCAGGGTGTTGGTCAGGTACTTGCCGACCGCCGCGCCTTGGGCGTCGTCATTGGCCAGCCCGCGGAAGAAGGTCTTCCAGCCGTTCTGTGTCAGTGCGGCGTTGGTGGCCGAGGCGGTCACCGACACCAGACCGGCCTGATTGAAGATGCCGCCGGTGGCCTTGGTCTCGCCCGAGAACGCCGGACCGATCAAGCCGATGATCGAGTTGTCGTTGGTGATCTGCGGGGCGACCTGGGTGGCCTTCTGCGGGTCTCCCTCGGTGTCGAAGCGCTTCAAGGTGATCTTGCAGTCGGGGTTCGCCTTGTTGTGCTGATCGACGGCCAGCTGTGCACCGTTGACGATGTTGATACCGAGTGCCGCGTTGGCGCCGGTGAGGGCGCCGGCCATGGCGATTGTCGACGGATCGCACTTGGCGCCGCCGGGCTGGGCCGGATTCAGAGCCGCCGACTCCGCGGCCGGCGGGACCTCTTTGCCCTCGGTATTGATCTGATTGAGAGCCGAGATCGTCAGACCCGAATTACTCGCCGACGAGCCGCCACTCGCACCGGACCCAGAATCAGTGGACTTACTACTACACGCCGAGACTGCGAGGATTCCCGTCAGTGTCACCGCGATCGCTGCGGTCGCCATTCGACGTCGCATACTTGTTGCCTCTCATCCGCCCGCCCGGCGTCGCCGGGAGATCTACCCCGTAGATCCTGAGAGGAACATAGACCCGACGACCGGCCTGCGCGGGGTAACTGAGGGAAACCGCGCAGATCGGCATCGAGCTTGTTTCAGAGATTTAACGAACGACCCGTCGAGGTCACTCCTGCGGACCGAGTGTCTCCACCACGACCTGCGCCACAGCCTTCATCGTGGTACGGCGATCCATCGCCGCGCGCTGAATCCACTTGAACGCCTCAGGTTCCGACAACGTCTGCTTCTCCATCAGCAAACCCTTGGCCCGCTCGACGAGTTTGCGGGTCTCGAGACGGTCGGTCATCGACGCGACCTCTTTCTCGAGTTCGCGAAGTTCCTGATACCGACTCACCGCAACCTCGATCGCGGGCACGAGATCGGCCTTGGTGAAGGGCTTCACCAGATAGGCCATCGCTCCGGCCTCGCGGGCCTTCTCGATGAAGTCGCGCTGACTGAATGCGGTGAGCATGACCACCGGGGCCAGCCGCTTGCTCGCGATCTCGCCGGCCGCATCGATTCCGTCCCGGACGGGCATCTTGATGTCCATGATCACCAGATCGGGGGCGAGCTGTTCGGTTAGCTCGACGGCCGCCTGACCATTGGGTGCCTCACCGACGACGTCGTAGCCCTCTTCGCGCAACATCTCGATGAGGTCCATCCGGATCAGCGAGTCGTCTTCGGCCACGAGAACCTTGTGGCCTACCTGCGCTCCGTCCGGCGTCACCGGCGCACTGTCCACCACCGTCACCATCCCCTCCTCCACGTCAAGCGATCGACCTGCGTGAACACGCAGGCCACGTCCGTCGCGCACGACGGACGATGAGGGGAAGGGTACCCGTTGGATCGCTGCTCGGCCGATCTACTAGACTCGTCTCTCGCAGCTCGACGCAGTTGCATGCCCTCGTAGCCCAATTGGCAGAGGCAACGGATTCAAAACCCGTCCAGTGTGAGTTCGAGTCTCACCGAGGGCACTCGAAACCCCTGTTCAGCAGGGGTCTTTCGCTTTATACGACTGCCACACAGCGAATTATGCGGTAGAAGTGAGGCAGACGGGCAGTGAGACCGACGGCGAAAACTGCCCGTCGACCCCGCAAAGACCCCTCCGATGCCTCTACGGACGTATCTACTAACCACCCAGGTCACACACGTTTTCTACTTTGGCTCCGATTCGCCATATTGGCCTGTGCGTCCACTCCGGCCGGCACGCATGGACAACGATCGCGCGTCACCGCAACCCAAGCCCGCCTCGACCAGACATGCTCGCCGCAGCCGATCGACTGGACACGCACCTGGATCGGCCCACACCTCCCGGTCACCGTTACCAGCGCTATGAACTTCCTATCCGACGCCCAGGAAGGCCCCGCCGTCTTCTTGGACAGCATCCGAGCGACCATCGAGATCAACAGTCTCACCGACCTCGACAGCCTGATCGGCGCACTGGTCGACGCGCACGGTCTACCAGTCACTTAGCCCCGAGTTCTTGGCTCCCTAAGCCACTTGTCCGCCAACTCTGTTGCTGCACAATCACTCTCAGCAACCGGCTTGGCGGCGTAGTCCTTTGGGTGGCGCCCAACGGTCCGGGTCCGATTCCCGGCAGGTACGCCAAGCCCCACCCAACCGAACCGAGGTGGGCCGTCGCAAATGACACCCGCAACGGGATTCGCAGAGGTCAACAGGCTCGCGCGTCTGCCCGACGCGCCATGGTCACCGAGAGCCGGCGTCTCCGCGTCGAGCGCTCCGGCAGGGCTGCGCCCGCGGCGACCAGGAACAAATCAATAGCGACCATTCCCAGTTCGCTAAACTGAACTAGTGACAGGTAGGCACCGGCTGCAACCAAACAGCGCGACGTACGAATGGATGCGTCGACACCCCGCGGTCGGCGTCATCGTCGGCGGCATCTCAACAGTGGCCACGACCGTCGCCATCGCCTGGATCTGTTCGATGATCACGTAGCGACAAGGTCGACTCACTGCGCGTTGGTATGTCGAGCACGTCGCGCCATACACACCTGGACGTGATGCCTTACGGCCTTACGGCCACCAGTAAGAGACTTCCGACAGCTGATGCACCTGACCCACTGCATGACCATGACGGCGACACTAGAGGTCGGCACCGAGAGGCAAAGGCCCCCGGCTCACAACTACCATGGCGGGATCGAAGACCTGAAGCGAGAGTCACCAGAACCCTCCGGTTCCATCCAGCGCCGTCCCCTCGTCCTAGCCACCGAAGGCGCACCGAACGCAGGTGGACACCCGAGGTCGGGCAGACCGAGCCATCTACACAGGCTCGAGCACCACCGGCAACTCACACTCGCCAACGATCAACTGCCAGGTCGGAGAGGACATGCTCGCGGTAGTCCCAGGGGCTGACGCTGACGGCAGCTTGACATCCGAAACGCTCTAACGAGTAACAACGCACGCATTCTCGTAGTTTTCGAGGACGCGCTCGTTGAACCGACCTGGGCGAACAGGGCAACACCATCGCGTTCCTTGCCGGCGAATTGCTCACTCCGAGCGGCACGCTCGTGGCCACGGCCAACGCCACGACAACGATCCGTTCGGCACGAACACGGTAGTGCAGACCTACTCGGTTGTCTCCGAAGACATTCCGCTCTTGATTCGTAGCGTGCCGTGAGCGAGGCCGAGCTCGTTCTCCAGGGCGCGGCATACGAGGCGTCCGCGGTCGGGTGTGCCGGCGTAGTGCACCAGGGCGTGCGCGTTGACACCGTCGACCATGCCGAGGAATTGCCATGCCACATCCGCCGGCTCATCGGTGGTGAACTCCCCCGACGCGACGCCCTCCTCGATCACCCCGACCACGAGCGCCTGCCAGGTGTCCATCACGGCGCGCACCGCGGCAGCGAGTGATTCGTTGGTGCGGCCCAGACTGAAGGCGTCGGCCCACACCGTGGTCACGTCGTCGCGCGAGGGTTCCAGCAGTGTCGCGACGAGTCGACGGAGCTTGTCGGTGGCGGACGGCGCCTCGGCAAGTAGTTCGGCGATCTCGTCGACCTCGGCGGTGGTCACGGTGGTGAAGGTGGCGGCGACGAGTTCGTCCATACTCGGCTCGTAGTGGGCCACGAGCGCCGGGGCGACACCGATCCGGGCGGCCACCGACCGCAGGGTCAGCACGGGGAGTCCGTCACTGCGGGCGAGTTCACATGCAGCCGAACGGATCTCCTCCGCGCGCTCCTCGGGCGACTTTCGCGCGGCGCGCGGTCGGACCGCACTCGACGATCTGCTCATGCGGGCTCCGGTCCGGCCGGAGTCGCCAAGGCGGGAGCGTCGAGAACCTCCATACGCTGTCGCGACATCATCACCAGTCCAAGGTAGATGATGGCCGCCACCACGCCCGACCCGATCGCGCTGGGGTCGATGCCCCCGAAGATGCCGGCGAGGGGCCCCGAATACAGATCCGTCTGCACGCTCAGCAGTCCGAAGGCCGAACCTCCGACCCACGCCGCGACGGCTGCCGGATTCCAGCCCCGGACGAACCAGTACCGTCCACCACGGCGTCCGTGAGCGAATGCCTGCAGGTCAAACGGATCGTAGGTGCGGGTGCGCAGCGCGCCGACGACCATGACGACAGCCCATGGTGTGGCCACCGCATTGACCACCACCGTTGCCGCGGTGATCGCATCGACGGCGTCGAGGACGAAGACACCGACGTAGAGCAGGGCGACCGCCACTGCGGCCGCGAGCGCCGTGGTGTGGACCCGCTTGAGCCGGGGGAAGAAGGTCTCCAGGTCGAGTCCCGTCGCGTAGATGCACATCACGCCCTGACCGAAACCACCCGCAATCGACACGATCAGGATGGGGATCAGGAACCAGAACGGCGACGACGACACCAGGTCGGCCATGAACTCCCCCGAGTTCACCGTCATCGCCGATCCCGCGAAGGCGCCCAGGACCGCGGGCAGCAGGGTGCCGAACATCAAGCCGGCGAACAACGCCCACCGGATCGACGAATCACTGTGGCGTTTGATCGAGATACGCCTGGTGTAGTCGCCGATGATCGGCGCGTAGGAGATCGGCCCGGCGGTGGCGAGCACCGTCGAGAGCACCATCGTCGACCAATAGCCGCCGACCGCGAAATGTCCGGTGGCGCTGTGCACATCGAAGGTCGGCGCGAACGCCACGAAGCCGAGCACGAAGACCGCCCCGGCCACGGGTACGAGGAACTTCTGCATGGCCACGATGGTGGCGTGGCCGAACAGTGCGACGGCCACGATCACGACCGAGACCACCGCGTACCCCACCCCCAGCATGACGGGGTTCTGCGGCAGACCCACCAGGCGATGCGCTGCTGCCACGAGAGCGTCGCCGCTGGTCCATACGGTGATGGCGGCGAAGACGATGGCGATCACCAGCGAGAGCGCCGATCCGATGAGCCGGCCCCGGATGCCGAAGAAGGCCCCGCTGGAAACGGTCATGTTGGTTCCGGTCCGCGGCGAGACGCCGGCCAGCGGCAGCACGACGACGGTCCCGATGAGGGCGCCGACGACGGTCGAGATCACAGCTCCCCAGAAGTCGAGTCCGAGTTGGATCGAGACCCAGCCGAACACGGCGATCGTCCAGCCCAGATTGCCGCCGGCGAAGACGGCGAACACGTTGCGGGGGCTGGAGTCTCGCTGGCTCTCCGGCAGGTAGTCGACACCGGACTCCTCGATCCGTCCGACCCGGTCGGTCGGGTCGGCGATCACCTCGGCGCCGTCGGGTTGGTCGGGCTCGGATGGTGCAGGCGTCATGGCGGTACTCCTCGGCTGGTTCGAAACCCCGACCCGATCGGGTCGGGGTGTGACAGCGATCATGTAGCTTGTTGATCACACAGTCAATAGCTATTGATCGGTCCGTCAATATTTCTCGGAAACCCTTGACTCGCGCGTCGGCAACCGCCTACTCTCGACAGTTATTGACCACTAGATCAATATCGGACCAGCAAGGGGAACATCAAGTGTCGTGGACCATGCCCGCCGAGACCGCTCGGCACGACCGTGTGTGGATGGCCTTCCCGAGGGCCAACACCACCCTCGCCGAGAGCGCCGCCGACGCCCAAACCGCTTATGCCGCTTGGAGTACGGTGGCCAACACGGTCTCCGAGTTCGAACCGGTGACGGTGGTCGTCGACCCGACCGAGACCTCCCGCGCACGCACGATGCTCACTGCAGCCGTCGACATCATCGAGGCCGAACTCGACGACGCCTGGATGCGTGACATCGGCCCGACCTTCGTCACCGACGGTGCGGGACACCTCGCCGCCGTGGACTGGACCTTCAACGGCTGGGGCGCCCAGGAGTGGGCCGAATGGGACAACGACCGCCGCATCGGCCGCGTCGTCGCCGAAGCCGCGGGCGTGCCGGTCATCAGCTCGATGCTCGTCCAGGAAGGCGGCGCGATCCACGTCGACGGCGAGGGCACCGTCCTGGTCACCGAGACCGTGCAGCTCGATCCCGGCCGAAACCCGTACGCGACCAAAGAGACCGTCGAGGCCGAACTCGCCCGCACGATCGGCGCGCATAACGTGATCTGGCTGCCACGCGGTCTGACCCGCGATTACGAGCGCTTCGGCACCCGCGGACATGTCGACATGGTCGCGACCATCCCCTCCCCCGGCACGCTGCTCCTGCACCAGCAGCCCAACCCCGAACACCCCGACCACGTCGTGATGCGCGAGCTCCGGGACTTCCTCGCCGGGACCACCGATGCAGCGGGGCGCCAATGGGACATCGTCGACCTGCCCGCCCCCGACGCGATTCGCGACGAGACCGGATTCGTCGATTACAGCTACATCAACCATCTCGTCGTCAATGACGGGGTGATCGCCTGCGGCTACGGCGAACCCGCCGCCGACGAGCGCGCCGCCGAGATCCTCGCCTCCGTGTATCCCGGACGACGAGTCGTGACCATCGACGCGCGGGAGATCCTGGCGCGTGGCGGCGGAATCCACTGCATCACTCAGCAGCAGCCGGCCGTCGGGGATCTCTGATGACCAGCCGTCTGGAGAGCACTCCGCGCACACAGACTCCGCCGTTGGTGGAGTCGTCGATCGCCGAGCTGAGCCGGGCACTCGCGCAGGGCCGGGTGACCGCCGTCGAGCTCGTCGCCGCCTACCTCAACCGCGTCGCGTATTACGATCACCACGGCACCGCACTCAACGCGGTCCCGGTGCTCAATCCGGACATGTTCGCCGAGGCTCGAGCCTCCGACGAACGACGTTCTCGCGGTGAGACACTCGGCCCGTTCGACGGGATTCCCTATACCGCCAAGGACAGCTACCGGGTTGCGGGATTGTCGGTGGCGGCGGGTTCTCCGGCGTTCGAGAACCTGATCGCGGGCGACGACGCCTTCACCATTGAGCGACTGCGCGCGGCCGGAGCGATCTGTGTGGGCCTGACCAACATGCCGCCGATGGCCAACGGAGGCATGCAGCGCGGCGTCTACGGCCGGGCCGAAAGTCCCTACAACGGTGACTATCTCGCGGCGGCGTACCTGTCGGGGTCGTCGAACGGATCGGGCGTGTCGACGGCGGCGAGCATGGCCGCCTTCGGCCTCGGCGAGGAAACCTGGTCGAGCGGACGGTCGCCGGCGTCCAACAACGCGCTGGCCGCCTACACCCCCTCCCGGGGTGTCATCTCGGTTCGCGGTAACTGGCCGCTGACACCGACCATGGACGTGGTGGTGCCGCACACCCGCACGATGGACGACATGCTGGCGCTGCTCGACGTGCTGGTCGACGACGATCCGCAGACCCGCGGCGACTTCTGGCGGACCCAGCCGTGGGTCAACCTGCCCGCCGCATCCCAGGTTCGGCCTGCTTCCTACCTCGACCTGCGCGACGGGGACGCGTTGCGCGGCAAACGTTTCGGTGTACCACGCATCATTCTCGGGCAGGACGATCAGGCCGGGTGGCCGATCACGCCGCGGCCGTCGGTGCTGCAGCTGTGGGAGCGAGCCCGCGCCGATCTCGAGGCCGCCGGTGCCACGGTGGTCGACGTCGACTTCCCGGCGCTGACCAATTACGAACTCGACCGTCCCGGCGCACAGGACGGCTACGCGCGGGGCATCCTGCCTGCCGGCTTCTTCGACGCCGAGATGTGGGATCTCACCACCTGGGCGTGGGATGACTTCTTGCAGGCCACCGGTGATCCGGCTCTGCACCGCCTGGAAGATGTCAAGGGCGAGCTGATCTTCCCGCTACCCGACGGCGCGATCCCCGACCCGCTCGACGGCTACTACGCACGCTACAACCTCGATATCAGCGAGTACCCCCACCGCGCAGCGCAAGGCATCACACCGCTGACCGAGATCCCCGACCTCGCTGACGGCGTGCGGGGCCTGGAAGAACTGCGCCGCATCGACTTCGAGGACTGGCTCGACGAGCTGGGGCTCGATGCCCTGGTGTTCCCGTCGGCTCTCGACGTCGGGACCGCCGATGCCGACACCGACCCGCAGGCCCACGATCACGCCATGGCCAACGGGGTGTGGGTGTCGACGGGCAACACCATGATCAGGCACTACGGCATTCCGACGGTCAACGTCACCATGGGGACGATGAGCGATATCGGCATGCCGGTGAACCTGACGTTCGCCGGCCGCGCCTACACCGACAACGCGCTGCTCGCCTACGGGTGGGCCTTCGAGCACCGGACCAGTCGGCGTACGGCGCCACCGCGAACCCCCGAGCTGCCCGCACTCACCCGGCCGGGAACCCTCGCCGCCGGTGCCGCCCCCGAACTCACGATGACCGCGACAGCTCGCGGCGATGGCGACGTCACCGTCATCGAGGTCACCGGCAGCACCGATGCCCCGATGGTGCAGGTGTTCGTCGACGGCTCGGCGGTCGAGGTCGACCGCGACGACCATTCATTCACGGCGACAACACAAGTGCCGACCGCCGAACTACGCCGCACCCATTCGTCGTGGCGTGACCCCTACGGCGCGCTGGTCCTGGTGGTCGCGACGGCCGAGCACGGGGCAACCTCTGCCGACTACCGAATCGTCGACGAACCGGCCGGCTGACGACGGGCCTCAGGGTCAGTAGGCCGGCGGTTCTCCCTCGGCCGCCGGCCCCCTCTCCACGGGCGTGTTCTCGATGATCGACTTGTACGCGTGATTCTCGTGACGCACCATGCGGACGAAGAAGGCGACGAACAGGAGCACCGCGAGCACGAAGACGATCCACACCCCGACGGAGAACCCGCCGAAGGTGAACACCACAGAGGCTCCGTCGTAGGACTCGATGGGACTGAACATTTACTTGACCTCCTCGGTGGCGACGAGCAACTCGTCGGTGGTGCGCATGACGGTGACCGGAATGCCCTCGGGATACGGCGTGGCGGGAACCTCGGTGAGGTCGAGTCCCTGCTCCTCCACCTCGGGTGGAATGCGCAGCATCCCCACCTTCTTCAGGGCAAGGGACACGAGGTAGGCGGGGATGAAGCCGAGCGCGACGAAGGTCAGCGCGCCCACGACCTGTCCCCAGAACGAGATCGACGGGTTGCCGTCGGTGTTGGGGTAGCCGGCCAGGAACACCCCGGCCATGAGCACCGAATACAATCCGATACCCCCGTGGACCGAGACCGCACCGACGACGTCGTCGATCTTGAACTTCTCCAACAGTTTTCCGATGAACGGGATCAACGCTCCTGCACCCAGGGCGATGATGAACGCCAGTGCCGGGTGATAGAGATCCATGCCCGACGCGACGCCGATCACCCCGGCCAGCCCGCCGGAGATCGTCCAGAACGGCTCGCCGCGCGAGGTCAGGTAGGCGCCGATGATGCCACCGGCCAGACCCATCAACGTGTTGAAGGCGAACGCGGACAACGTGGTCGGGCTTCCGTAGATCGTCGCGTAACCGCCGGGCCCGTAGATGACACAGCCCATCAGGAAGCCGAAGAATCCGGTGAAGATCAACATCAGGCCGAGCATCGTCAGAGGCAGATTGTGGGGTCGGATGGTGACCGCCGACCCGTCGGCGCGAAACCTGCCGATGCGTGGACCGAGGTTGAGAAGTATTCCGAGAGTGGCGAATCCGGCGATCATGTGCACACAACCGGCAGCTCCGACGTCATGGAACCCCAATTTCGTCAGCATCCAGCCGGCGCCGTGCCAACCCCACGCCGCGCCGATGATCCACACCACCGAGCCGACGAGCACGGTGAGAACGAGGAATGCGCTGGTGCGGATTCGCTCCAGCACCGCTCCGGACATGATGGAGCCGGTCGTCGCGGCGAACAGGGCGAACGCACCCCAGAAGATGCCGCTGGCCGAGTCCTCGACGTTGGGTCCCATGTTGTCGCTCCACGGAAGCGCGGCCTTGGCGGCATCGCTGAACTCGATGAAACCGCTGGGCATCGCGTTGTAGAGGAACCACCCGACGAAGTAGAACGAGGCCACGATGGTGGCGAAGGCGAGCAGGTTTTTCATGGCGGTGGCCAATACGTTCTTCGACCGCGAGGCGCCCACCTCGTACGCCAGGAACCCGGCGTGGATCAACATCATCAATGCGATGGAGACCCAGTAGAAGAACTCGTTGTTGACCGACGCCATCGTGGTGATGGCGTCGGTGACCTCGGTGGACAAATCGAACCTCCCGGCACGCGAACTGTTTCTTCTCACTGAACAAGGCGTACCGACGGTGTACGCAGTGGTGAGATTAGGCCGGTGATGGGTCGACGATGTCACCAAAGGTAAACGGATCGTAAAGTACGCTTTCCCGACATAGAAGTCACGACCATCGGCCGGGACCGGCGCTCGGTGCTCTGTGCTCTGTGCGGACCGTCAGCCCCTTCGCTTGCGCCGCCGCCGATATGCTTGCACGAGCGGGCGACCCACCGCGGTCAGGTAGAAGGCACCGAAGCCCACCCCGATCGCGATCAGGAATCCGCCGAATACCCGATTCGATCTGGCCTCGTGACTCCGGTCGGACACATTGGAGGCGTGCGGCGGAAGCGGATCGCCCTTGTCGATGAGTTCCTCACCTTCCCGACCGAAGTGCACACACTCCTCGGTGGTGGTCATCGGTTCTCCTGCGCATGTCGTCGCAGCGGTGACCATGCTGATCCCCCCGGCGATCAGACACCCCGTCACGACCACCGGGATCAGTAGGCCGAACAGGATCGTCACCGGTCCTCGACGGCCTCGGGTCCGACCTGCGCGACCGGGTCGGACACGCCGTCCATCGCCCGTGTCGCCCATCGTCTGATCCTCTCACAACCGACGGTGCCCGACGTCAGTCGGACATACTGCCGGCGATGACGAAAAAGCGTTCACCCTAACCCTTTTCGAGGTATTTGTCCGTATCGCGTCCCTGCCCTGTACGGCCGGACCCGGACTCGACAACCTCCTCCACGACAGTAGTGTCGATGGCAGTCCCACCAGCTTTCCGATCATCGGAGGTCGTCATGCTTCTCACCAAGCACACCCACGCCACCATCACCGTGACCGATCACGGCTCGACGCTCCTCGTCGATCCCGGCACCTTCACGCCGAATGCCGCGGAACTGTTGGCCGACGCCGACGCCGTCGTGATCACCCACGAGCACTTCGACCATTTCGATGTCGAGAAGATCCTTGCGGCCCTGCGTGATCACCCCGAGCTGCAGTTGTACGGCCCGGCCTCGATCGCCGAGCCCCTCTCGGAGGTCGCCGACCAGGTACATGCGATCTCGACCGATCAGACCCTCGACATCGCCGGATTCACGGTCGAGGCATTCGTCACCGATCATGCAGTGATCCATCCCGAGATCCCCGTGGTCGACAACATCGGTTTCCTGATCGACGGCACCGTCTTCCATCCCGGTGACGCCTACCTGAACCCCGGACGACCGATCACCACCCTGCTCCTACCGGTCAGTGGACCGTGGATCTCCACCGAGCAGGCCATCGACTATGTGCGGGCGGTGAAACCGCAGCGCAGCATCGCCATTCATGACCTGATGCTCAGCGATGCCGGCAAGTCGACGACCGGCATGTTCTTGGGTGAGAACTCGCTGACCGCAACACCACTGGAGACGATGGAGCTCGGCGAGTCACGCGAACTCGCCGGCATCTGAGCTCTCCGACGACAGCCCGGCGATCGACACCAGCACGAACTGGCGCACCCGACCCGCCACGCGCGCAGAACAATTGGAGTACAGCGGATCGGTGAGGTGTTCGGTGAGCACGACCTCGATCGGTCCGTGCGGACCTGTCAGGGCCACGATGATGCGGTGGTCCTCGTGCCGGACATCGAGCGGCTCGAGCGCATCGATCCGATCCTCGCCGGTCTGCTCACGCACGAAATGCTGGGCCGCCTGTACCGCGTGCGGCAGTGATGTACGGCCACGAAGCAACGAGTCGACCAGTCGTCCTTCCGTATAGTGCCGGATCAGCATCGCGGGATCGGTTGCCGAATCGACCCGCCCGTAACAGAGTCCGTGCGGAAGCACGAGCATCGTCGCGGCAAAGCGATCACCGCCCAGATGCGAACACTCCCATGTCCATTCGGGATAGGCCTCGGCGATCGCGGCGGTGGCGGCACGACCGCGCACCGCACAGCACTGATCGTGTTTGCCGTGGGCGCAGACCGCGACGACGGGATCGCGGGAGACCTCACCGGCCGACCCGTTGAGCGCAAGGTCCACATAGTCGGCCGGACCCGATACCTCACCACGACGCACCGATTCGTGTCCGGGGCGGGCGTCGACGACGAACCACCGCCATCGAGGTGTCGGTGGTCGTCGGCCCGGTCTGCGGATCGCGACGATCCGCATTCCCGCCGACTCGACGCGGCGCACGATGGCGCGTCCCAGGTCGGGGTCGAGGACCGACGGCGAGGTGAGGAATGCCGACGGCCCCCACGGACCGGAGAGTTCGAGCAGCAGCCATGAGGAGCCCGCCGACGCGGTACCGTACATCGGATCGTCACGAGCGAGGGACTGATCACTGCACGGGCGGCGATCGGTCATGACTCTTGTTCTGTCTCAGTACTTCTGGGCGCCGGTACGACGACCGCCTCGCGCAGCAGCCGACGCAGCAGGATTTCCCCGTCGGCGGCGTCGAGTCCCGGTAGCCGGTCGCCGCGCACCGCTGTCCCGCGACGCACCTCGACGAGAGCGTCCGCGCAGAATCCGGGAAAGCTCATTGTCCGATCCGGGAGGCGGAGCTCGACGCGGCCGGCGACCTCGACCACCACTGCGGCCAGCCCCTGTCGCCACTGCACCGTACCCACCGATGCCGGGTTCGACAACGCCTCCCCCGTCGCGAGGGGACGTACCGACGCCGGCCGGGTGCGATCGGCGTGCCGGTGGGCGAGTATCTCGGCGGCCCCCGACTCGATCTCCGTGGAGCGGTCCCGCACCGCCTCGAGGGCTGCGGACAGTGTCTTGCCGACCAGCGCCGCAGTCGCGTCCGGATCGGTGAGATCGATTCCCATGGGCAATGATTCGCGTAATTCACGAAGTTCGGTGAGCTGTTCGACCACTGCTCCGAGGACATCGAGCGCGGTGAGTGCGGCGGTGCCGATGGTGAGATGGATCGACGTGGTGCCCAACGCCCGGGCCGAATGTACCCAACCCCGGGGCAGATAGAGCGCATCGCCGCTGCGCAGGACGGTGTCGATGACGGGCGGGTCGTCGGTCCGCCGCTCGATGTCCTCGCGATGGTCGGTCCATGGTTGCGAGTCCACCGGATCGAGGTGCACCGGTGCGTGCACGGTCCAATGTTTCTCGCCGGAGATCTGGAGAACGAACACATCGTGGACGTCGTAGTGGGGATCGAATCCCCGATTGCTGGGCGGGGTCACATAGGCGTTGGCCTGCACCGGATGACCGAGATCGTCGACGAGGCCACGGACGAGGTCGATGACCGGGGGCCACAGCCGGTGTAGTCCCTGTAGGACGATCGTGGCTCCGTCGGCGAACTGCGCCAACACCTTTGCCGAGTCCACCTGGTCGGGCATCTCGGCCCCGAAACCCGCCGGACCCACATATCTCTCGCGGGCGAGCAGCGTGCCCTCCTTGGCCATGCGGATGAAGGGCGTGCGCACGCCGCGTTCGGCGAGGAGTTCGTCGACGGCAGCGGGTGAGAGGAGGTCGACGAAGTCGCGCGGTAGATTCACCGCGCGACTCAGCAACGGCGATCGACCCCAATGCTCGCGAGCGAACACATCGGGGTCGATCGCGATGCAGCGTTCCAACATCGCTGTCGCTCAGGCAGTTCCGTCGGCTCCGCCGTCGTGGCCACCGGGGTTGGAGCCACCGTCGGCCGGACCTTCACCGTCTGCGGTGCCGTCGGCTCCGCCATCGTGGCCATCCGGGTTGGAACCACCGTCGGCAGGCCCCTCTCCCCCACCGGCGGCTCCGTCGGCTCCGCCGTCGTGGCCACCGGGGTTGGAGCCGCCGTCGGCCGGTCCCTCACCGCCGGGGCCGGAGGTGGTGATGTCGTCGTCATCGAGTGCCATCGGTGATCCTTCCTCGAACGGGGCGTGCCCGTACGGCACCGCCCTCACCTCCACTATGAGCACATCTTTGGACCCATGGGGCCGTCCCACCGAAATCGTCGACGGTCCGGCTCCTCGTCACGACGCCGTCCACCAGCACGAATGCCGCTCTCCGGGCACCTCGGAATTCGCTGGTCCAACCCGCGGGTAACCCCTAGGCTGTGGCGATTCGTCGACACAGCGGAAGGCAGAACATGAGTTCCACGATCAGCGATGACCCGACACCGTCACCACCGCACACCCGGGATTTCCATCCGGGAGACATCGACGGGATCGTCGATCTCTGGGAGCGGACCGTCACGCGCCCCGCCGATGCCGTCTATTCGCTGTCGGAGGTGCTCGCGTCCTGCCGTGAGGATCATGCTCTGGTGGCTGTCGACGACAACGAGACCGTCGTCGGCGCGATCGTCGGCCGGGCCGCGCATGCTCAGGGGTGGATCGTGTTCTTCGGTGTGACACCGAGCCGTCACGATTCGACGGTGGCGAGCGCGCTGGTGAATCATCTGGCTCGCAAGATGGGACCGTTGGGGCTCGACCGCCTCTCGGCGATCGTGTCCAGCGACGAGGCCCGTTTCGACGACTATGTGCGCGAGGGCTTCTCCGCACGGGAGAACCTGCGCTATCTGGAGCGGATGGTCACCGTCAGTGCGCATGAACTCGCCGTGCTCCGTGAGCTGGGCGGCCACACTCTCCCACCGGATCTGTGGACTGCGGTAGGTGGCATGCACCGCGAGAAAGAACTCCTCGAACTGCGGCTCATCACCCCGCTCGACCGGCCCGATCTCGCCGTGCGGTTCGGCGTCGTGCCACCGCGGGCGGTGATCCTGTTCGGACCACCGGGAACCGGCAAGACCACCTTTGCCAAGGCGGTCGCCGCGCGACTCGGCTGGTCGTTCGTCGAGGTCTTCCCCTCTCGGCTGGCGGTGGACGGAGGTGGCCTCGCATCGGGGTTACGGGACACCTTCGGTCGTATCGCGGAGATCAACCGGGTGGTCGTGTTCATCGACGAAGTCGAGGAGATCGCGTCCCGACGCACCGGCGAACCGGCCCACGCCGGACAGGGCGTGACCAACGAACTGCTCAAACTCATTCCCGAATTCCGTTCCAGCCCTGGCCGATTGCTGATCTGTGCCACGAATTTCATCCGTGCACTCGACACGGCGTTCCTGCGGCACGGACGATTCGACTACGTCATCCCGATCGGTCTTCCCGATCAGGAGGCCAGGGCGGCCATCTGGAACAGGTATCTGCCGCCCGCGGCGCGCGGCGTCGACGTGGAACGCCTCGTGGCAGCCAGCGACGGTCTGACGCCTGCCGATATCGAGTACGCTGCCCGGCGCGCAGCACAGGACGCACTCGAACGGGCCCTGCGCGACGACGCACCGGACAAGTCCGACGGTCCGTCCACCGCGGATTACCTCAACGCCCTCTCGGCGACGCGAGCGACCGTCGCCTCCGACGTGGTGGCGGATTTTCTCGACGACATCGACCAGCTCGCTCGGCTGTGACGACCGCAGCCACGGTCGGCACCCTAAGCTGACGTCATGGGCTTCACCGGTTTTCCCGAGGCTGCGTTGGACTTCTACGACGATCTCGAGATCGACAACACGAAGGCATTCTGGACGGCGCACAAGGCCACGTACTCCTCGGCCGTGGCCGAACCGATGGCTGCGCTGACCGCAGACCTCGCCGAGGAATTCGGTGAGGCCAAACTGTTCCGGCCGTATCGGGATGTGCGGTTCGCCAAGGACAAATCTCCCTACAAGACCCATCAGGGCGCATACGTCGCGGTCGCGCCGGCCACCGGGTATTACGTGCAGATCGGTGCGCCCGGGGTCCGGGTCGGCGGGGGTATCTACGACACCTCGGCCGACCGGCTCACCGCCATCCGCGCCGCGATCGTCAACGAACGCAGCGGAACCGAGCTGGAGCGGATCGTCGGCGAGGTGTCCGACGCGGGTTGGGAAGTCGGCGGCGACAAGCTCAAGACCGCGCCGCGGGGATTCGACCGGGATCATCCGCGGATCGATCTGCTGCGACACAAGACGATCACGGTCATGCGAGACTACGGGTTCGATCCGGTCATCCATACCGCCGATCTCGTCGACCGCGTTCGGGTCGACTGGCGGACCACCACGCCATTGATCGAATGGATTCTGCGACACGGCAATGCATGAGGAGACCCTCAGGTGTGCCGGAAGCGCGGCCACACCTGCGACCACGGCTCGTGCGGCGGGTCGCATCGCCAGATGCCGACGCCGTCCTCGTCGTTGTCGAGGTGCTCGTGGTTCCGGAAACGTACTGCGAGTGAACATGATCCGACGAGGTCCCGGAGTCCGGTGTCACCGAGGTGATCGATCAGCAGGACCGGCCCGGTTCGCGCGTCGGGCGGCGGGCCCCAGTCGTAGTAGCTCATGTGTCCCGAATACACCGGCAGCCCGGAATCGAAGCGCTCGATCGCCCCGGCCTCGCCGTAATTGGCGGTCACCACCACGGCGCGCTCACGCTGATCGGCCGGGATCGCCGACCACACGCTGTCGACCGCTGCGGCGAACTCCGGCCACGCCACCTGTTCGCCTTGTTCCTTGTTGACCGGGTTGACGATTCCCACCAGGCCGACCGGTAGCACCGGCAGCGCGATCACGGCGTTCGAGACGACGGTGACGATCGACCCGGCGACGAGCAGCCGTCGTCGGGTGGGCGTACGTGCCCACTCCACCACCGGTTGCGCACCGGCCGCCATGAGCACGAGCAGAAGGCCTGCGGTGTAGTAGAACTTGCCGCCGGCCACGATCACGACGACGGCCGCCAGGAGGTAGGCCGGAGCGAACAGCCTGGCATATCGGATCCGTGAATCGTGCCAGAGCGCGCACCACCCCGCCACGCAGAGGGGCACGATCAACGGGCCGAGCAGCACCAGTTGCATCGGCACGAACAGCACCCGATCGGTGAACCCGTCATCGCCGGCGATCGAGGACGCGACCCGTCCCTGCGGAAAGTCATGTACCACTTGCCATCCGATGGTCGGCAGGGCCACGAGAACGGCGAGTACCGCGCCAACGGGCAGCCACCACGAACGCAGCACGACGCGCGGCCCGACGACGGGCAACGTCACCGTGATGGCACCGAGCAGAATCCCGACCGTGAGTTTGTTGTCCACCGCCAACCCACTCACCAACCCGATCGGCACCCACCAGCGTGGTTCCGCGCACCGCAGCATCCGGACGACCAGCAGTGAGATCACCAACCAGGTCAGCACGTCGGTGGTGGGAGTCGACAACATGTGCCCACCCTGCAGAACCATCGCGCTGACGGCGGCCAGCACCTGCGCTGGCGGGCCGGCCCGCAATTCCCGCGCGAGCAACGCCACGATGGGCACGGTCGACCCCGCGAGAAGTGCCGGGAGGACGCGCAGCCCCGGCGGCGAGTCCCCGAACACCGCGATTCCCACACGCGCGAGCATCGGCGTCATGAACGGCTGGTCGACATACCCCCACGCCGGATGTTGGCCGGCGACCCGGAAGTACAGCTCGTCGCGGTGATACCCGTAACGGCCCGACAGGGCGAGCAGAACGACGACGAGCAGCACGGCGATGCCGGCGACCGATACCGTAGCCGGTCGCTGCGGCACCTCTGCCGTCGTCGAGGTCACCCTGTCATGATGGCCCACAGACACGTGCCGGGTGCCGTTCCCGCGTGAGCACGGCGATCACAGTTGCCGCCCGATACCACTCGCGGCGACCTGCAGCGCCGCGAGCAGCCGATTGCGGTCCCGTTTGAGCGTGGGTACCACGACCCCGATGGCCGCGACCACCGACGTCGGATCGCTGACCGGTATCACCGGCACGGCCAGCGAGCAGGCTCCGGGCGACATCTCCTCGCTGGTGGTGGCGTATCGGCGTGCCCGGATGTCCTCGAGTTGACGTGCGAGGACATCCGGCGAGGTGATGGTGTGCGCGGTGATCCGCACCAGGTTCGACATCGATTCTGCGGCAACATCATCCGGTGCGTGCGCCAACAGCACCTTGCCGACGCCGGTGCAGTGCAACGGGAGCCGACTGCCGACGGTGCTGACGATCGGCACCGAGGCACGCCCGGCCATCCGCTCCACATAGAGCACCTGGGCTCCATCGCGAACCGCGAGGTGCACGGTCGCCAGCGTCGCCGCATAGACGTCGTGCAGGAACGGCTCCGCGACCTGCTTGAGTCGGCCCGTGACCGGTGCGCGCAGGCCTGCCTCCCACAGGAGTCGACCGACCACGAACCGGCCGTCGGGACGGCGGGCCAACGCGTCCCCGGCGACGAGTTCGGCCGCGAGTCGGTGCGTCGTCGCCACCGGCAGCCCCGAGCGCCGGGCGAGTTCGCTGAGCGTGAGCACTCGGTGGCGCTCGTCGAATGCCCCGATGATCGCCAGGACGCGCGAGGTGACGGTGGCCCCGGCGATCGAGGTGTTGCCGGCCATGAGCACTCCTTCTGACACACGCTTTCCGCTCAGCGGAAGCCTACTCTTTCCCGGTTCACACCGACCGACCTACTGTGAGCCACATGACAGCCCTCAACACCAACCCCGACAGCGCGTCGGCGAGCCAGCGGGAGATCAGCGGTGAGATCACCGCGATCGAGACCGCATATCAGCACGCCGGCATCGAGGAGACCCAGCCGCGTCTGGACTATCCGCCCTATCGCAGCAGCCTGCTGCGCCATCCGACCAAGGACCCGCACCACGCCGATCCGGAGACCCTCGAGCTGTCCTCGCCGGTGTTCGGCGAACGTGATGTCCACAAACTCGAAGCCGACCTCACGATCGCGCATCGCGGCGAGCCGATCGGTGAGCGCATCGTGGTGACCGGTCGTGTTCTCGACGGTCAGGGCCGGCCGGTGCGTCGCCAGCTCGTGGAGATCTGGCAGGCGAACTCGGCCGGGCGCTACATCCACAAGCGGGACCAGCACCACGCGCCGATCGACCCCAACTTCACCGGCGTCGGGCGGTGCCTGACCGACGAGGACGGGAACTATCGCTTCACCACCATCAAACCCGGCCCTTACCCGTGGAAGAACCACCACAATGCGTGGCGGCCCGCGCACATCCACTTCTCGCTGTTCGGAACCGATTTCACGCAGCGGATGATCACCCAGATGTACTTCCCGGGCGACCCGCTGTTCCCCTTCGACCCGATCTACCAGTCGATCGTCGACGCGAAGGCACGTGAGCGCCTCGTCGCCGCCTACGATCACGACGTGACCAGTCACGAATGGTCCACCGGTTACCGTTGGGACATCGTGCTCACCGGCAGCAATCGCACCCCGCTCGACGACGAGGAGAACTGATGACCGCCCTGCTGCCGCCCACACCCGCTCAGACCATCGGACCGTTCTACGGGTACGCACTGCCCTTCGAGGGCGACAACGAGCTGGTGCCGCCACGATCCCCCGGCTCGATCCGCCTGCACGGACTCGTCACCGACGGCCACGGCCAACCCATCCCGGACGTGCTGCTCGAACTCTGGCAGGCCGATGCCGACGGCACCGTCGTGCAGCGAGCCGGATCGCTTCGCCGAGACGGGTGGACCTTCACCGGCTGGGGACGCTGCGCCACCGATGACGCCGGCGAATATTCGTTCAGCACAGTCCAACCCGGACCGATCGACGGCGCCGCACCATACTTCCTGATCACCGTGTTCGGTCGCGGCCTGCTGCATCGACTGTTCACCCGCGCCTACCTGCCAGGTCCGCTCGCCGAGGCGGATCCTTTCCTGGCCGGCGTACCCGAGGATCGGCGCGCCACCCTGATCGCGGCGGCCGATGCCGACGGATTCCGTTTCGACCTGCGCTTACAGGGTGCCGACGAGACCGTCTTCCTCCACTACCCGGGACAGTAGACGTTGAGCGATCTGTTCTGGCCGGGCGATCACCGCGCCGACGACCTGATGAGCGACGAAGCGCTCTTGCGGGCCCTCATCGAGGTCGAGAACGCTTGGCTGACAGCACTTGTCAGCAACGGTGTGGCACCCGCCGAGGCAGCAGCGGACCTCCGTCCACTCGTCGGGGCCGACGATCTCACGGCCATCGCCGTGGACGCCGAGGCCGACGGCAACCCCGTCAGCGGCCTGGTGTCATTGTTGCGCTCGCGCACCGGCGACACCGCTGCAAGGTGGCTGCACCGGGGCCTGACCAGTCAGGACACCCTCGACACGGCACTCATGATGTGTGTGCGAGACGTCCTGCGCCGCGTCGAGGACCACGTGCGGACGCAGGTCCGGGCGCTACAGGCACTGATCGAGGCCCACCGTGACGCTCCCCTGCTGACGCGCACATTGACCCAGCCGGCACTGCCGAGCACCGCGGGACGCAAGTTCGGCGTATGGCTGACCGCCATCCTCGACGCCGCCGACACCCTCGACGCCCTCCCGCCGATTCCCGTCCAGATCGGTGGCGCCGCAGGCACTCTCGCAGCACCGGTCGAATTGACCGGTTCGGTGCAGGCCGCGCGGGCACTGGTGACCGCAACGGCAGGCACCGTGGGTCTGGCAGCTTCACCGCCGTGGCACACCACCCGCGCCACCACCACCCGCATCGGTGACGCGCTGGTGACCTGCTGCGACGCATGGGGGCACCTCGCAGGTGATCTGGCGATCGCCGGACGTCCCGAGATCGGCGAGTTCACCGAGGGCGGCGGTGGCGGGTCATCGACGATGCCGCACAAGAACAATCCCGTCCTCACGGTGTTGCTCCGACGGGCCGCGCTGGCCGCACCGGGCCTCGCCGCGACCCTGCATGCCGCGTCGGCGGCGAGCATCGACGAACGCTCCGACGGGGGTTGGCACGCCGAGTGGTCGACGCTGCGCACCCTGAGCCGTCACACCGTCACCGCCGCCGCCCAGTCCGCGCAGTTGCTGATCGGTGTACAGTTCCATCCCGACCGCGCCGCCGCCAATCTCGCATCGGCCCAGGGCATTCTGACCGAGCAGGACACGATGTCACGACTGGCGGGACATGCGGCGTCGCCGGATTATCTCGGCGCCACCGACATCCTGGTCGACGACGTCGTGGCGCGCGCGCACCGCTATCTCGAAGGGGCCCATTCGTGACCGATCCGTACACCGATCCCTACGACGCCGGAATGACGGTCCGCCGTGAGGTTCTCGGCGACGCCCACGTGGACCGGGCGAACGCCGCCATCACCGACCTCACCGAGGAGTTCCAGCAGTTCATCACCCGCTATGCCTGGGGAACGGTCTGGACGCGCCCGGGACTGGACCGGCGCAGCCGGTCGATGATCACCCTCACCGCGTTGATCGCGCGCGGCCATCACGAAGAACTCGCCATGCACATCCGCGCCGCCCGCCGCAACGGACTGACCGTCGAGGAGATCAAGGAGGTCATCCTGCAGAGCGCCATCTATTGCGGGGTGCCCGATGCCAATTCCGCATTCCGCATCGCCTCGACCGTGCTCGCCGAGGAAATCTGAGTCACCCCCGATCGATCACCTCACCCCGAGCGCGTCGACGTAGTACCACCGGCCGTGCTCGCGCATGAAGCGACTGTGCTCGGACATCGTCCGGCGCGCTCCGTCGGCTCGGTGGTGGGCGACGAAGGACACCTCGCCTGCATCGTCGAACGGACCGCCGCCGGAGGTCTCGGTGACGTCGAGGCGATACCAGTCTATCTCGTCGTCGAGTTCGAGATCGCCGGGGCGGGTACGTCGATGCCAGGTGGTAAGCAGGTACTCCCGATCGCCGACGGCGAACGCGGTGAATCGTGATCGCATCAATGCCTGCGCGGTCGGTGCGCGCCGCCGACCCGCGAGAAGCGGTCCGCAGCACTCGCCGAAGGTCAGCCCGGAGGTACACGGGCATCGGTCATCGGATGACACCACACGCATGAGTGCCAGCGTATCCCGTCCGGTCGCAACGCCTCGGGATCGCACCGAGCTCCACGGTCGGGAAATCGCCCATCTCATCCCGCCCTTGACATCCCCGCCGGGGACCGGAAGATTCGGCGGCGTCAGGTGATCTGAAGTCAACGGTGAGAAGGTCTGCAATGAGCCGCAGTGTGCTGGTCGTCGTCGGAACCGGGGGCATGGGTGTGGCCATCGCGCGCCGGCAGGGCGGCGGGCGGCGGGTGCTGCTCGCCGATGCCGATGCGACCGCTCTCGACGCGCGGGTCGACGCCCTCGACGGCGAGGGGTTCGACGTGTCCGGCCATCCGGTGGACGTGGCGTCGGCGGATTCGCTGCGGGCACTGGCCGAGCATGCATCCGGGCTCGGCGCCGTGGACCAGGTCGTCCACACGGCCGGTTTGTCGCCGGTGCAGGCGAGCGCGGAGGCGATCCTGCGAGTCGATCTCCTCGGGGTCGCCCTGTCGCTGGACGTCTTCGGCGAGGTCATCGCCCCCGGCGGTGCGGGTGTGGTGATCGCGAGCATGGCCGGGCACATGTTCGGGCCGCTGCCGGCCGATCAGGCCGCGGCATTGGCCGCCACCGCCGCAGAGGACCTGCTCGGCTTGGGTTTCCTGCAGGGTGACGTCGCCTCGAATCCGGCACTGGCGTATGGGATCGCCAAGCAGGCCAACCACATCCGCGTGCGCGCGGCAGCCCGCAGCTGGGGCGCCCGCGGCGCCCGGATCAACAGCATCTCTCCCGGGGTGATCGCCACGGCGATGGGTCGCCAGGAACTCGCCGGCGCCAGCGGGGAGACGATGCGGTCGATGATCGAGGGCTCGGGCACCGGACGGGTGGGCACCGCGTCCGACATCGCCGCCGCGGCCGCCTTCCTCCTCGGCCCCGAGTCGTCGTTCGTCACCGGCACCGATCTGCTCGTGGACGGCGGCGTGGTCGCCTCCCTGATCGTGCAGGGCTGAGAGATGTACACCGTCAACCGCTTCGGGGCGGTCGACGTCCTGACGGCGGGTAACGGCGGCGTCGTACCGTACGGCAACACCGTCGTGGTCCGCGGATCGGACGCGGTGCTGGTGATCGATCCGTCACTCGCCCTCGACGACGACCCAGTCGGCGCCGACGCGGTGATGATCAGTCACGCGCACGAGGACCACATCGCCGGGCTGCGGCACTTCACCGCCGACACCTTCGCCCACCTTCACGACGCGGCCGCCGTCGGCTCGCTCGACACCCTCATCGCCGGCTACGGGCTCGACCCGGATCTCCGCGACGCGATGACCACGGTGATGACCGACGACTACCACCTGCCGGCCGTGCGTGACGGCGTCGTGGGTGTGACCGACGGCCACACCTTCGACCTCGGCGACCAGACCGCAACGGTCATCCACCTGCCCGGACACACCGCCGGTCACTGCGGCGTGCTGATCGAGCCTGCCGGGTTTCTCTACGTCGCCGACATCGACCTGACGTCGTTCGGGCCGATGTACGGCGATCTCGGGTCCAGTCTCGATGACTTCCTCGCCTCCATCGACCGGGTCGGCGGGATCGACGCCCGCTGGTACGGAACCTTCCACCACAAAGGTGTGGTGTCCGGGCGTTCCGAGTTCGGTATCCGGCTCGCGGCCTATCGCGACCGGATCCTCGAGCGCGAGGAACGGCTACTCGAGTTCCTGCGACAGCCAAGGACTTTCGACGAGATCGTGGCACACCGGCTGGTGTATCGGCCACATGTCGAGGCCCCGTGGGTGCGATCGGTGGAGCGTCGGACCGCGCAGTTGCACCTCGAGCGCCTCCTCGACGCGGGCGCGGTGACCGCGATCAGCGACGAACCGACCGGACGTCACACGGGCAATGCTCAGACGGGCACCCGGTCCGGCGCGGTATCGACCATGTCGTGGGTCATCGCGTAGGCGGCACGCATGCGCGCCATCTCGGTGTCCCGGTCGGCATAGGCGCGTCGGGTGAACTCGTCGAGCCCGCCGGCGCGGCGGATTTGTGCGCGGCTGATGAGATGCATGACCCCCGATAATCGAGGGAGCAGCCGAGCGATCCGGCGATGACGGATGCCGAGCGCGTCGGCGTCGGCATCACCGAGGAAGACCCGCTCGTATCCCTCCATGACGGCCGTGGCGACCGGCACCCGCCACCGCTGCGGCAACGACATGGTGTTGGCGAACTCGGGAATCAGATACTCGGCGTTGAGCGCGGTGACGAATTCGCGGTCGTAGGCATCAGGGCCGGGCGAGGTCAATCGGTACAGTTCCTCGATCCGCCGGTGATCGGCCTCGTTTCGGGGATTCAGGTCGTCGTCCATGCCGATCACATGACCCACGTAACGCCACAGGTGATAGATGTCGTCGAGTTCGTCCGCGGTGAAACGAACCCCGAGCGTGCCCATCGCCTCGATCGCGATGTGCCCGAACTCGGCGAGCGTGAATGCCATGTACGGCTGCGGAATCGGGACACCCCACGCATCGTGCTCCCAGGTCCCGCTGCGCAGCAGATGTGCCCGGACGTGCGCGTGGATCATCCGCACCCGCACCGTGTAGGCGAAACCCGCACCGTCACGGCGCATTCCGCCCGGCGTCAACACCCGACGCAGCCACTCGCCGACCTCCACCGAACGCACGCCCGGCATCGTCGAGTACCGTCCGGTCAGCGCCAACGGCTTGCCTGCGATGCTGTTGCCCGCGCCGCGCAGCAGCGAGGCCGCCGCCAGCACGATCGCCATGGCCGGGAAGTGCCGCACCAGGGCGTCGGCGGCGCGGTCGCAACGATCGTGGTCGAGACAGTCCGGTTCGCGCTCGATCGAGTCGAACAGCGCGACCAGTGCCGGTGGCGCTTCGGCCAGCGAGCCGATGCCATCGGCGAGAACAGGGCGGATCAGAGCGGCGGACCCCCGTTCGGCGACGACGGCGTCGGCGAGATCATCGGCACGCCACATGGCGGCGATCCAGGTGTCTCCCGCGTGTCCGTACAACGTGCGGGCTCGGTCGGTGTTCACCAACCCGGTGGGCGGCACAAGAGTCATGACACCAGCCAAACACGAGGAATCCTCACTTACCATTCATTTCATGGCCCGAACCCCTGCCCGCTCCGCGGCGGGCGCTCGCACGCGCGTCGCGCCGCGTCAGCCGCGCGCCGTCGCGATGCGCGGGCGACTGTTGGACGCGACCACGACGCTGCTTGCCGAGCGGCCCGACGGTCTCCCGACCACCCAGGACATCGCTGATCACTGCGATGTCAGCATCGGGACGGTGTATCGCTACTTCGCCGACGTCGGCGACATCCTGTTCGATCTCCGGCAGGAGGCGATCCAGCAGATCAGCTCGGACCTCGCCGTCGGTATCGGGCAGGCGATCGACGCCGAACCACTCGCCGCGATCACCGTCGTGGTGGATGCCCTCACTTCTTCGTTCGAGCGGCACGCGCCGGTGATCGCGGCATCGCTGGCGGGCGACAACGCCGAGTTCGGATCGGCCTGGGCACAGATCGAGGCGCCACTGGTCCCGCTGGGCCGCATCCTCCCGGCGCGCTTCCGGCCGGATCTGTCGCCCGCGGAGCTCGACGACCTGGTGTTCCTCACCATGGGTGCCACCGCGAGCCTGTGTCTCCGCGTGGCCCTGGCCCGCCCGGCGACCGCCGACCGCCGGCGACTGGTCGACACCTGTGCGCGAATGCTGTTGGCGGCCTTCGCGATTCCCTGATCGAGGATCACCGAATGCGCCGCCGTGGCGACCCACCGCGCGACGTCCAGCCAACTGCCAGCGTGATCGCGGTGCCATCCCAGCTGTGCGCAGTGTGATGATCGGTATGCACACCACGAAGCACTCCTTCACCGACACCGTCCTCGTCGTCACCGACGGCTCGCTGCGGTCGCGCACCGTCATCGATCAGGTTCTGCGCTCGGGCCGCAATGCGGTGGTCGCGGGGCGTCACACGCGCGATCTCGTCTCCTATGTGGACGCCGCCGTCCACGACCGGGTCTGGGCGGTCGTCTGCGATCCGGCCGATCCGACGCAGATCGAGGCACTGATCGAACGCGCCACCGACACGATGGGCCCGGTGATCATGGTCGTCGACCCGGCTGGACAACTGCACGACGTCCACTACGCCGACCGGCAGGTCGCCTGAACCGCAGATGTGCACGCGCCACCTCAGTGACGTGAGATCTCCCGTACCGTATGCACCGCTGCCATCTTGGCCGGATTCCGCATGACGAAGACGTGCCGGATGAGACCGTCGACCACATCGAGCCACAGGATCGCACCCGGATCGTCGGACACCGCCACGGTGAATCCCGGCATCCCGTTGACCTCCATCTCGCCGACCTGCATCTGCCGCTTCTCAGCAAGGCGCATCAGGTTGGCCATGATCCGCGCGACCTGATCGGCACCGTGGATCGGGCGCCGCGCCGCCGGCGCCTTGCCGTCGCTGTCGGCGAGATACACCGTGTCGGGCGCGAGCACCTCGAGCAGCGCCTGCACGTCACCGGTGGCCGCTGCGGCCAGAAAAGCGTGCGCCACCTGCGTTCCCGTGTCGGCGTCGGCAGCGAACCGCGGCCGTCGCGCCTGCACGTGTTCGCGGGCCCGGTGGGAGATCTGCCGGACCGCGGCAACGGATTTCTGCGTCATGTCGGCGATCTCGGCATGAGCGAACCCGAACACCTCACGGAGCAGGAACACCGCACGTTCGTCCGGTCCCAGCGAGTGCAGGACCACCATCATCGCCGTCGACACCGCTTCGAAGAGGACGACGTCGTCGGCGGGATCGCGAACGTCGATGACGATGGGTTCGGGCAACCACGGACCGACATAGTCCTCGCGGCGCCGTTGTCCGGCGCGTGCGGCGTTGAGCGCCTGCCGAGTGACCAACTTCGCGAGATAGGCCCGCGGGTCGTCGACGGCGTCGAGATCGACCACCGACCAGCGCAGGTAACTCTCCTGCAGCACGTCATCGGATTCGGTGGCCGAGCCGAGGATCTCGTAGGCGATGGTGAACAGCAGCGGGCGGTGATCGAGGAAGATCCGCAGGTGCTCGTCGCGTGTGCCACCGGTGCTCACGGCGCGACCTGTCCGTTCGGGGTCGGGTCGCGGTGGTCGACCGAGGCCGTCGAGCGGCCGGCCGGATAGATCCCCGGATGCCGGGCCTCCAGTTGCAGACCCCAGATCGTGCCCCGACAGATCAGCTCCTTCATCAGTGCGGCCCCACGGCCGGTGACCACGCCGCGCGTCGGCGAATCGTCCTTGTGGGTGGGTTGCAGCGTGGCCGCATGCCGCCCGAGGCTGACGCATTGCGCGACGAACCCGGGATACGCCGCGACCGGGTGCTCACCTTTGGCCAGCGCACGCACCGACTGCGCGGCGGCCACACCGAGCGGCATTGCGGCCTGACAGCTCATGCGGGGCACGTTACCCGCCGGCGCGACGGCATCACCGGCTCCGAGGATGCGCTCGTCGTCGACGCTGACCAGGGCGGCGTCGGTGCACAGCCGACCGAGGTGGTCGCACGTCAGCCCGCTGCGGCGTGCGAGATCAGGTACCGCGAAACCGGTGGTGACGACGGTGATGTCGGTGGCCGCCTCGACCCACTCGCCCGTTGCGTGGACGAGTGTCACCGTTGTGGCGCCGATGCGTTCGACCCGGGTGTGCTCGTGGCAGACGACGCCGAGATGCTCGAGCGCGCGGCGTGTCCGCTCGCGCCCACGGACGGACAGACTCGAGGCGATCTCGTCGGCGGTGACGAGGGTGACCCGGTGGCCGGCCTCGGCGAGTTCGGCGGCGGTCTCGATCCCGGTCAGGCCGCCGCCGACGACGGTGACGCGGCCGGCGCCTCGCAGCTCGGCCAGCCGGTTGCGCAGGCGAGTGGCCGATTCCCAGTCGGTGACCTGCTGGGCGTGGTCGGCGGCACCCTCGGTCGCCGCACTGCCGATCGCCGCACTGCCGGAGCTGCCGACGGCGTAGATCAGCCAGTCGTAGTCGAGCCGGTCACCCGAGTCGAGGCCGACCTGACGTCCGGGTGCGTCGATGTGTTCCGCGGTGGCGACGATGCGGCGGACGCGCGCGGAGAGCAGCGTCTCGAAGTCGCGGGTGGGCGTGGCGGTGCCGGCCGCCCATTGATGAAGCCGGATACGTTCGACGAAGTGGTCGCGCGCATTCACCATCACCACATCGAACGACGACTCTGCGGCCAGTCTGTTGGCTGCCATCGTGCCGGCGTACCCGCCACCGACGACCACCACCCTGCGTTGTTCACTCATGGTTCTCACTCCTTGACTGCCGGGGATCTGACATACCCGAGACACCACGCAGGCCGAGAATGTGACAGGTAGTGACTCGGATCACAGCGTCGGAGAGGTGTCGCCGGTGCATGGGTACGGCGAACGTGGCGTCGACGGTGGGTGAACACCGATGACATAACCTGACGAGGTGCTGTCTGTCCGGGAGCTGTCGCCGCGCCTGATCGTCGTCGGCATCCTCATCGCCGCCGCAGGCGTCTGTTACTCGTCGTGGGTGCTGGAGTTCTTCTGGGCCTCGCCTCTGGATCCGCTGCGCAGCTTCATGAGTGAACTCGACGCGGAGCACCGCCCGCATCGCCTGGTCTATGTGTACGGCGACGTCATCACCGCAGTATGCGCCATGCTTGCCGGGGTGCTGGCGTTCGTTCCTCGTCCCGCAGTGGCCGGCGGCTTCGCCCGCGGCGCGCTCGTGTCGCTCGTGGTGTTCGGGGTGTCCACCATCACCGACGCGTTGTCGCCCATCGAGTGCATTCCGCACGTCGACCCGAATTGCCCGTCAGAGCCGAGTGGGCTGTTGCCCCAACTGCATCACGTCCACGCCTTCACCAGCAGTGTGGCGGTGTTCGCGATCTTCATCGCGATGATCCTCGGCGTGGTCGCGGCCTGGCGGACACCGATCTGGCCGGTGCTGCGTCTGCTCGGCCTGGCGATCCTGCTGGTCATCTCTGTCGCGACGGTATGGATGTTGGCCGCCGACAACCTGTCCGGGGATTGGCTGCTGGGGCTCGCACAACGCATTCAGATCGGCGGCATGACGCTGTATCTGGTGGTGTGGGGTGCTGCGGTGGCCGTTCAGCGAAGGTCGATCACACCGTCACCGGCGTCGGAGGCGTAGAGCAACTCGATGTGCTCGGCGTACTTGTCGGCGATGGGCTTGCGCCGCAATTTCATCGTGGGGGTGAGTTCGGTGCCGCCGGGCTCCCACGCCTCGGGCACGATGGTGAATCGTTTGACCTGTTCGACTCGGGAGAGTCGACCGTTGCCGAGTCGGACCGCGCCGATGACCTCCTCGACGACCCTCGGATGCCCGGTGAGGGCTGCGACCTCGGCGTCGGGCATGTTCAGCGCCTTCGCGCGGGCGGCCGCGGCGTCGGGATCGAGTACGAGCAGCGCCGACACGAACGGTTTGGCGTCGCCGATCGCGACGACCTGACCGATCAGCGACGACGCCGCCTTCAGCGCGTTCTCGATGTTGGTGGGCGACATGTTCTTTCCGGACTCGTTGATGATGAGTTCCTTCTTGCGGTCGACGATCCGCACGTTGCCGTCCGCGTCGATCTCGGCGATGTCACCGGTGGCCAGCCACCCGTCGGAGTCTATCGTCTCGGCTGTCTTGTCAGGCTGTTTGCGATAACCGCGCATGACCACCGGCCCCCGGATCAGCAGTTCGCCGTCGTCGGCGAGCGTGACCTCGACACCCGACACCGGCTTGCCGACGGTACCGAGCCTCATGTTCTCCGGCGTGGTCATCGTGGAGACGCCGGTGGTCTCCGACATGCCCCACACCTCCAGCACCGGTATCCCCAGCCCGAGGAAGAACTGCAGCACCTCCGGCGGGATCGCGGCGGCACCCGACCCGGCGAAGGTGAGTTGGTCCATGCCGATCGCCGACCGCACCTTCTGCAGGACGAGCTTGTCGGCGAGGGTGTGCTGGGCGGTGGCGATGGCGTTGGGCGTACGGCCGTCGAGCTGCGCTTGTGCGGCCGCGGCACCGGTTCTCATCGCCCAGGCTCCCAGCTTCTTCTTGACCGGGCTGGTTTCCTCGGCGAGCTTGGCCTCGATGCCGGCCCGGATCTTCTGCCAGACGCGGGGTACCCCGAAGAAGAAGGTGGGGTGGACCTCGGGGAGTGCGGCGCCGATCTCCCGCGGATCGGGGACGGTGGTGACCTGGATACCACGCACCATGTTGGCCGCGTGCGAGGAGACCCGATCGGCGATGTGTGCGGCGGGCAGATAGGAGATGACGCGGTCGTCGAAGCCGACGTCGACGACCTCGGCCAGTGAGGTCAACTCGGAGATGATGTTGCGGTGGGTGATCTCGACACCCTTGGGCGGACCGGTGGTGCCCGAGGTGTAGATGATGGTGGCGAGATCCTCGGGCCGTACCGCCTGCCACGCGGCGGCGAAGTCGAAATCCGTTGCGCCGGAATGTTCTACGTCGTCGAGAGTGATCGCGTCGGCGGCCGGGCCGTCCACCACGATCGTCGTCGTCACCGCGGTGGACGCGGCGCGGACGGCCGGGACGAATATCTGCTCGGTGACGACGACGGCATTGCCGGCATTACCGAACAGGTACTCGATCTGCTGCGGGGAGCTGGTGTTGTAGATCGAGAACGGCACCGCACCGAGATGCAGCGCTGCGGTGTCGACAAGATGGAACTCCGGCCGGTTGGTCAGCATGATGCCCACGGTGTCGCCGGGGCCGACGCCCAGTGCGGCCAGACCTCGGGCGATCGCCTCGACCCGCCGCCCGTATTCGGCCCAGGTGATCTCTCGGATGCCGCCGACGGTGCGCAGCGCGATCGCGGTCGGGCGCATGCCTACCGTCGCCTGGAAGGCCTCGGGCAGCGTGGCGACCGACCGGCCGCTCTCGTGCGGGAAGAGAATCGGTTCGGATTCGGACATGGATGACCCCCGGCGAGAGTGGTGTGGGTGATGACGCATATCACACTAGCGGCGGGTCTTCGGCGGCACAGCCGATCGGAAGAAAAGGTAATGAGAAGGTAAAATTCCCAGTTCCAGGGGCTTCTGATCCGTCGAAGTGGGCGAGGGCGCGCTACTTCTTGGGCGGGAAGTACTTGATGAGCGCTTCCTGCACGACGGAGGTGGCCAGTGTTCCGTCCCGCATCCAGAACCGCCCCGAACCCATCCCGCGCGATCCGGTCGCCACCGGGGATCGCGTCGCGTAGAGCATCCACTCGTCGAAGCGGAAGTCACGGTGGAACCACATCGAATGGTTCACGGTGGCCGCGAAGAGTCGATCGATGCCCCACGACAAGCCGTGTGTGGTGATGATCGAGTCGAGGACGGTGGTGTCGGAGGCGTAGCACATGGCGGCCACATGCATGATCGGGTCGTCGGGCATCTGGCCGTCGGTCTTCATCCACACACGGTTGTCGCGCAGCTTCTCCCCCGCTTCACGCATCTTCCACGACGGGTCGTTGGCGAACCGGATGTCGATCGGGTGCAGTGCGTCGACGAAGGTCGCGATCCGGTCCTCGAAACCCTTGAAATGCTCACCGAGGGGTGGCAATTCTTCCGGATAGGGCACCTGTGGGATCTCCACCGCGTGTTCGAGTCCGGCCGAGTTGTCCTGGAACGCGACCAGCATGGTGAAGACCTCTTCACCCTTCTGTTTGGCGGTGACCTGACGGTTTGCGAAGGACTTACCGTCGCGGAACCGGTCGACGTGGTACTCCATCGGCTCGTTGACGTCGCCGCCGCGAATGAAGTGCGCGTGCAGGGCATGAACCGGCGGAGTGCCGCGGGTCAGGGTGCGGGCTGCCGCCACGACACCCTGACCGAGCATCTGCCCACCGAAGGTGCGCGCCGTCTTCTGTTCGGGGTGTTGCCCGATGAACAGGTCGGCGTCGCGCTGCTCGACGTCGAGCAGTTCGAGCAGCTTGCCGAGGTCGCTGGTGGGGTCCGCAGTCATGCGAACAGACTAGGGACCCCCGCGTGCCCGGTGGTCACCGGGACCGTGGCGCGGCACAGCCCACCGCTCACCGGGCGCGCCACGCCTGCACGAACGAGTGGGTGGGCCCGCGTCAGCGGCTCACCCCCCCCGCTCACCGGGCGCGCCACGCCTGCACGACGAAGAGCGCGGAGCGAAGCGACAATGCGATGAGGAGGAAGGCGTGGTGCCTCAGGCCCGGTGAGCACGCGCGGACGGAGTCCGCGCCAACAACTCAGTGGTCCTGCTCGCCGATCCGGTGGACGTGGATCATGTTGGTCGATCCGACGGTGCCGGGCGGAGCGCCGGCGACGATGACGACGACGTCGCCGTCCTTGAGCCGACCGATGCGCAGCAGCTGGTGGTCGACCTGGTCGATCATGTGGTCGGTGGTGTCGACGTGATCCACGATGAAGGTCTCGGTTCCCCAGCTCAGGGCGAGTTGGCTGCGTACGGCCTGGGTGGGCGTGAACGCGAGCAGCGGCAGACGGGAGTGCAGCCGTGCCAGTCGGCGGACGGTGTCGCCGGACTGGGTGAAGGCCACCATGGCCTTGACCTCGAGGCGTTCGCCGATGTCGCGGGCGGCGTAGGAGATGATGCCGCGTTTGGTGCGGGGAACGTGGGAGAGCGGCGGTACGTCGCGTGAGCCGGTTTCGACGGCCACGCAGATGCGGGTCATCGTCTGTACGGTCTCGATCGGCCATTTGCCGACGGAGGTCTCGCCGGAGAGCATCACCGCGTCGGCACCGTCGAGGACGGCGTTGGCGACGTCGGAGGCCTCGGCGCGGGTGGGCCGGGAGTTCTCGATCATCGAGTCCAGCATCTGGGTGGCCACGATCACCGGTTTGGCGTTCTCGCGGGCCATCTGGATGGCTTTCTTCTGCACCAGGGGGACCTGCTCGAGCGGCAGTTCCACGCCCAGGTCACCGCGGGCGACCATGACTCCGTCGAAGGCCAGCACGATGGCTTCGAGGTTGTCGACGGCCTCGGGCTTTTCCAGTTTGGCGATCACCGGAACGCGGCGGCCGACGCGGTCCATCACTTCGTGGACGAGTTCGATGTCGGCCGGGCTGCGCACGAAGGAGAGGGCGACGAGGTCGACGCCGAGTTGCAGTGCGAACTCGAGGTCGGCGATGTCCTTTTCGCTCAGGGCGGGGATCGAGGTCTTGACGCCCGGCAGGTTCAGGCCTTTGTTGTTGCTGACCGGACCACCTTCGGTGACCAGGCAGACGACGTCGTTGCCGTCGATGGCGGTGACCTTCAGTCCGACCTTGCCGTCGTCGACGAGGAGGCGGTCTCCGGCTTCGGCGTCTTCGGCGAGTTGTTTGTAGGTCGTCGAGACGCGGTCGTGGGTCCCGACGACGTCGTCGACGGTGATGCGGACCTCTTCTCCGGTGGCCCACATGACCTGTCCGTTGAGTGCGCCGTCGTCGACGAATTTGCCGAGCCGGATCTTGGGTCCTTGTAGGTCGGCGAGAATGCCCACGGCCTTCTCCGCGGCATCGCCCGCGCGACGCACACGCTCGTAGACGGTGCGATGGTCCTCATGGCTGCCATGGCTGAAGTTGAGTCGAGCAACATCCATGCCCGCCTCGACGAGCTCTTTGAGACGCTCCTCGGAGTTGGTGGCGGGACCCAGGGTGCAGACGATCTTGGTACGACGTGTCACGGTGCTCACCTTAGTCGTGTCGGATCAGCATCTCTATCGGTGGCGGCCACTGGTCATCACCCGGCCACACCGCGTTCGTCCACTCCCCCGAGGTCAGTGGCGGCGCTACCGTTTCATTGTGTTCAGCCCGATCGGGGTCGCAGTCCGGGCGCGCCGCCCGACGGCTGTGCCGTGATCGCGGCGGCGGCCTCGGTGGATTGTCAACGCACCGAAAGTGGTAACGCCGCCGGGCGGACCGGTGACGGAAGATCGGAGGCACCCATCAGGTATTCGTCGACCGACCTTGCCGCCGAACGACCTTCGGCGATCGCCCACACCACCAAGGACGCACCGCGGTGCGCGTCGCCGCAGACGAATACCCCGTCGGCGTCGGTTTGCCAGTCACTGCCGCAGGACAGCGCACCGCGTCCGTTGGGTGCGAGTTCGAGCCCGTCGAGTAGCGGTCCTCGTTCGACACCTTCGAATCCGATCGCGAAAAGCGCCAGTTCGCAGGGGATCTCGAATTCTTCACTGACCGGAGTGATCACCCGTCGGCCGTCGGGTTCGCGGACGACGGCGACTTCGGCGAGAACCAACGTGGTGACGTTGCCGTGTTCGTCACCGACGAATCGTTGCACTGCCACCTGATATTTGCGTTCGCCGCCTTCGGCGTGCGCGCTGGAGGTGCGCATCACCAGCGGCCAGGTCGGCCACGGGGATCGTGTGTCGTCGCGATCGGAGGGCAGTTCGGGGTTGTAGTCGAGTTGGACCACCGAGGCCGCTCCCTGCCGATGCGCGGTGCCGAGGCAGTCGGCACCGGTGTCGCCGCCACCGATGATGACGACGTGTTTGCCCTTGGCGGTGATCGGCGCGGGGCCGTCGCCCTCACATTCGCGGTTCGCCGGGACCAGATGCTCCATGGCGAGGTGCACACCGTTGAGGTCGCGCCCGGGTACCGGGTTGTCGCGGGCGGCCATCGCACCGATCGCGAGGACGACGGCGTCGTGGCGCTCGCGCAGCTCCGCCACCGACAGGTCGGTGCCGACGTTGCATCGGGTGACGAATTCCGTTCCCTCGGCGCGCATCTGGGCGATACGGCGGTCGATGTCGGACTTCTGCAGCTTGTATTCGGGGATGCCGTAGCGCAGCAGTCCACCCAGCCGGTCGTCACGCTCGTAGAGGGTGACGTCGTGGCCGGCGCGGGTCAGTTGCTGGGCGGCGGCGAGGCCGCCCGGTCCGGAGCCGACCACGGCGACCGACTTGCCGGTCTTGAGGGCGGGCGGCTCGGGTCCGATGATGCCCTCGGCCCAGGACTCGTGGGCGATCGTCTTCTCGATCCGCTTGATGGTGACGCTGCCGCCGGTGGTGTTCTCCGAGATGGACAGCACACACGCCGCCTCGCACGGGGCCGGGCACACCATTCCGGTGAACTCGGGAAAGTTGTTGGTCGCGTGCAGGCGTTCGCTTGCCGCGTCCCATCGTCCGCGTCGGACGAGGTCGTTCCATTCCGGGATGAGGTTGCCCAGCGGGCAACCCGCGGTTCCGGAGTGGCAGAACGGGATACCGCAGTCCATGCATCGCCGGGCCTGATCGCTCACCTCGGAGAGCACTTTGATCGGGTTGTCGGCGTGCTCGTAGACATCGCCCCAGTCGCGGATGCGCTCGGCAACCGGCCGGTATCGGGCCTCTTTCTTCGGGACCTCCAGGAATCCGCGCGGATCAGCCACGTGCCGCCTCCATGATCGCTGAATCAACGTCGCGCCCTTCGGCTTCGGCCATCTGGGCCGCGTCGAGGACACGCTTGTAATCGGTGGGCATGACCTTGGTGAACGCGAGGCACCGTCGTGGCCAGTCGGCCAGCATCGACGCCCCGATCGCCGACCCGGTCAGCTCGGTGTGGATGGTGATGTGCTCATGGAGCCAGCGCAGGTCGTCGGGGTCGGGGCGCATCAGCTCGACCATCGCCATGTTGACCTTGGCGGGATCGAGGTCGTAGACGAAGGCCATCCCGCCGGACATGCCGGCCGCCATGTTGCGTCCGGTCGGCCCGAGGATCACCACCCGACCACCGGTCATGTATTCGCAGGCGTGGTCGCCGACGCCCTCGACCACGGCGGTGGCACCGGAGTTGCGCACGGAGAACCGCTCGCCGACGCGGCCGCGGAGATACACCTGCCCGGATGTCGCGCCGTAGAGAATGGTGTTGCCTGCGATGACCTGATCCTCGGCGATGAACCAGGCGTCGGGGTCCGGTGCCACCACGATCTTGCCGCCGCACAAGCCTTTTCCGACGTAGTCGTTGGTGTCGCCGCTGAGTTTGATCGTCACACCCGGCGGCAGGAATGCGCCCAGCGACTGACCGGCCGAGCCGGTCAGCTCGACGGTGATCGTGTCCTCGGCGAGTCCGGCGGCACCGTAGCGGCGGGTGACCTCGGCGCCGAGCAGCGTGCCCACCGTGCGATTCACGTTGCGCACCGGCAGTTCCAGGGTGACGGGGTGTGCGTCCTCGAGCGCTCCCTCGGCGAGCTGGATCAGCGTCTGGTCGAGCGCCTTGTCGAGTCCGTGGTCCTGGCCGCGCACCCGACGCGTCGGACCCTTGTCCTCGATCCGACGGAAGATCGGGCTGAGATCGAGGCCCTTGCTCTTCCAGTGCGCGACGGCGGCATCGGTGTGCAACCGCTGCGACTGGCCGACCGCCTCGTCGAGCGTCCGATAACCCAACTGTGCCAAATACTTCCGCACATCCTCGGCGATGAACCGGAAGAAGTTGACGATGTGCTCGGCCTGCCCGCTGAACCGCGCACGCAACTGCGGATTCTGGGTGGCCACACCCACCGGACAGGTGTCGAGGTGACACACACGCATCATGATGCAGCCGGTCACGATGAGCGGCGCGGTGGAGAATCCGTATTCTTCGGCACCGAGCAACGCCGCCATGATCACATCCCGACCATTACGCAGCGCGCCGTCACACTGGACGGTGATGCGATCGCGTAAACCGTTGAGCATCAACGTTTGTTGCGCGTCGGCCAGACCGATCTCCCACGGCGTGCCGGCGTGTTTGAGTGAGGTCAGCGGCGAGGCCCCGGTGCCGCCGTCGTGACCGGAGATGAGCACGACGTCGGCATGCGCCTTGGACACACCGGTGGCGACCGTGCCGACGCCGACTGCGCTGACCAGCTTCACGTGGATTCGGGCCTGCGAATTGGCGTTCTTGAGGTCGTGGATCAGCTGGGCGAGATCCTCGATCGAGTAGATGTCGTGATGCGGCGGCGGCGAGATGAGTGCCACGCCCGGGGTCGAGTGGCGGGTCTTGGCGATCCACGGGTACACCTTGTACGCCGGAAGCTGGCCGCCCTCACCGGGTTTGGCTCCCTGCGCCATCTTGATCTGGATGTCGGTGGCGTTGATCAGATAATCGCTGGTGACACCGAACCGGCCCGACGCCACCTGTTTGACCGCACTGCGCCGCTCCGGATCGTAGAGCCGGTCGACGTCCTCGCCGCCCTCCCCGGAGTTCGACCGGGCACCGATGCGGTTCATCGCGATCGCAATGGTCTCGTGCGCTTCGGCCGAGATCGAGCCGTAACTCATGGCGCCGGTGTTGAAACGCTTCATGATCTCCTCGGCCGGCTCGACCTCCTCGAGCGGGATCGGGTCGCGCGCACCGAGATCGAGTTCGAACAGACCGCGCAGCGTGCCGCCCTCGCGTTGGAGGCGGTCGACCTCGTCGGAGTACTTCTGGAACACGTCGTCGCGCCCGGTCTTGGTGGCGTGCTGCAGCAGGAAGATCGTCTCCGGGGTGAACACATGCAGTTCACCCTCGCGGCGGTACTGGTACTCGCCACCCACCTCGAGTCGGCGATAGACCTGCTCGGTCGGGTTCTCCGGGAACGCGCGATGGTGGCGCATCCGGACCTCCTCGGCGAGTTCGTCGAGGCCGACACCCTCGATGCGGGAGACGGTCCGGGTGAAGTACTCCCTGACCACCTCCGAGGACAGGCCGACGGCCTCGAACGCCTGCGAGGCGGTGTAGGAGCTGATGGTGGAGATACCCATCTTGCTCATCACCTTCAGCACACCCTTGCCGAGTGCCTCGACGTAATTGCGGATGGCCTTGCTGGCGGCCACCCCGATCAGCTCGCCCTGCGCGATCAGATCTTCGATCGATTCCAGTGCGAGATACGGATTCACCGCGGCCGCACCGAATCCGATGAGCAGGGCGATGTGGTGGACCTCGCGGGCATCACCGGACTCGACGACCAGCGCGACCTTGGTGCGTTCCTTGGTGCGGACCAGGTGGTGATGCACCGCGGAGGTGGCCAGCAGCGACGGGATCGGTGCGTGTTCGCGGTCGGTGTGGCGGTCGGAGATCACCAGGGTGCGATGCCCCTCGGCAATTGCCTGGCTGGCGCGCAACCGCAGATCCTCCAGTGCCGCAGCCAATCCCGGCCCGCCGTCGGCGACCTCGTAGAGCCCGTGGAGCACCTTGGCCGACAAACCGGGGTTGTCGCCGTCGTCGTCGATGTGGACGAGCTTGGCGAGATCGTGGTTGTCGATGACCGGCCAGTGCAACAAGATCTGTCGGCACGATGCCGCGGTGGGGCGCAACAGGTTCTGCTCGGGTCCCATGACCCGGGCCATCGAGGTGACGATCTCCTCACGGATGGCGTCCAGCGGCGGGTTGGTGACCTGTGCGAAGAGTTCGACGAAGTAGTCGTAGAGAAGGCGAGAACGCTTGGACAACACCGCAACCGGGGTGTCGGTGCCCATCGAGCCGAGCGGCTCGTAGCCGGAGGCCGCCATCGGGGTGAGCAGGACGCGCAGATCCTCCTCGGTGTATCCGAACGAGACCTGTCGGCGTACGACGGTGTCGTGATTCGGCGTGTAGACCGGTCGCGGCGGCAACGTCGCGATGTCGAGAAGACCCGCGTGCAGCCATTCGTCGTAGGGCTCGGCGTTGATCAGGTCGCCCTTGACCTCCTGGTCGGGGATGATCCGACCGGCGGCGGTGTCGACGAGGAACATCTTGCCCGGCTCGAGCCGACCCTTGGAGACGACGTCGTCGACCGGAACGTCGAGGACTCCGGCCTCGGAGGCGAGGATCACCCGCCCGTCGCGGGTCTGCCACCAGCGTCCCGGGCGCAGGCCATTGCGGTCGAGGACCGCCCCGACGACGGTGCCATCGGTGAAGGTGACGCATGCCGGCCCGTCCCACGCCTCCATGAGCGAGCCGTTGAACTGCAGGAACGCCCGCCGTTTGGGATCCATCGTGGGCACGTTCTCCCACGCCTCCGGCACCATCAACATCACCGCGTGGGCGACGCTGCGTCCACCGAGATGCAGCAGCTCGAGCACCTCGTCGAGCGACGCGGAGTCGGAGGCCTCCGGCGTGCAGATCGGGAACGCGCGCTTGAGGTCACCGGGAATCAGGTCGGTCTCCAGCAGGGCCTCCCGCGCGCGCATCCGGTTGCGGTTGCCGCGGACGGTGTTGATCTCGCCGTTGTGGGCGACGAATCGGAAGGGATGTGCGAGCGGCCAGGACGGGAAGGTGTTGGTCGAGAAACGCGAGTGGACGATGGCGATCGCGCTCGTGCACCGTTCGTCGCGCAGATCCGGGTAGTACAGCGGCAGCTGCATCGTGGTGAGCATGCCCTTGTAGACGATCGTGCGGCTCGACAGCGACGGGAAATAGAGTCCGGTGCCCTCGGCGTCGATCTCCGGGGTCACCCGCTCGGCCTGCTTGCGGAAGGGATAGATCGCCCGGTCGAGATCGATGCCACCGATGCGTGTGACTCCTGGCCCGGGGTCGACGGTGACGAACAGCTGCACCATGTGCGGCATGCAATCGAGTGCGGTCTCGCCGATATCGGCGCCCTCGGCGTCGACCGGGAGCTCGCGCCAGCCGAGGATCGTGATGCCCTCGGCGGCCGCGAGGTCGGTCACCCGAGCGATCGCCGTCGAGCGGAGGTCGGGGTCCCTCGGCAGGAAGCAGGTGCCCGCCGCGTAGGTGTTGACTCCCGATGCGGTCGGCGCGGGAAGTTCGAAATCAACACTGGCGCGCAGCAATTCGTCGGGCAACTGGATCAGGATGCCTGCACCGTCACCGCTGTTGGCCTCGGCGCCGGCCGCGCCACGATGTTCCAGATTCTCCAGCGCCAGCAACCCGTCGGAGACGATCGAGTGTGAGCGTCGGCCGTGGATGTCGGTGACCATCGCCACACCACAGGAATCGACCTCGGCCTCGGGGTCGTACAGGCCCTGCTTGGCAGGGAGCGCCGAAAACAACATCAATACCTCCACCGGATTCGTGACGAATCGCATGCATGATGTCCTCTGGGACAGCGCTGGCCCGTGGAGCACGTCGGTCGCGGGTATGGGCTGCCGCAAACCGTGAAATCCCACTGTAACCGACCCACCAGCGGGGTGCCCGTGATGGCGAGGTGATCCGAGCCGGCTCGAACGCCGAATCCCGTCAGCTGGTGTGTGGGGTGTCTTTGGCGGAGTCGGGAGCGGGGTCGGTGTCGACGGGAGCGCTGTCGGCGGTGTCGGGAGCGCTGTCGGCGGTGTCGGGAGCGCTGTCGGCGTCAGGCTGAGGGCTGTCGGCGTCGGGGGAAGCGCCGTCGACGGTATCGGGAGCGCTGTCGGCATCAGGCTCGGCGCTGTCGGCGTCGGGCTCGCCGTCGGCATCCGCGGGAGCGCTATCGGCGTCAGCCGGAGCGCTGTCAGCGTCAGGCTGAGCGCTGTCGGCGTCGGGCTGGGCGCTGTCGGAGGTGTCGGGAGCGCTGTCGGCATCAGGCTCGACGCTGTCGGCGTCGGGCTCGCCGTCGGCATCCGCGGGAGCGCTATCGGCGTCAGCCGGAGCGCTGTCAGCGTCAGGCTGAGCGCTGTCGGAGTCCGGCTGGGCGCTGTCAGCGTCAGGCTGAGCGCTGTCGGAGTCGGGCTGGGCGCTGTCGGCATCAGGCTGGGCGCCGTCGGCGGTGTCGGGAGCGCTGTCGGTGTCAGGCTCGGCGCTGTCGGCGTCGGCTGCGGGGGACGTCCACGGGGAGGGGGCTGGGGTGGCCGGTGCGACGGCGTCCTCGTCGAGTTCCGGGTCGACGGCGGCTTCCTCGTCGTGTTCGGCGATGCCCTTGTCGATGACCTCGGTCGCGGTGGTGTCGTCGCCTGCATCGGTCATCTCGCCGTCGGAGTCGAACGGCTCGTCCTCGTCGGGCTCCGACCCGGGCTCGTCGTCGAGTTCGTCGTCCGGGTATCGGTCGTCGACGTAGCCGACGACACCGAGGGCTTCGAGTTCCTCGGCACGGTCGGGGTAGTACATCTCCAGACCGCGCTCGCGGCCCTTGGTGGCGACGACGAAGTAGATCGCCGCGCACACGAACAGCAGGGCGGAGGTGAAGACGTTGATGCGGATGCCGGCGATGAAGGTGTACGCGGTGTCCGAGCGCAGGAGTTCGACGACGAATCGGCCTGCACAGTACCCGGCCACGTACAGTGCGAACAGTCGGCCGTGACCGATGCGGAATCGCCGGTCGAGCACCACGAGCACGAGAACCACGAGCACGTTCCACACCAACTCGTACAAGAAGGTGGGGTGGACGATCTCGTACACCTGGCCGGTCGAGGTCCCGTTGATCAGGTTGGGTCCGGTCTGGATGCCGTTGGTGCGCTCGTAGATCTCCAACCCCCACGGCACCGTTGTCGGTCGGCCGTAGAGCTCCTGGTTGAAGTAGTTGCCCAGCCGCCCGATCGCCTGGGCGAGGAGGATCGCGGGCGCGATGGCATCGCCGAACGCGGGCAACCGGATACCGTGACGGCGCGCACCGATCCACGCGCCGAGGGCACCGAGGATCACCGCACCCCAGATTCCGAGACCACCGTCCCAGATCTTGAAGACGTCGATCGGGGACTTGCCACCGCCGCCGAAGTAGATTGACCAGTCGGTGAGGACGTGATAGATACGGCCACCGATCAGACCGAAGGGCACTGCCCAGATGGCGATGTCGAGGACTTCACCGGGCTGGCCGCCGCGTGCGATCCAGCGGCGATCCCCCCACCAGACCGCGACGATGATGCCGACGATGATGCACAGCGCATACGCCCGCAGCGGGACCGGCCCGAGATGCCAGACCCCCTGCGGCGGACTGGGGATATAGGCGAGCAACGTCGTCGTCGGCGCGATCACGGTCACACCCTAACCGACTGTCGAAGGCACACGATCGCACCACCCGGTCGGTTCGTCCGATCGGACCTCACGTGCGCGGGTCACCTCGGCGGGTTCGGATGGGCGACGCCGTCGGCGAGTTCGCGTACCAGATCACGCAGCTGACCCTGCCCGGCCTGCGCCGCGGTCACCAGGGCCGAACCCACGATGACACCGTCGGCATAAGAGGCGATCTCGGCGGCCTGCTCGCCACTGCGGACGCCGAGACCGACCCCGATCGGGATGTCGGAGTACTCGCGGATCCGGGCACAGAGCTCGGGGGCGGCGTTCGACACCGCGGTGCGAGCGCCGGTCACTCCCATCGTCGAGGCCGCATAGACGAAACCGCGACACGCATCGATGGTGTACGCCAGACGTTCCGGGGTCGACGACGGTGCGACCAGATAGATGCGGTCCAACCCGTGGGCATCGGAGGCCTCGTGCCACGCATGTCCCTCCTCCGGGATCAGGTTGGGGGTGATCAGTCCGGCTCCCCCGGCCTCGGCGAGATCGGCGGAGAACCGCTCGACACCGTAGGCGAGGATGGGATTCCAGTAACTCATCACGACGGCCTGCCCCCCGGCCTCGGTGATCGCCCGGACCGCGGTGAACACGTCGCGCACCCGCACCCCGTTGGTCAGTGCGAGATCGGCGGCTTCCTGGATCGTCGGCCCGTCCATCACCGGATCCGAGTAGGGCACCCCGACCTCGATGATGTCGCACCCGGCCTCGACCATGGTGGTGAACGACTCCACCGACCCGGCCACCGTCGGATAGCCCACGGGCAGATAGCCGATCAGCGCGGCACGGCCCTGCTCGCGGCAGCGGGTGAAGACCGGCGAGAGCTTGGAGGCTCCGGCGTGTCGGACGGTCGGCGCAGTCATCGGCTCTCCCCCGGATCTGATTGGGCCGCTTCGGATTCGGACTGTGTCTCGGTTTCCGAGGGAGGCGGATCGAACAGATGGAACCATTCCGCGGCGGTGTCGACGTCCTTGTCGCCGCGACCGGACAGGCTGACGACGATGATCGGTGCGCCGTCGGTACCGGCCTGCGCCCCGCGCGGTGAGGTGCGGGCGAGTTCGTGGCCGAGTTGCAACGCCCCGGCCACCGCATGCGCCGACTCGATCGCCGGGATGATCCCTTCTCGCCGGCTCAGCAACGCCAGTGCATTCATCGCCTCGGTGTCGGTGATCGGTCGGTACTCGGCCCGGCCGATGTCCTTGAGATAGGCATGCTCGGGACCGACCCCGGGGTAATCCAAACCCGCCGAGATGGAATGGGATTCGATGGTCTGGCCGTCCTCGTCCTGCAGGAGGTAGGAGAACGCACCCTGGAAGGCGCCCGGTGAACCACCGGTGAACGTCGCCGCGTGCCGGCCGGTATCGACGCCGTCACCGGCGGCCTCGTACCCGACGAGCCGGACGTCGGCGTCGTCGATGAAAGGGTGGAACACACCGATCGCGTTCGAGCCGCCGCCGACGCAGGCCACCACCGCGTCGGGCAACCGCCCGACGCGCGAGAGGATCTGTGCCCGGGCCTCGAGGCCGACGATGCGCTGCAGATCGCGCACCAGCATCGGGAACGGATGCGGCCCCGCGGCTGTACCGAAGCAGTAGTAGGTGTTGTGCGCGTTGGTGACCCAGTCACGGAGCGCCTCGTTGATGGCGTCCTTGAGGGTCGCCGAGCCGGTCTCCACCGCAATCACCGTCGCACCGAGCAGACGCATCCGCGCCACGTTCAGCGCCTGGCGTTCGGTGTCGACGCGACCCATGTAGACGATGCACTCCATCCCGAACAGGGCACAGCCGGTGGCGGTGGCGACCCCGTGCTGACCGGCACCGGTCTCGGCGATGATGCGCGACTTGCCCATCCGGCGGGCCAGCAACAACTGACCGAGCACGTTGTTGATCTTGTGGGAACCGGTGTGGTTCAGGTCTTCTCGCTTGAGGAAGACCCGCGCGCCGCCGGCATCGTCGGACAACCGCGTCGCCTCGTACAGCGGCGAGGGCCGACCGACGTAGTCACGCTGCAGCCGGTCGAGTTCGGCGAGGTAGTCGTCATCGGTGCGCATCTTCTCGTAGGCGGTGGTCACCTCGTCGATGACCGCCATCAACGCCTCGGGAACGTGCCGCCCACCGTAGACACCGAAGTGTCCGCCGGCGTCGGGCTCGAGGGAGGTGCGGGTGGCCACTCCCTGACTGGCCGTGGGCAGGACGGTCGGGGCGGCGTCGGTGCCGCTGCTCTGATCGGTCGTCACAGGACACCTCACTGCATCACATACGCGTCCACGGCTCGGCCGGAGCCGAAGACCGTTGTCAGCGAACGGGTTTCGGACAGGACGGGTGGGTGCCGGCGGTCACCAGCTCCGCCACCGCGGTTCGGGGGTCGCCACTGGTGACCAGCCCCTCGCCCACCAGGACCGCATCGGCGCCGGCGCCGGCGAAGGCCAGCAGGTCGGCGGTGCCGCGCACACCCGACTCGGCGACACGAATCACCTTGGTGGGCAGGCCCGGAGCGATCCGGGAGAAATTGTCGCGATCGACCTCGAGGGTCTTGAGATTGCGGTTGTTGACGCCGACCACCGAGGCGCCCGCCTCCAGCGCGCGGTTGGCCTCTTCCTCGGTGTGCACCTCGACGAGAGCCGTCATGCCCAGGCTCTCGGTGCGATCGAGCAACGAAGCCAACACATTCTGTTCCAGGGCCGCGACGATCAGCAAGATCATGTCGGCACCATGTGCGCGCGCCTCATGGATCTGGTACGGCCCGACAATGAAATCCTTGCGCAGCACCGGGATGTTCACGGCCGCGCGGACGGCATCGAGATCGGCGAGCGACCCGCGGAAGCGCCGCTCCTCGGTGAGCACACTGATGATCCGGGCGCCACCGTCCTCATAGGCACGCGCGAGTTCGGCGGGGTCGGCGATGGTGGCGAGCTCACCCTTCGACGGGCTGGCACGCTTGCACTCGGCGATCACCCCGATGCCGGGCTGTTGGAACGCAGCCATCACGTCCTTGGGGTCGGGCGCCTGGACCGAGGCCGCCTTGACGGCCGCGTAATCGACGACCGCTTCGCGCGCGGCGACGTCGGCCTTGACTCCCTCGATGATCGAATCGAGGACGTTCGGCGTGCTCACGACAGCTGGTTCCCTTTCGACGCTCCTTGCCCTCACCAGGGTAGACCGGGGTTCCCGGCGACCCGTGCGCGGGTCCGTCGAGACCCACGTCACGCCGAGCATCGCAGGGATCAGCGCTGTTCGGTCGGGTCGATCCCGGTGTCGAGGGCGTCCCACATCATGCGTTCGTTCACGTGTGGCGGTTCCGTGCGCGCCGCGTCCTCGCCGTCGGCCGCCGCGTTCGTCCCGTCCCGACCGGTGAGCCCGCCGGCCGGCTCCGTCCCTGCATCGCCGGCCGCCTTGCGGCGCTCGTGCTCGGCGAAGATCTCGCGCTCGAGTTCGTCGCGGCGTGCGGCAGGTGTCCGATACTTGCTCGACATCCCCGCACCCGAGGCCGAGCGCAGCAACAGAACACCGGCCGCGACGCAACACACTGTCCCCGCGAAGACGACCACCGACACCCAGCCGTGGGTGGTCGTCAGCCGCACGACGTACCGATCGGACAGATCGATCGCCCGTGCCGCGTACAGCGAATCGGAGCTGCTGGTCAGCAGCGACAGCGCCGGGAACGCGGCGAGCAGCCCACCCGCGGCGACGAGGACCGCCACGATCCGCAATCCCCACCCGCGCAGCGAGAACGCCGCGAGGATCGCCGCGAGCAACACCAACGCCAGCGGCGTCAGCCACGGACTCCAGTCGGCACCCTTGACCTGCATGTATCGATCCGGCGACATGCCGTCACCGGCAAAGACGGTCGCCCACGTCACGCGTGAGGCCGACCAGAACGCCAGTGCACCCAACGCCATCAGGATCGCGGCGATCACCTTGATCCGACGGGACCCGCGCGCGGTCTCCGCGGCGTCGGGGGTCGTCGGATCGGGGGTCTGCTCACTCATCTGTCGACCCACCTTCGGTGGCGCCGCCAGAGACCCGACGCATCGTCGAGGCGGCGGCAACCGCATTGAGAACCGCGGTCGCCTTGTTCCGCGCCTCGTTGTACTCGTAGTCGGGATCGCTGTCGGCCACCACCCCGCCGCCGGCCTGCACATAGGCGGTGCCGTCCTTGATCAATGCAGTGCGAATGGCGATCGCGGTGTCGGCGTTGCCGGCGAAGTCGAGGTAGCCGACGATGCCGCCGTACAGGCCGCGTCGTGTCCGCTCGTGGGTGTCGATGAGCTCCATCGCCCGCACCTTGGGCGCACCGGTGAGCGTCCCCGCCGGGAAGCACGCCGTCACCGCGTCCAGGGCGTGCTTGTCCTCACGCAACTCCCCCGACACCGTCGACACCAGGTGCATGACGTGGCTGTACCGCTCGATGTGTCGGTAATCGCTCACCTTCACGGTGCCGGGACGACACACCCGACCGAGATCATTACGTCCGAGATCGACGAGCATCAGATGTTCGGCGTTCTCCTTCTCGTCGGCGATCAGGTCCTTCCCGAGCAGTTGATCCTCCTCCTCGGTCGCCCCACGCCACCGGGTACCGGCGATCGGATGGGTCGTCGCCCAGCCGTCCTGCACGGTCACCAGCGCCTCGGGGCTCGACCCGACGATCGTGAACGGATCGGACTCGATTCCCGGAATCCGCAGCAGGTACATGTACGGACTCGGATTGGACGCGCGCAGCACCCGGTACACGTCGAGCGGGTCGGCGGCGGTGTCCATCTCGAACCGAATCGACGGCACCACCTGGAAGGCCTCGCCCGCCTCGATCTCGCCGACGAGGTCGCGCACGATCTCGTGGTACTCCTCACGGCTGCGCTGCACCCGAAAGTCGGGGGCGGGCCGGTCGAAATGCGACACCGTCGACGGCGCCGGCGCGGCGAGGGCCTGGGTCATCCGGTCCAGCCGGGCCACAGCATCGGCGTAGGCCTGCTCGGCACGCTCGTCGGAACCGTCCCAGTTGACGGCGTTGGCGATCAGGGTGATCGTGCCCTCATGATGATCGACCGCGGCCAGATCGGTCGCGAGCAACATCATCAGATCCGGCAGGTGCAGGTCATCGGTGGTCGTCTCGGGGAGCCGTTCGAGCCGACGCACCATGTCATATGCCATGAATCCGACGAAGCCGCCGGTCAGCGGCGGCATGTCCGGCAACGGATCGGTGGCCAGCAGCCGTAGCGACTCGGCCAGCACCGTCAGCGGGTCACCGTCGACCGGCGCGCCGGACGGCACCGCCCCCCACCAACTGGCCTTGCCGTCGACAACGGTCAGCGCCGACGGCGCACCCGCGCCGATGAACGACCACCGCGACCAGCTCCGCCCGTTCTCGGCGGACTCGAGCAAGAAGGTGCCCGCGCGGTCGCCCGCGAGCTTGCGGTACGCCGACAGCGGTGTCTCCGAATCGGCAAGGACCTTGCGGGTCACCGGCACGACACGATGGTCGGCAGCCAGATCCAGGAACTCGGCCAGACTCGTCGTGGCCGAACCCGCCGCATGGTCGTGGGTGGAGGTGCTCATCGCGGGCGTACTCATCCCAGGGGCTCGCCGCCCACGCCCCACTGGGTGCGCGGGATCTCGTTGATGGTGACCCACACCGAATCCGGGCTCTTGCCGGTGGCCCGCGCGTATGCCTCGGTCACCGCCGCGATGGTCTCGCGCTTCACCCGGTCAGAGAGCCCGGGGGTCTGCGAGATCTGGATCAATGGCATGACTCGTCGCCACCTTTCGTCAAATGAATGTCCGCCCCGATTCTCCCAGGCACTACCCCGCGCCGGTCGCGTCGGGTTGGGCCAACGGCAACGACGGGGTGTCGAAGCAACTGTGATTGCCGGTGTGACAGGCCGCGCCCACCTGATCGACGATCAACAACACCGTGTCGCCATCGCAGTCGAGCCGGACGTCGTGCACGTACTGGGTGTGACCGCTGGTCTCACCCTTCACCCAATACTCCTGACGGGACCGTGAGAAGTAGGTCGCGCGCCGCGTGGCCAGGGTGCGTTCGAGTGCGGTGTCGTCCATCCACGCCACCATCAGCACGGTGCCGGTCTCGCGCTCCTGGGCGACCGCGCTGAACAAGCCGTCGGCATTGTGGGTGAGCCGACTCGCCAACTCTGGATCGAGAGCCATTGCCTCACACCTCCATCGGGGTGTCGCGTGCGTTCCCCACGGGAGTGTCGCGTGCGTTCCGCACGGGAGTGTCGCGTGCGTTCCGCACGGGAGTGTCGCGTGCGTTCCGCACGGTGATCCCGGCGGCCGCCATCGACGCTTTGACCTCACCGATGGTGAGCTGGCCGAAGTGGAACACCGAGGCCGCGAGCACCGCATCGGCGCCCGCCGCGACCGCCGGCGCGAAATGCTCGACCGCCCCCGCGCCACCGCTGGCAATGACCGGCACCTCGACGGCCGCACGGACCGCGGTCAGCATGCGCAGATCGAAGCCCTGCTTGGTGCCGTCGGCGTCCATCGAGTTCAACAGGATCTCCCCGACGCCGAGTTCTTGTCCGCGCCTTGCCCATTCGACAGCGTCGATGCCAGTACCCCGGCGGCCGCCGTGCGTGGTGACCTCCCAGCCCGACGGGGTCGGCTGCTCGCCGTCGGGCACGGTACGCGCATCGACAGACAGCACGATGCACTGCGAACCGAAACGCCTGCTCATCTCCTCGAGCACCTCGGGCCGGGCGATCGCCGCGGTGTTGACGCTGACCTTGTCGGCGCCGGCCCGCAGCATCGTGTCGACATCGGCGACGGTGCGGATGCCGCCACCGACGGTCAGCGGGATGAAGATCTGCTCGGCGGTGCGCCCGACGACCTCGATCATGGTGGCGCGCCCCGAACTCGACGCGGTGACGTCGAGGAACGTCAGCTCGTCGGCACCCTCCGCGTCGTAGCGGGCCGCGAGCTCCACCGGATCACCGGCATCACGCAGATTCGCGAAATTGACGCCCTTGACGACGCGTCCGTTGTCGACGTCGAGGCACGGGATCACACGCACGGCCAAAGTCATCGGTCGGTCTCCTCGGGTCGGGCGGCATCGGCGGACCACTCGTCACCGATCACCTCGTACACAACGTCCATCAGCGCCGAATGAATCCCCGGTGACCCGGCGACCAACGACGGCGAGTCGACGGTCCACCGTTGTCCGGACAGATCGGTGGCCACGCCACCGGCAGCACGAACCAGGGCTGCGCCGGCGGCGTTGTCCCACGGGTGACGACCGAAGGCGATCGAGCCGCCGAAGGTCCCCGACGCCGCATAGGCCATGTCGACTCCGGTGCTACCGGTCATCCGCAGCCGGGCCACCCGCCCGGACAGCGCCCGGATCAGGTCGGCGCGGCGCGCACCGGGATACCGGCCGCCGTGCCCGACGTTGAACGGCCCGAAGCCGATCGCGCACTGCGCCAACGACGTTGCGCCGGAAGGGGTCACCGGCTCGCCGTTGCAGAGCAGTGGTGAGTCGAGGTGCCCGGCGAAACGTTGCCGCGACAACGGCAACCACGTCAGACCCAACACGCTCTCGCCGTCGACGAGCAGCGCGAGCAGGATGCCCGTCAAAGGCACACCGGCCGAATAGTTGTAGGTACCGTCGACCGGATCGAGGACCCACACCACGCCCTCGTCGACGGGCGGACCGCCGAATTCCTCACCGTGCACCCCGATACCGGTCAGCTCGGTCAGCTCGCCGACGATCCGGCGTTCGAGATCGAGATCGACCTGGGTGGCGAAGTCGGTGGCACCCTTGCGGACCGCGCTCGGCGCTCCCAGACCGGCGATGAACTCGTCGCTGACCCCGTCGAGGACTCCCCCGGCCACCTCGAGCAGTCGGGACAGATCCAGGTCGGCGCCCGCGGTCACCGTCGGCCGACCGCCGTCAACGCCTCGGGCAGGGTGAAACGCCCGGCGTAGAGCGCCTTTCCGACGATTGCACCCTCCACGCCCTGCTCCACCAGACCGGCGATCGCGACGAGGTCGTCGAGCGCCGACACCCCACCGGACGCGACGATCGGCGCGTCGGTGGCCGCGGCGACCTCGGCGAGCAGGTCGAGATTCGGCCCCCCCAGCGTGCCGTCCTTGGAAACGTCGGTGACGACGTAGCGGGCGCATCCATCGCCGTTGAGCCGTTCGAGCACCTCCCACAGGTCGCCGCCGTCGGTCACCCAGCCGCGCCCGCGCAACCGGTACGACGAGCCTTCCCGGATGACGTCGAGCCCGACGGCGATCCGGTCGCCGAATCGCTCGATCGCCGTGGCGCACCACTGCGGATTCTCCAGCGCGGCGGTGCCCAGATTCACCCGCGTACAACCGGTGGCCAGTGCGGCCTCGAGCGACTCGTCGTCGCGGATGCCGCCGGACAATTCGACCTTCACGTCGAGTTCGCCGACGACCTCGGCGAGCAGGTCACGATTGTTGCCGCGTCCGAAGGCCGCGTCGAGGTCGACGAGGTGAATCCACTCCGCGCCGTCCTTCTGCCAGGCGAGCGCGGCCTCCCGCGGTGAACCGTAGGAGGTTTCCGTACCGGCGGCGCCCTGGACCAGGCGCACCGCCTGACCATCGGCGACGTCGACGGCCGGAAGCAGTTCGAGGGTTGTTCCCATGGGGTTGCGCGGGTCCTTTCAGGAGGTCGGGGGGTTGCTGCGGTGCTGGGCGCGCAGCGCGCGTTCGGCTTTGCCGATCAAGCGTTTGGAGGTGATGCCGATCGCCGTGATCATCAGCACGATGCTGACCAGCGACGCGACCAGCCCGGCGATCGCATTCCATTTGGCCAACGCCAGCACCACCGGGATGCAGATCACCAGCACGATGACACCCGCGCCGAGGACGAACAGGACGAATCGACCGTAGGAGAAGCGGTACTCCGGATCACCGCCGGCACCCGAGTCGGTCATGAGAGGGCCCCGATCCAGTTGGCGAGCAGGTGCGCCCCGGCGTCACCGGATTTCTCCGGATGGAACTGGGTGGCGCTCAGTGGACCGTTCTCGACGGCGGCGAGGAATTTCCCACCGTAGTCGGCCCAGGTCAACCGGGGTGCGCGGAGCGCGGTGCCGTCGTTGTCCATCTCCCAGGACTGCGCGGCATAGGAGTGCACGAAGTAGAAGCGGGTGTCGGCGTCGAGCCCGGCGAACAGCACCGAATCTTCGGGGGCATCGACGGTGTTCCATCCCATGTGTGGCAGCACCGGCGCGGGCAGCCGGGTGATCGAACCGGGCCATTCACCACACCCGTCGGCTTCCTCCCCGAACTCGACACCGTGATCGAACAGGATCTGCATGCCCACGCAGATCCCGAGGACCGGACGGCCGCCGGCGAGGCGACGCCCGATGATCCGGTCACCCTTCACCGCACGCAGTCCCTCCATACAAGCCGCGAAGGCCCCGACGCCCGGCACGACCAGACCGGTCGCGTTCAGGGCGGTGTCGAAATCGGCCGAGACGGTGACCGCAGCGCCGGCCCGCTCCAGTGCCCGCTGCGCCGACCGCAGATTCCCCGACCCGTAATCGAGGACGACGACGTCGGGCCCGCTCATAGAGCACCCTTGGTCGAGGGCACCCCGGTCACCCGCGGATCGGCCTCGGTGGCCTCGCGCAACGCCCGGGCGACGGCTTTGAACTCCGCCTCGGTGATGTGGTGCTGATCGCGTCCGTAGAGCACCCGAACATGCAGTGCGATACGGGCATTCAGCGCGATCGACTCGAAGATGTGCCGATTGATGATCGTCGAGTACGGGACGCCCGGGTACCCGCCGATGACCGCGGCCAGCAGATGCTCCGGCTCGCCGGTGTGGACGCAGTACGGCCGGCCCGACACGTCGACGACGGCGTGTGCGAGGGTCTCGTCCATCGGGATGTAGCAGTCACCGAAGCGACGGATGCCCTTCTTGTCCCCGAGCGCCTGACCGAGCGCCTGACCGAGGACGATCGCGGTGTCCTCGATGGTGTGGTGGCCCTCGACCTCGACATCACCGGTCGCCTTGACCGTCAGATCGAAGCTGCCGTGCGCACCGAACGCGGTGAGCATGTGATCGAAGAACGCGATGCCGGTGGAGATGTCGGTGCGACCGGTGCCGTCGAGGTCGATCTCGACGGCGATCGACGACTCCTTGGTGGTGCGCTCGACCCTGCCGATGCGGGCCCCGGTTGTGCTCGACTCCTGTGTGGTGCTCACTCAGCCATTCTCCAGATCGGTTGCGGCCAGGCGTCGACTGACCTCGAGGAAGACGTCGTTCTCGGTACGCAGACCGACCGTCACCCGCAGGTATGCGGGAATCCCGACGTCACGGATGAGGACCCCGTCATCGAGGTAGCGCTGCCACGACGCCGGGGCGTCGGCGAACCGTCCGAACAGAATGAAGTTGGCGTCGGAGTCGATCACCTCGAAACCTGACGCGGCGAGCTCGGCGACGACGCGCTTGCGTTCGGCGATGATCGTGGCGACCCCCGCCAGGGTCTCCTCGCCGTGGCGCAGCGCCGCTCGCGCGGACGCCTGGGTCAGCACCGACAGGTGATAGGGCAACCGCACGAGTTGCAGGGCTTCGACGATCGCCGGCGACGCGGCCAGATACCCGAGCCGTCCGCCGGCGAAGGCGAACGCCTTGCTCATCGTGCGGCTCACGACGACCTTCGCCGGGAACTCGTCGATCAATTCGGCCGCACTGGGTTGCTCGGAGAACTCACCGTACGCCTCGTCGACGATGACGATGCCCGGCGCGGCATCGACGATGGCGCGCAACCCGGCATTCGGGATCGACGCACCCGTCGGGTTGTTGGGCGAGGTGAGGAACACGACGTCGGGGCGGCGCGCGGCGACCTCACCGATGGCGTAATCGACGTCGAGCGAGAAATCGGCGTTGCGTTTGGCCTCCAGCCACGTGGTGGTGGTGCCGTCGGAGATGATCGGATGCATCGAATAACTGGGCACGAACCCCAACGCGGTCCGCCCCGGCCCCCCGAAGGCCTGCAGCAGCTGCTGCAGGATCTCGTTGGAACCATTTGCCGCCCAAAGGTTCTCGACCGACAACCGCACGCCGGTGGCGCGGGTGAGATACTCCGCCAACTCGGTACGCAGCGCGACCGCATCCCGGTCGGGGTATCGATGCAACTCCGCCGCCGCAGCACGGACCGACTCGGCGACGTCGGCGATCAACGCCGCCGACGGCGGATGCGGGTTCTCATTGGTGTTGAGCACCACCGGAACCGTCAACTGCGGTGCACCGTAGGCACTCTTCCCACGAAGGTTGTCCCGCAACGGCAACTCGTCGACCGAGATCGACGCGCCGGGAACACTCGGCCCGCTCGCTGCGCTCCCGGCGCCAGGCACACTCGGCCCGCTCGCTGCGCTCCCGGCGCCAGGCACACTCGGCCCGCTCGCTACGCCCTCCGCGGTCACCGCGCGTCCTCCATGAAGCGCCGGGTGATCGCATCCCCGTGTGCCGGAAGGTCTTCGGCCTGCGCCAGGGTGACGACCTTGTCTGCGACATCACGCAGTGCGGCCTCGTCGTAGTCGATGACTTGGACGCCCTTGAGGAAGGTCTGTACCGACAACCCCGACGCGAAGCGCGCCGAACCCGAGGTCGGCAGAACGTGATTGGAACCCGCACAGTAATCACCGAGGCTGACCGGCGCGTAGTTACCGACGAAGATCGCGCCGGCATTGTGCACGCGATCGGCCACCGCGGCCGCGTCGCGCGTCTGAATCTCGAGATGCTCGGCGGCGTAGGCGTCGACCACCGCCAGTCCCGCCTCGAGATCGTCGACGAGCACCACACCGGATTGCTTGCCCGCCAAGGCGGTTGCCACCCGTTCGCGGTGTTTGGTCTGTGCCACCTGGCCGTCGAGGGCCGCGTCGACGGCATCGGCGAGGTCGACGCTGTCGGTGACGAGTACCGACGCGGCCAGGACATCGTGCTCGGCCTGGGAGATCAAGTCTGCGGCAACGAGTTCGGGCACCGCGGTGGCGTCCGCGAGAATCGCGATCTCGGTCGGCCCGGCCTCGGAGTCGATACCCACGACCCCGCGGCACAACCGCTTGGCCGCGGTCACGTAGATGTTGCCCGGCCCGGTGATGAGGTCCACCGGATCGAGGACGGCGCCGGGCGCATCGGCGGCATCGGCGTCGGTTCCGCCGTAGGTCAACAAGGCAATGCCCTGCGCTCCGCCGACCGCCCACACCTCGTCGACCCCGAGCAACGCGCACGCGGCCAGGATCGTCGGATGCGGCCATCCGCCGAAGTCCTTCTGCGGCGGCGAGGCCACCACCAGCGACCCCACGCCGGCCTCCTGCGCCGGAACGACGTTCATGATCACCGACGAGGGATACACGGCATTGCCGCCGGGCACGTACAGACCGACGCGTCGCACCGGAATCCACTTCTCACTGACCACACCGCCGTCGACGACCTGCGTCCGCGAGGTCTGCCTGCGCTGATCGGCGTGCACCGCCCGTGCGCGTGTGATCGACTCGCGCAAGGCATCGGCGACCGCCGGATCCAGCGCCGCGAGTGCGTCACCGATGACCGATGACGGCACCCGCACCGACGCGGGCCGTACACCGTCGAAGCGCTCCCCGTACTCCAGTGCCGCTGCCGTGCCGCGCTCGGCGACGGCATGAACCACTGGCCCCACCGTGTCGAGAACGGCGTTGACGTCGGTGCCCCCGCGGGGCAACGCGCGACGCAGTTCGGCAAGCGTCGGGGTGCTACCGCGCAGGTCGGTTCGGGCGAGCATGGATCTCTCCTGGCGTGACTGGAGGAAATGACCCATCCAGGATACGGGCACGAGGCGAGCGGATTTCACCTGCACCTCATGCGAGCGAGCAGCGCAAACCTTGCGGATGCAAGGACTCGGATTCATTACGCACCTCTAACGAAATCGCACCATGGGTAACTCTGGACCCACCTGCCACGGATATGCTCACAGCGACCTCACAGACATGCGTCGGGACCACACGAATTGCGAACGGAGCACGTGGATGACAACTCGACGATCCGGCCTGAGACGATCCGGACCGAACGGCACCGGACCCCATGGCGCCGGACCCACCGCCTCGTCGTGGGCCCGCCGCATCGGGATGATCGCGGCGATGCTGCTGCTGGCCGCGACCGTCGGTGCGCAGGTGCCGGCTCGCGCGCAGGCGGCACACCTCGTCGCCGTCCACGACCTCTCCCCGACCGAGTCGGTGCTCGAGGTGTACTCGTCGGCGATGGGCAAGGTGATCACCAGTCAGGTCCTGCACCCGCCGGGTCGACCTGCGGGACCGGCCGTCTACATGCTGCCGGGACTCGGTGGCGGCGAGGATGGGATCTCCTGGATCAACAACGGTGGCGCCCGTGCCTTCTTCGCAGGCAAGACCGTGACGGCCGTCTTCCCGGTCGGAGGTCGCGCGTCGATGTTCACCGACTGGCAGCGCGACGATCCGATCCTGGGCCGCAACAAGTGGCGAACCTTCCTGACACGGGAACTCCCCCCGATCGTCAACCGCGCCTTCCACACCAACGGGGTCAACGCGATCACCGGGGTGTCGATGTCGGGAGGTCCGGCCCTGGCGATCGCCGAATCGGCTCCGGGCCTGTATCGCGCGGTCGCGTCCTACAGCGGATGTCCCGGTACCACCGACCTGCTCGGTGTCGGCGCGGTAACCGCCGTGGTCACCCGCGGCGGCGGCAACATGCTCAACATGTGGGGACCGCCGGGCGGACCGGACTGGGTGGCCAATGACCCGATCGTCAATGCGGGCAAGCTGCGTGGCACGGCGGTGTTCCTGTCGGCGGCCACCGGTATGCCCGGCCCGATCGACGGTGGCCCGGCCGAGACCCTCGGCGGACTCGCCGGCGGCGGTCAGATCGAGGCGTACACACGAGTGTGCACTGCAGCCATGTCGAATCGGTTGACCGCCTTGGGGATTGCGCACACATTCTCGGCACGCCCACTGGGATCGCACTCCTGGGGCGTGTTCGCCGCGGACCTGCGCGCCTCGTGGCCGGTGATCGGGCGCGCGATCGGGGCGTGAGCGCCGTGCTCGCCAGACCTCGTCGAAACATCTACCGATCCGCGGCATTCCTTGGGCGAGTGATTCCTGTGTTGTTCGGAATTCCGGAAGGAAATCACGACAATGCCATTCGGCAGCGGCGGGTGGGGTCGTCGATCTCGGCGATGCGGACCGAGAACCTCTTTACGAGATGTGATTACGTGGAGGGTCATGAACGTGACCCACATTTCGGGCCGACATTCATCTGACACATCTGCAGCGGTGGCCGCCGGCGCGCTGGCGGCACTGGTGTCCTTCGTCGGTTCCTGGATTCCGCAATTCTGGTACGACGAGATGGCCACGCTCGGCGCGGCGCGGCGCACGCCCGCACAATTGATGCGGCTCCTCGGCAATGTCGACGCTGTCCACGGCGCCTACTACTGGTTCATGGACGGGTGGTTGCGCCTCGTCCCGGACACCGAGTTGTGGACCCGTCTACCCGGCGTGGTGGCCATCGGACTCGCCGGCGCAGGCATCCATGTGCTCGCCCGGAGGCTGGCGGGGCCGACCACGGCACTCGTCGCCGCGGTGTTCTTCGCATTCCTGCCGAGTACCGTTCAGACCGCGACGGAAGCCCGCCCGTATGCCTTCACCGTTGCCGCCGCGGTCTGGGCCACCCTCGCGTTGGTCACGCTGGTGCGCGCGATCCTCGACGGTCGGCGCTGGTGGCCCGCAGCACTGACCTATGGTGTGCTGCTGGTGACGAGCATGGCCTTCTCGATCCTGAGCGCCCCGCTGATGGCCGCTCACGCGCTCAGTGTGCTGATCTCGCGATCGACTCGTCGCGCGATCCCCATCGTGCTGGCGTGCATGGTTGCCGCGGTGATCGTCGTCTCCCCACTCGTGCTCGCGGTCGCCGACCAATCCGGCCAGGTCGCCTGGATCGGCGGTTACCACTACAACCCGGTGCTTCGCGTCAACGACATCGCTTTCCCCAACGCACCGCAATTGACGTTGTTGGCCCTCGTCGTGGGGGTGTGCACGCTCGTCGGTATCGTCCGTGCACGCGCGGACCGGGGTTCCGTTGCGACGCAGCCACCACCGCCCGGCCTGACGCTGCCGGTGATTGCGTGGCCGTGGCTGATCGTGCCACCGATTCTCTTGGGCCTGTACTCCCTGATCAGCCCGTCGTTCGTGACGCGGTACCTGTGGTTCGTCGCGCCCGCGGTGGCACTGCTACTCGCGGCGGGCGTGATTCGCCTCGCCGACAACCGAATCCGGGCCGGGGTGCCGATGGTGGCCGTCTGGACGGCGGCCTTCGTCGTTCTGGCCCTACCGACCGTCGTCTACCTGCACACACCGCTGACGAAGCCGTACGGCATCGACTATCGTTCGGCCACACAGCATCTCGCCGAACACGTTACGAACGAGGACTGCCTCGTCGAGGGCGATGTCGCGCACGCCGACGGCACGTCCCGCTACATCGCCGAGGGCTATCCGCAGGGATTCGTGCACGGGCGAGACATCATGCTCGACGACACTGCCGGGTCGTCCCGCGATCGCGGGGCACTCTGGGACCGGTCACTGCCCACCGACACGACCGGTCAGCGGGCGCGGGGTTGCCCACGGGTATGGGTGCTCACCGATCGGGAGAACGCGTCGGTTCCGTCGGATAGTCTGCGTGCGAACGGATTTCGCGAGTCGGGCAGGTTCTCCGGGAAGGACCTCCAGGTGATCGCATTCGTCCCGACCCGGTGACCCCGCGGTGTCAGGTGAAGGCCTTCAGGTCGGGATAATTGGTGATCTCCCAGCCGCCGTCGACGACGAGGCTGGTGCCGTTGATGTAGCTCGCCTGTTCGCCGGCCAGAAAGAGACAGGCGTCGGCGATCTCCTCGGGTGTGCCCGCCCGGTCCATCACGATCCGATTCAGATAGTCCGTGGCCACCGATTCGATACCGAGGAACGGTGCGGTCATCGGCGTATCGACGAGTCCCGGCAGGACGGCGTTGACGCGGATTCCGTCGGCTCCGAGTTCCAGCGCCGCGTTCTTGGTGAAACTCTCGACGCCCGCCTTGGCTGCCGCGTACGAGCTGCCTCCATATAGCGGTACATGGGCATTGAGCGACGACACATTGACGATGGCGCCGCCGCGGCCACCGTCGCGAATCGCTCGTGCAGCATGTCGAGTGACCAGATAGGTGCCCTTGAGCACGACATCGATCGTGGCGTCCCAGTCCGACGTCGGCCCGTCCACGATGGTGCCGATCCGCGCGATGCCGGCGACGTTGAATGCGACGTCGAGTTGGCCGAACCGCTCGACGGCGAGTGCGACAGCACCGGCGACGTCGTCCTCCTGTGCCACGTTGCCGGCCACCCCGACGACGGTGTCCCCGAGGCCCTTCGCCACCGACGCGACGCCGTCGGCGTTGAGATCCAGCAGAGCCACGGAGGCTCCCTCGTCGACAAGTTTTCGGCCGACCGCAGCGCCGATACCCGAAGCTCCGCCGGTGACCAGCGCGACCTTGTCCTCGAACCGCGACATGGTTGTCCTCCTCAGTCAGGTGTGTACACCACGGATGTGATGCTCCCCACACCGTAGGGAGCATCATGCGCGTTGGACATTCCCCGACAGGGGCAGCACAAATAGCACTTTCGTGGAATAGGAACACACTCGACGCATCAGAGCACCGTCGACGCAGTCACCACGGGTTCGGCCGGGGGCGCGCACACCGATCGGCGCGAGGGCTCCCGAGGCTCGTCGTTCGCCCCGATGGTCGAGGCGCTCGGCGCCCCAGTCGCCGGTTGGCTTCAGGTGATGATGTCGAGCCCGAGATCGAGCACGGTCACCGAGTGGGTGAGCGCTCCCACGGCGAGATAGTCGACGCCGGTGCGGGCGTATTCGGCAGCGACGTCGAGCGACAGGCCGCCGGAACTCTCCAGCTTGGTCTGCGGGGACCGAGAATTGCGGCGCTGCACCGCGATCTGGGTGGCCCAGGGCTCGAAGTTGTCCAGGAGTACCAGTTGCGGCGACAATTCGAGGACCTCGTCGAACTGTTCGAGCGAATCGACCTCGACCTCCACCGGCAGCTCCGGCGCGGCCGCGCGCACGGCCTCCAGCGCGGCGCGGACCGACCCGGCCGCGGCCACATGGTTGTCCTTGATCAGTGCGGCGTCACCCAGGCCCATCCGATGGTTGACACCGCCGCCGGCGCGGACGGCGTACTTCTGCAGAGACCGCATGCCGGGCAAGGTCTTCCGGGAATCCCTGATCTTGACGTCGGTACCGGCGACCGCGTCGACCCACGCCGCAGTCGCGGTGGCGATCCCCGACAGGTGACACAGCAGATTCAGACATGTGCGCTCGGCGGTGAGCAGAGACGCGGTCGGTGCATGTACCGCGAGGACCGTGTCGCCGGGTGCCACTCGCGTGCCGTCGGGCACAACCTCGGTCACCGTGTACGCCCCTACACCGATGACCTCGTCGAACACCGCCTGCGCCACCGGGATTCCGGCGACGACGCCGTGTTGGCGGGACACGATCGCGGCGTCGGTGCTCGCGTCCGGCGCCACGGTGGCCGCGGTGGTCACGTCGGGTCCGTAGCGCAGGTCCTCGTCGAGTGCGGTGCGGATGAGTGCGCGGATCTCGTCGGTGATCTCGAGTTCGTCTCGGCCCGTGGCCGTTTCCTGCCCGACGAACGTGGCACTCATCGCGTCACTCCCCCGAGCCCGGATTGCCGATCGCGATCATCCGCTCGACGCTGCGACGTGCACGCTCGGCGACGTCGTCGGCGACGAACACCTCGTCGCGGCCCTCCCGCAACGCACGCAGTAGCGCAGCCGGGGTGATCATCTTCATGTACGGGCACGAAGCGCGATCGTTGACGGCCTGGAAGTCGATGCCGGGGGCGGCCTTTCGCAGCTGGTGCAACATGCCGATCTCGGTGGCGACGAGGACCTGTTTGGCACCGGTGGCGCGGGCGGCGTCGATCATCCCGCCGGTGGAGAGGATCTTGACCCTGTCGTCGGGAACCGCGCCCTCACCGGCGAGGTACAACGCCGATGTGGCGCAACCGCATTCGGGATGGATGAACAGGTCCGCGTCGGGGTGGGCGTTGGCCTGCGCGGTCAGCTCGTCACCGTTGATCCCGGCGTGCACGTGGCATTCGCCGGCCCAGATGTGGATGTTGTCGCGGCCGGTCTCACGCTTGACGTGTGCCCCGAGGAACTGATCGGGCAGGAAGAGCACATCACGCTCGGGATCGATCGAGGCGACCACGTCGACGGCGTTCGACGAGGTGCAGCAGATGTCGGTGAGGCCTTTGACCTCGGCGGTGGTGTTCACGTAGGAGACCACGACGGCGTCGGGGAACTCTTCCTTCCAGGCGCGCAGGTCGTCGGCGGTGATCGAGTCGGCCAGCGAACAGCCGGCGCGGGCGTCGGGAATGAGCACACGCTTGTCGGGGCTCAGGATCTTCGCGGTCTCGGCCATGAAATGCACACCACAGAAGACGATCTCGTCGGAGTCGACCTCCGCGGCGATGCGCGACAGGGCCAGCGAGTCGCCGACGTGGTCGGCGACGTCCTGGATGGCCGGCAGCTCATAATTGTGGGCGAGCAGCGTGGCATTGCGGGCACGTGCGAGGCGTCGGATCTCCTCGGCCCACTCCGCGGTCGGTTCGACACCGGTGTATCCCCCGGGACCGTCCACCCACCGGGCGTCGACCAGTGCCGGCGTGGTGTCGCCGACGGCGATGCGGTCGCTGGTGATGCTCATCTGCCACTCCGTCCTTCATGCCGCTCGGGCATTGCTGCTCGCGGCACGGGCTGTGCTCCGAGACCGGTTTTCGACTACTGATCGAAAACCTGGTGATCATCGTAACACCGGCCCGTGCGCGGACATTCCGGCGCACACGAGTAGTTCCAAGCGCATTCCAAGTAGTCCACTACGCGTTTGCCGGAGACTCGTCGAACGTAGCGTCGGTACTGCGTCGCCGCACATCCCCTCACCTGCATGTTCACAGGAGGCCTGACCATCATGACCGCAAGCCTGACCCCCGCCGGAGAATCCCGGGCCCCGATCGTCCCCATCGCCGCACCGCGCCCGGTGATCCCGGTGCGGCGGGCATACTCCACACCCCTGCAGGCGGTTCGCCGCCGTCAGGAGGCCCTCGAACGTCTCGCCGCGCGTCGCATCGTCCCCCCGATGCCACAACCGGAGGCGCTGCGCCCTGTCCTCGTGCCCGAGCCGGCGGAAACACGCCAGTATCCCGCTGTCCCCCTGACGTGCCGCGAAGTCGAGGTGTTGCGTACCTGGCTGCTCGTGGACTCCAAGTCGGAGGCAGCGACGGATCTGAACATCTCGGTGGGCACCGTCAACACCCACCTGGCCAGGATTCGCAGCAAGTACGCCCAGGCCGGACGCACTGCACGCACCAAGGCATCGCTGGTGGCCCGCGCCATCCAGGACGGGCTGGTCGTGCTCGACGAGCTCTGAGGCGGCCGCCGGACGAGCACACAGCCGTCAGAGTTCACAGTCGTGAATTCACATGGGCGGCTTGAGGGTGGCGAACTCGTCGGTGACTCGAAGTTCGTTGTCCGCGAAGGCATACAACGCCGGTGGTCGTCCCCCGGACCGACCCGTCCGGCCCAACGTGCCGGTGGCGACGACGACACCCCGCCGACTGAGGATGCGCAGGAGATTGGTGGTGTCGACGCGGTAGCCGAGAGCGGCACCGTAGATCTCGGAGAGCTCCGACATCGGGAACCTGCTCGGCGCCAACGCGAAAGCGATGTTGGTGTAGGAGAGCTTCGCGGCCAACCGATGGCGGGCCTTGGTGATGACAGAGCCGTGGTCGAAGGCCAGTTCGGGCAACGCGTCGACACGGTGCCAGTCGGCGCGATCCGGTGAGGTGGTGCGCGCATCGCTGGGAACGAGTCCGAGGTAGGTCGACGCGATGGTGCGGATACCCGGCACACGATGCGGCGCGGAGAACACCGAAAGCTGTTCGAGGTGCGCGAGAGTGCCGATGTCGACCATGTCGGCGACGACCAGTCGCGCGCAGGTTTCCAGGGTGTCCTCGGCGCCGACCCGCCCGCCGGGGAGACACCAGGTCGATCCCTCGCCGCGGGTCAGGAGCACACAAAGTTCCGGCGCGGTGTCATCGATGTCGCGGACCTGGAACACCGCGGTCAGGACCTCGACACGCAAGGGCGAGACGGACGCCTCGTCGGACTCGGCGCGCGCGGGTGATGGCATGGGGTCGATTGTAGGGGTGAGTCGCAGTGACGACGGGCGCCGTCGACGTGGTGACGGGCGCCGTCGGCGTAGGGACGGGCGCTGTCGGCGTCGAGACGGGCGCCGTCGGCGACTACGCGGGCGGGGCGGGCTGCGCGGGAACCGGTTGCGGCGCCGGGGTTTCGGGCGGCGCATCCCCGACGCCGAGATCCCCGTGGCGATTCGCCAGGGCGAACACGAGGTAGACGACCGTGGCCGCGAGCGGCGCGCAGATCGCCAACGCCCATGGGCCACTGGGGGTTCCGCGGGTCGCGCCGTCGAGCCACAGTTGCGGGACGGCGCGGAAGAGGGCGCCCACCGCGACCGAGTCGGGGTCGGTGAAGCGACGCGCTGCGATCAGCGTCCCGGCCCATCCGGCGATGCCCGACCCGAGCACCGTGGTGAGGAAGACGGTCGCGTACCCGGGCAGCCCGCGCCAGCCCGGGGCCACCAGCCACCCGAGCACACCGCCCAGCGCGCCGTACCCGAGCATGACGAAGGCGAATGCCGAGACACCGGCGATGCTGTCAATCGGATACACCTGATGCGCGCCCTTCAGCGCGCTCATCGACGGGGTGATCACAGCCCACAGACCACCGGCGACCACCCCGAGCACTCCGATCACCACTGCACACGCCGCCAGCGTCGCCGGCGTGCGGTGCGCGAGGTGCCTGCGGGGTCCGGCGGACACCGGACCGGGCGCGGTCATCGGTGACCCAGGTCGGAGGAGTCGACGCGACCGTGCCGCGAGCATCGCGCATCCCATCCGTCCGGGCGGACCTGCACGATCATGCGCCGCCCGCACTGCCCGCAGAATCGGGGCGGCTCGAGGCCGAGCCGGGCCGCGGGCGGTATCGCGTCGGCCGACTCGATCTCCACCTCGATCCCGGTGTACACGCCGTACCGGCACGGCTGATCCAGCGGGCCCGGGATCGGCACCGCACCGGAGGTCAGGCTTGTTGTCATCGCACCACTCACGCTGGCGAGCCTAGTCACGTTCGTCCTCGGTGTGGATCAGATGCTGTCGTTGAGCGCCTTGATGGGCATCGACAGGTCGTTGAGGAGATCGAGGTCGTCCTCGGCAGGGCGACCCAACGTGGTCAGGTAGTTGCCGACGATGACGGCGTTGATGCCGCCGAGGATGCCCTGCTTGGCCCCGAGATCGCCGAGGGTGATCTCCCGGCCGCCGGCGAACCGCAGAATCGTGCGCGGCAGGGCCAACCGGAACGCGGCGACGGCCTTGAGCGCTTCGGCTGCGGGGAGCACGTCGAGATCGCCGAACGGGGTGCCCGGACGCGGATTCAGGAAGTTCAGCGGCACCTCGTCGGGCTCGAGCGAGGCGAGGTCGGCGGCGAACTCGGCGCGCTGCTCGAGGGACTCCCCCATGCCGAGGATGCCGCCGCAGCAGACCTCCATGCCCGCGTCGCGGACCATGCGCAGCGTGTCCCAACGCTCTTCCCAGGTGTGGGTGGTGACCACGTTCGGGAAGTGACTGCGGGCGGTCTCCAGGTTGTGGTTGTAGCGGTGGACGCCCATGTCCTTGAGCTGGTCGACCTGTTCCTGGGTGAGCATGCCCAGGCTGCAGGCGATCTGGATGTCGACCTCGTTGCGGATCGCCTCGATCCCGGCGGACACCTGCGAGAGCAGGCGCTTGTCGGGGCCGCGGACCGCCGCGACGATGCAGAATTCGGTGGCACCGGTCTTGGCCGTCTGCTTGGCGGCCTCGACCAGCGACGGGATGTCGATCCAGGCGCTGCGCACCGGAGACGCGAAAAGGCCCGACTGCGAACAGAAGTGGCAGTCCTCGGGGCACCCGCCGGTCTTGAGCGAGATGATGCCCTCGACCTCCACCTCGGGTCCGCACCACCGCATGCGGACGTCGTGGGCCAGTTGCAGCAGCTCGGTGAGCCGGTCGTCGCCGAGTCGGAGCACGGTGAGCACCTGATCGCGGGTCAGCGCTTCACCGCGTTCGAGGACCTGGGCGCGGGCGACGGCGAGGATGTCGTCGGTGTCGGTCCCGGCCGCGACGTCGGACTGTACGGTGGCCTGGGTCATGGGTGAACTCCTTGATGTGAGGGCACGGATGGTGGTGCGGGTACGGACTGAGGTGACGGCGCCGGCGTTGCAGGGGTGAGGCTCTCGATCCAGCCGGGGTCGAACCAGCCGGGTGCGGACTCGGTGAAGTCGGCCCGGCTACGGCCGCCGGCACCGGCGGGTAGCACCCCGACCACCGGCACCCGGGTCAGCCGGGGCAGATCCTCGCGATTGCAGCGCATCGCGAGATCGGGTGTGCGCGGCCACGATCCGAGAACGAGCCCGGCCGGCCGCAGCCCCGCTGACCTAATGGCCCGAACCGTCAGTTCGGTGTGATTGAGGGTGCCGAGTGCGGGGTCGACGACGACGAGCACGTCGGCGACGAGTGCGGCGGCCACGTCGAGGATCGTGTGTTCGGGAGCCAACCGGACCAGCACCCCGCCGGCCCCCTCGACCAGCGTCATCTGATGCGCCGCAACAAATCCGGCGATCTGACGGCCCATCGTGCCGGGGTCGGCCTGCGGCGCCCCGGCATGTCGGGCCGCGGTCTCGGGGGCGAGTGGGTCGGCGAACCGCACGCACTCGTGGGTCGGCAGCGCTCCGGCAAGGGCAGTGACGGTGGCGAGATCACCGGGCTCGTCGGGTTCGACGCCGGTCTGGGCGGGCTTGCACACCGCGACATCGACACCGCGGGCCGCCAGCGTCGCGGCGAGCGCTGCGGTGACGACGGTCTTACCCACGTCGGTCGAGGTGCCGGTGATCACCAGGCAACGATCCGCAAGGCCATGTGAACCCGTAAGACCCTGTGGGACAACCCGACCACCGGTCATCGAACACCCGCTTCCCGGAGCGCGGCGAGGACGACGTCGGCGGCACGATCGACGTCGGCGGCGTCGAGGTCGGCGCGCATCGTCAGCCGCAGACGCGAGGTACCCGGTGGCACCGACGGCGGTCGGAAGCATCCGACGAACACCCCGCGGGCCCGGCAGGCGGCGGCGGCGGCGAGCGCGGGTTGCGGATCACCGACGATCACCGAGAGCACCGCGGAGGTCTGCGGGATTCCGTGCGGGTCGAGCGGCAGGGCCAGGCCGAGACGACCTGCGATGCGAAGGACGTTGTCGCGCAACCGTAGTGGCATGTCCGGGTCCGTCCGCAGCAATGCCAGGGCGGCCCGGGCGGCACCGACCGCCCCCGGATTGAGGCCGGTGTCGAAGATGAAGGTGCGGGCCCGGTCGATCAGGTGGCCGCGCAGCACCGTCGGTCCGAGCACCACTCCCCCTTGTGCGCCCAGCGATTTCGAGGCGACCGTGGTCACCACGAGATCCGGCGCACCGGAGAGGCCGGCCTCGGCGATGACGCCGCGCCCGCCCGGGCCGCGCACCCCGAGGCCGTGCGCCTCGTCGACCAGCAGCGCCGCGCCGTGCGCTCGTGCGGCGTCGTAGAGTTCGCGCACGGGAGCGGCGGCGCCGTCGACGCTGTAGATCGAGTCGGTGACGACGAGTGCGCGTTCCTCGTCCCGGGCTGCGAGCGCCGCGCGGACCGCGTCGTGATCGCCGCGATCGACGACCACCACACGCGCACGCGACAGCCGGCAGCCGTCGATCAGGGAGGCGTGGGTACCGGTGTCGCTGACGATCAGGTCGCCGCGCCCGACGAGCGCGGTGATCGCCCCGACGTTGGCGAGGTAGCCGGAGGAGAACACCAGAGCCGAAGGGAATCCCAGGAATTCGGCGATCTCGCCTTCGAGGTCGAGGTGCGCCCGGGTGGTGCCCGCGACCAGTCGCGAGGCGGTCGAGCCCGCACCCCACTCGTCGATCGCCGTGCGCGCCGCGGCAAGCACCACCGGATTCCGCGACATCCCCAGGTAGTCGTTCGAGGCGAGATCGAGCAGGCCCGCACCACCGTCGCGGACGACGGGGTCCCGATGCAGCCCGGCCTGCGCGGTGGCCCGCTGGGCCGCATGCAGCCAGTCAAGGGCGGGCCCGGTCGTGCCGATGATCGTGTCCGTGGTGGTCACGACGACGCCACCTCTCGGGTTGCGGCGATACTGGCCCGCGCCGCCGATGCCATGCCGCGGGTGATCACGTCGACGTCGTCGTCGGAGCAGAGGAACGGCGGCATGGCATAGATCAGGGTGCGGAACGGTCGCAGCCATGCGCCGGCGTCGAGCGCGGCGGTGGTGGCGGCCGCCATGTCGACCGGTCGGTCGAGTTCGACGACACCGATCGCGCCGAGGACCCGGACGTCGCGGACACCGTCGAGGTGGCGCAGCGGGTCGAGTCCGCGGCGCAGCCCGTCCCGGATGCGGGTGACGTCGTCACGCCACGGGCGCGACGCCAGCAGCTCGGTCGAGGCGACGGCGACCGCGCACGCCAACGGATTGGCCATGAACGTCGGGCCGTGGGCGAGTCCGCCCGCCTCGCCGGAACTGATCACCTCGGCAACCTCCTCGGTGCACAGGGTCGCTGCGAGGGTCAGGTATCCCCCGGTCAACGCCTTGCCGACACACATGATGTCGGGGGCGACACCGGCCTGATCGGCGGCGAACATCGATCCGGTACGACCGAAGCCGGTGGCGATCTCGTCGAAGATCAACAACACGCCATGCTCGTCGCAGATGCGGCGCAGCGCGCGCAGATGCGCCGGGTCGTGGAACCGCATGCCCCCGGCACCCTGGACGATCGGTTCGACGATGATCGCCGCGAGTTCGTCACGATGGGCCGCGACGACGTCGGCGAGGTCGGCGTCGTAGGAGTCGTCGGCGTCCTCCGGCGGCGCGGGCACGAAGATCTGGCGGGCCAGGACGTCGGTCCACATGCTGTGCATGCCGCCGTCGGGGTCGCACACGCTCATCGGGGTGAAGGTGTCGCCGTGGTAGCCGCCGCGCCAGGTGAGCAACCGGGTACGGCCCGGTTCGCCGCGACCGCGCCAGTACTGCAACGCCATCTTGACCGCGACCTCCACCGAGACCGAACCGGAATCGCAGAAGAACACCTTGCGCAGCGGCTCGGGGGTGAGGTCGACGAGCAGCTCGGCGAGTCGCGCCGCGGGCTCGTGGGTGAGTCCGCCGAACATGACGTGCGACATCGAGTCCAGCTGACGCCGCACTGCGGCGTCGAGGACCGGGTGACGATAACCGTGGATGGCCGCCCACCACGAGCTCATCCCGTCGACGACCGTGCGTCCGTCGGCCAGCTCCAGTCGCACGCCGGATGCGCCGGTGACGACGAGCGGCCGGGTCGACGGTGGGAACGCACCGTAGGGATGCCAGATGTGGTCCGCATCGATGCGGCTGATGCTCATCTGATCCACGGGGACGTTCCTTCGATGTGTCGATGCGGGCGACGTGTCGATCCGGGGCCGGCGGCCCACAGGTGCGGGAGGGGGCAGCCTCTCCGTAAGCCTCGCCTGGACACTGTACAGGGCCACCCTGGACGGTGTACAGGACCGCCTCGGCGGTGTCCGGCCTCGTGGCTCTACGCTGTCCGGGTGAGCAACAATCGCGCCGACATCCTCGCCGCCGCCCGCGACGTGCTCACCCGACACAGCCTCGCCGACCTGACCATGCGCCGGCTGGCAACCGAGGTCGGCGTCCGCCCCAACGCCCTGTACTGGCATTTCCCCAACAAGCAGACGCTGTTGGCGGCACTGGCCGACGACATCCTCACCGACATCGCCGAACCCGGTCCGGACCTGCGGTGGGACGAACGCCTCGAGGCACTGGCGACCGGCATGCGCACGGCGCTGCTGGCCGTCCCCGACAGCGCCGAGGTCGTCTCGTCGAGCTGGGCCAGCGCATTATCCGGGCGGGCTGTCGCCGATGACGTGGCCGCTGCCGCCGCACTCGGTGGTCTCGACGAGCACGGGGCCCGCGCGGTCGCGACCGCGATCTGCCAGCTGGTGATCGGACTGACGATCGAGGAACAGACCCGAGCCCAGATGGAACGGCTCGGAGTCATCGAGCCGTCCGACCGGGACTTCGACGAGGAATTCACCGGCGCGCTCGCGGTGATCATCGACGGCGCCCGCAGTCGCGCCCGCGTGGCCGGGCACCTGTAGAACCGTCGACGCCGGTAGCGTCGAAGGTGCGCATACATGTCCTCCCCCGCACGAAAGTCCGACTCCCATCGTGGCCACCACCCAGGCAGTCCGCACCCGGCCCGGGTCGGCGACCCCTGCGGCGCAGTCCTACCGCACCGATCTCGACGGGTTACGGGGCATCGCGATCGCGCTGGTGGCGTGCTTTCACATCTGGTTCGGCCGGGTCTCCGGCGGGGTCGACGTCTTCCTGACACTGTCGGGCTTCTTCTTCATCGGTTCGCTCCTGCGGCACACCATCGCAAGTCAGTCCGGCGAGATCGGCCTTGCCGCGACGATCAACCCGTGGCCCCGTCTGCGCCGACTCCTCCGCCGCCTGCTGCCGGCTCTGCTGACCGTCCTGGGTGCGGTGCTGATCCTGACGGTGCTCCTGCTGCCGCCGACCCGATGGGCCAACATCGGTCGCGAGCTCACGGCAAGTGCCCTGTACTACCAGAACTGGTATCTGGCACTGAACTCGCAGGACTACCTCGCGGCGAGCTCGGCGAACAGTCCCCTGCAACACATCTGGTCGATGTCGGTGCAGGGACAGTTCTTTCTCGCCACGCTCCTGGTCGCGCTGGGCTTCGCCGGGCTGGTCAAGCTCGCCGCGCGGGTGATCGCACCGATCGCCGCACCGCACAGCATCCGCGTGTGCGTAGGGGTGGCGTTGCTCGGCGCGTCGGCCATCTCGTTCTACTGGGCCGACATGCGCATGGGCGTGAACCAGCAGTGGAACTACTTCGACACCCTCTCCCGTCTGTGGGAGCCGCTGGCCGGAGGACTGCTCGCGGTCTGGTTGCCCCGATGGCGTATCCCGAGCGCGGTGCGCACCCTCGCCGGCGCGATCGCGCTCGGACTGATCATCACCTGTGGATGGTGGATCGACGGGGTGGACTCCTACCCCGGCCCGTGGGCGCTGGTTCCGGTCGGGTCCACCCTGATCCTCATCTGGGCGGGCGCGGCCACGCTCGAACAGCGCTCCGGTGCCCGACACGCACGTCCGGTGCATCCGCTGCCGATGATCAGCCGGCTGTTGGCCTCCTCAGTGCCGGTCTGGTTGGGGACCATCGCCTACGCGCTCTATCTGTGGCATTGGCCGCTGCTCATCTTCTTCCTCAACTGGCGCGGGAAAGAGCATGCGTCGTTCCTCGACGGCGCATGCCTGCTGGCGGTCTCGATCGGTCTGGCATGGCTGACCAAGCGTTACATCGAGGACCCGCTGCGCACAGGTACCGCACCCGGTGGCCGGGGCCGAGCAACACGGCGTCTGCCCTCCTACACCGCCGTGCTCACCTCGATCCTCCTCGTGCTCAGCATGTCGGGGGCGGTCGCGATCGGGATGTGGCAACGGCACGTCTCGACGCTGACCGTCGACACCGCCGACCTCGATCCGCGTGACTACCCCGGCGCCCGCGCATTGCTCGACGGTGCGCCGGTGCCGGCACTCGATCAGCAGCCGACGCCGCTCGCCGTCATCGAAGACTTTCCGGAGACCTCGACGGACGGCTACATGAGCAGCTTCGAGGACCCGTCGATCCACGTCGGGGTGTACGGCGACCCGAACGCGCAGCGGACCATCGCACTCGCGGGCGGTTCGCACGCCGAGATGTGGATCAGCGCGCTGCACCTGCTCGGCAAGAGACACCACTTCCGTGTCACCACCTACCTGAAGATGGGGTGCCCGCTCTCGACCGAGGAGCTGCCGTCGATGCAGAACGGCGTGCCGTACCCGCAGTGCCATGACTGGGTGCAGAGGGTGATCCCCCGGATTCTCGCCGATCGCCCCGACGCGGTGTTCACCACCTCGACCCGCCCGGATACCGCAGCTGCCGGCGACGTGTTGCCGGACACGTACGTGCCGGTGTTCGAACGATTCACCGATGCCGGCATCCCCGTTCTCGGTATGCGGGACACGCCGTGGCCGCATGACGCGCGGGGCGCCATCGACACCCCCACCTGCCTCGCCGACGGCGGCAACGGTGAGTCCTGCGGAACCGATCGCGCCTCGGCTCTCGACGCCCGCGACCCGGCAGAGGCGCTCGCCGCCACCGACCCGCTGTTCCACGCCCTCGATCTGTCGGACGGGGTGTGCACTCCCGAACGTTGTCCCGCCATCGTGGGCAACATCATCGTGTACAAGGACTGGCACCACCTCAGCGCCACCTACGTGCGCAGTCTCACCGACGGGCTCGGCGTGCAGCTTCGACGAGCGCTGCCCTGGGCCGGCGGCGTGGGAGGGTGAGGCACCGGAGGTGAGTGGGTTGCTTCCGAGATGAATGCGCGCCGTATCGCGACTACTGTCGGTGCATGACCGACAGAAGGTGGGTATGACCGTACCGCCAACCGCCGATGACGCCCCCGGGACCGAGACCGCTGCCACCGAGACTGCAGGCACCGAGTCGTCTGCCACCGGGAGGGGTACCGCCACCACCGCGGCCCCGCTGAGCAGCAGCACCCGACCGCATCCGAGGGACAGTCTCATCGCCGACGTCGCCCAGGCGGAGGCGATGGTCGAGCCGGAGCCCGCGCCGATTCCGGTGTGGCCCGGTCAGGCGTACCCGCTGGGTGCCACCTACGACGGAGTGGGAACCAACTTCTCCCTGTTCTCCGAGGTCGCCGAGGCGGTGGATCTGTGCCTGATCGATCGCGACGGCAGCGAACGCCGCATCCGCATCGAAGAGGTCGACGGATACTGCTGGCACTGCTACCTGCCCAATGTCGGTCCCGGCCAGTTCTACGGCTACCGCGTCCACGGACCGTACGATCCCGGACGCGGATTACGTTGCGACCCCAGCAAACTGCTTCTCGATCCCTACGGCAAGGCCTATCACGGCGAATTCGACGGTGATGCGTCGCTGTTCTCCTATCCGCTGCCCGACACCACCAACGCCGATGACGCCGGCACCGGGACCGACGAGAGCTCCGACGATGAGGACAGCCCTCTCGACGAAGCGGATACCGCCGAGTTCGAGGCTGCCGAGGTCACCGACACCGACACCACCGTCGATTCGACGGCCGCCGACGAGTCCGACTCTGTGACAACGGGTGCCGTGGCAGTGACCAACGCAGCATCGACAAGTGCAGAGTCGAGCAGTGCGGAGTCGAGCGGGTCGGCAACCGAATCGAGCCCCACCGAGACGGGCGCACTCGGCTCCGCGGGGTCCGATGCAGCAGCGCCGGGTACCGAACAGTCGGGTGGCGAAGGGCCTTCGGACGCCGGTCCGCTGACCGCCGACGACACCACCGACGTCGTGCCGCAGGCCCCGGAGCCGGTCACCGAGCCACAACCGTCGCCGTCGATGCCGCAGCTGGATTCGTTGGGGCACACCATGTTGTCGGTGGTCATCAATCCGTACTTCGATTGGCAGAACGACCACTCGCCCCGACTGCCGTACCACCAGACGGTGATCTACGAGGCCCACGTCAAGGGCATGACGGCCACCCATCCCGACGTCCCGGAGGCGTTGCGCGGCACCTACTCCGGGCTGTGTCATCCGGTGATCATCGATCACCTGAAGTCGTTGGGTGTGACCGCCATCGAGCTGATGCCGGTGCATCAGTTCATGCAGGACTTCGTGCTGCTCGACAAGGGTTTGCGAAACTACTGGGGGTACAACACCTTCGGCTTCTTCGCGCCGCACGTCGAGTATGCGTCGAATCACGACCAGCCCGGGAGCGCGGTCACCGAGTTCAAGGCCATGGTGCGCGCCTTCCACAAGGCGGGTATCGAGGTGATCCTCGATGTGGTCTACAACCACACCGCCGAGGGCAATCACCTCGGGCCGACCGTGGCTTTCCGCGGAATCGACAACGCCGCCTACTACCGTCTCGTGGACGACAATCCCGAGATGTACATGGATTACACCGGGACCGGCAACAGTCTCAACGGCCGCCATCCGCACACGCTGCAGCTGATCATGGATTCGCTGCGCTACTGGGTGCTCGAGATGCACGTCGACGGTTTCCGGTTCGATCTCGCCTCGACGCTGGCCCGCGAACTGCATGACGTGGACCGGCTCTCGGCGTTCTTCGATCTGGTCCAACAGGATCCGGTGGTCAGTCAGGTCAAGCTCATCGCCGAGCCGTGGGACGTCGGCGAAGGCGGGTATCAGGTCGGCAATTTCCCGCCGCTGTGGACCGAATGGAACGGAAAATACCGCGACACCGTGCGGGACTACTGGCGCGGCGAACCGTCCACCCTGGGCGAGTTCGCCTCCCGCCTCACCGGATCGTCGGATCTCTACGAGGCGACCGGCCGGCGCCCGCTCGCGAGCATCAACTTCGTCATCGCCCATGATGGTTTCACTCTGCGTGATCTCGTGTCCTACAACGAGAAACACAACATGGCCAACGGCGAGGACAACCGCGACGGCGAGAGCCACAACCGGTCCTGGAACTGCGGGGTCGAGGGTCCCACCGACGATCCGGAGATCAATGCGCTGCGTGCCCGGCAGCAACGCAACATCCTTGCCACACTGTTCCTCTCGCAGGGCACTCCGATGCTCGCGCACGGGGACGAGATCGGGCGCACACAGTCGGGCAACAACAACGTCTACTGCCAGGATTCCGAGTTGTCCTGGATGGACTGGTCGTTGGCGGAGAAGAACTCCGATCTCCTGGAATTCACCCGCAAGGCCATCGCGCTGCGCACCAAACACCCGGTGTTCCGCCGACGCCGATTCTTCGCGGGCAAGCCCATCCGATGGGGTCAGCAGTACCTCGACATCGCCTGGCTCACCCCCTCGGGCGAGGAGATGACCACCGCCGACTGGGACAGCGGGTTCGGCAAGAGTCTCGCGGTGTTCCTCAACGGCAACGGGATCGGCGAGAAGGACGAGCGCGGCGAGAAGATCGTCGACGACAGCTTCATCATCTGCTTCAACGCCCACTACGAGCCGATCGAGTTCACGCTGCCGGCCATCCTGGAGTCGGGATGGACCGGTGTCCTCGACACCGCCCAACCCACGGGTGACTCCGACATCGAGGACGCCAGTGGCGGCACCACATTCGCGGTTCAGGCCCGCTCACTACTCGTCCTGCGAAAGCAGCACTGACTCGATGGCCGGTACGCACCCGGGCTCGCACACCGGTGACGGTGCGCCGGTCGCCGCCGGCGGCAAACGCCCGGAACCCATCGCCACCTACCGGGTTCAGTTGACCCCGGACTTCGGTTTCGTCGAGGTCATCGGAATCCTCGGGCATCTGGCGGACCTCGGTGTCAGCCACGTCTACCTCTCGCCGATCGGCACCGCGATGCCCGGCTCCACCCACGGCTACGACTGGGTACCCCCGCCACAGGTGTCGCCCGCCCTCGGTGGCCGCGAGGGTCTGGCCGCACTGCGCGCGGCGGCGCGCGCGGTCGGTCTGGGTATCCTCATCGACATCGTCCCCAACCACACCGGAGTGGCCGAGGTCCTGCGCAATCCCTGGTTCGCCGACCTCTTGCGGCACGGCCCCGGTTCACGGTACGCCGGGTACTTCGACGCCGATTTCTCCTCCGACAACGGCAGTGAAGGGAAGCTGGCCCTGCCGGTCCTCGCCGCCGACGGTGACCTGGCTCCGCTGACCGTCGACCAGCACGGCATTCTCCGCTATTACGACCACGAATTCCCCACCGCACCGGGAAGTCTCGGCGGGACGGCAACCGATGTCCATGCGCGACAGCACTATCGACTCGTCCCGTGGAACTCCGGGGTCATCGGCTACCGCCGATTCTTCACGGTCAACGAACTCGCCGGACTGCGCCAGGAGGACGACGCCGTCTACGACGCCACCCACGCCTGGATTCGTGAGTTGCTCGACGCCGACCTGATCGACGGTGTCCGCGTCGATCACCCAGACGGGCTGTGGGACCCGATGTCCTATCTCGAGCGATTGCGCGGTGACATCGGTACCGATCGTCTGCTCTACATCGAGAAGATCCTCGCCGCCGACGAGGCCCTCGAGCCGACGTTGCCGGTGGAGGGAACCACCGGCTACGACCAGTTGCGGCTCATCGAGTCGGTGTTCACCGCCCCGTCGGGGATCGTCGAGCTCAGCGAGATCCACGAACACACCACCGGGGTGCCGGCCGACGCCCACTGGCTGCACGACACCGAACGGCAGCGCAAGCTGACCACGCTCGCGCAGATGTTCCCCGCCGAACACCGCAGGCTCGTGCGCGCACTGACCCATTCGGATCCGACCGCCGATTCGGCCGCCCTCACCGACGCGGTCGCCGAGATGATCGCCGATCTCGGTGTCTACCGGGCCGACTATCCGTCGCTGCGATCCCGTCTGCTCGGTGTGGCCAAGGAGATCGCACGCCGTCGACCGGATCTCGCCGACGCCGTCACGCTCATCGTGCGCGCCACCGCCACGCCCGGTGCCCCGACCTCCCGGCTGGCACAGACGTGCGGCGCGGTCACCGCCAAGAGCGTCGAGGACAGTTTGTTCTACCGCACGGCCCGTCTCGTGTCGGCGCAGGAGGTCGGCGGCGACCCGGCCAACCCGGCGCTGTCACTGCGTCATTTCCACGAACTCAACGTCGTCCGGGCGCAGGACTGGCCGCGCGCCATGACGGCCTCCTCGACCCACGACACCAAGCGTGGCGAGGATGTGCGGGCGCGCATCGCGCTGCTCGCGCAAGTCCCCGAGCGGTGGTCGCTGCTGGTCCGCCAGATCTGGGACACCGCTCCGCCACCTGATCATCTGACCGGATACTTCTTGCTGCAGAACGTGATCGGGGTGTGGCCGCTCGACGGGCAGGTCGACGACGAGTTGCGTGATCGCCTGCGCGCCTATGCGCGCAAAGCCGCCCGCGAAGCGGGTGTGCGGACCACGTGGACCGAGGTCGACGAGGCCTTCGAGGATGCGCTCGATGCCTGGATCGGCGCGCTCACCACCGAACCGGTGGCCGGGATGATCGATGACCTGGTCACTCGGATCGGTCCGGCATGGGAACAGGAAGTGTTGGCACGCAAGGCCATCGCACTTCTCGGACCTGGTGTCGGCGACATCTACCAGGGCACCGAGTGGTACGAGGACTCACTGGTCGATCCCGACAATCGTCGACCCGTGGACTTCCGCCGGTCGCTCGATCATCCCAAGACGCGGCTGGTGGCTGCCGCCCTGCGCGTTCGCCGAGAACACCGCCCGGCGTTCGGCCCCGACGGTGACTATCGCCCGCTCCAGGTCGACGGGTCGGCCGCCGACCACGCGATCGCCTTCGGCCGCGGTGTGCGCGGCGAGAGCGATCCGCAGGTGATCGTGGTGACCGCCCGCTTCACCCACAGTCTCGACGACGACCGTGCCGCGACGACCACGCTCGCCCTGCCGCCCGGCACCTGGATCGATGCCGGGTCACGGTCCGAGCACGCCGGGTCGGTCGACCTCGCGGCCCTACGAGCCGCCGGTCCGGTGGCGATCCTGACCCGTTCGGGAATCTGACCGGACCCCGACGACCTCAGCCGCCGGGTGCCGGAGCGGGCGCAGGTGTGGGTACCGGGGTACTCGCCTGCCCTGCGTTCGGCGTGGACCCGCCGCCGGCACCGGCCTCACCGGCATCGGACAGGCCGGCCTGCATGGCGTCGAGATCGGACACGAGCCACTTGCCGTCGACCTTGTCGAGCTTGAGCGAATACATGAACAGCGACGTACCACCTTGCGGCGCAAGAGTACTCGTACCGGTCACCTGTACCACGGCCATGGTTGAGGCGTGGTCGGGGCCGAAGTCGATCACCGACACCTTCTGGACATCGATCTTGGTGTTCTTGACGTTGATCGACTGGATCGCCTTGGTGGTGTCGCCGAGTTGTGATTCGAGGTGTTTGCGGTACTCGCCGGTGGTCAGTGGCCCGACGATGTCCTTCATGTTGGCCACCGTGTCGGCGTTCATGCTGCTGGTCAGCTTCTCGGCGAAGATCGCCGAGGCACTCTTGGCGTCGTCGAAGGCGTTGAGGCGCTGTTGATCGCGGTAGAAGAACCATCCGAGTACCGCCACCCCGACGATCGCGGCGACGACCACCAGGGCCACCAGCGATCGCCACAGGGCGCGCGCCGACAGCGTGATCGAGATCTGCTTCCCACCCCGTGCGGGTGTGGCCGCCGCGGATGAGTCCCGGACGGATGTGCCTCGCGCGGAAGCACGTCCGCCGGCGGCGGCGGCCGATGCCGTGGGCTCGCCGGAACTCGCCGCATCCGCCCTGTCGGCATCCGCATCCTCCGGATCCGGGTGCCGCGACGATCCGGACCGCGCGCTCTTGGTACGCGGGACCGGCTTCTTGGTCAGCGACGCCTTCGTCGGCGCAGCATCGGAGGCGTCGGTTCCGTCGGTGACGGCTGAGTCCGGTTCGCCGGAATCCTCCACTGCGCCTGGCTCGTTCGTCGCCGCGCCCTCCCGATCGTCGTCGGCCGCCTCGTTGCGCACGTCGTCCTGCTCACCTGTCATCGCGTGTTTCCGTTCTCATTCGCCGCCCACTCGGTCCCCACCGATCCGACCCACCCGACTCCCCTCGGCGAGGAGTCAGGTGTGGTGCGAGCCCCCGGAGGGCGGGTGTCACTTGTCCAGCGGAACCGTCCGCGCATTCGGGTCGTAGTCCGGCGGCGGTCCGGCGGTGTCGTCCCCCGGCGGACGGGGTGCGTTCGCCGAGCCACGGATCTGCTGGTTGGGATCCTCGGTGACACAGTACAGATTCGTCGGCACCGACAACTCGAGGATCTTGGTGGGGCGCACCGGGGTGACCGCGTAGTCGCAGTACGGACGCGGGTAGATCGAACCGAACGCCCACCAGGCGCCGTCGTGGAACATGGTGAGGGACTTGATCGACGCGTCCCTGATCGACGGCAGCAGATTGACCACCGCCGGTGCGCGCAGGGCACCCTGGCGGGTCACGTCCAGCAGCTGACCGAGCACATCGGTGATCGGATCCTGGATCTCGTTGATCGAGCCGGACAGGCTGGACAACTGCTGCGGGCCCTTGCCCAGCAACGTGCGCAGCTCACGGTCCGCGGCGACCGCAGCGTTGACCACCGAACTCAACGAGGACACCGTGCCCTGCAGATCGGGCTGGATCTGCGAGGTGGTCTGCAGGATGGTCCCCGTCTCGGAGATCAACTTGGTGGTCTGCGGCAACACGCGGTAGAGGTCGGCGAAGATCGTTCCGCCCGCGTCGAACAGCACGCGCAGGTCGTTGGTGTCGCCCTTGGGATTGAGCGCGACGTCGAGGTTGTCGACGATCGACGCGAGTTTGGCCGGATCGATCTGGTCGATGACGCCGAGCGAGGTCTCGAGCAACTGCGGGAACGGCGTGGTCACCTTGGTCTGGTTCACGTTGATGGTGTCGCCGTCGCGAAGGTAGGGCCCCTCGGCGCTGGGCGGGGAGAAATCAACGTACTGTTCACCCGCGGCCGACAAGCCGAGTGCCGAGACCGTCGTGTTGCGGTTGATGTGCACGTCGTCGTCGACCGACACCACCACCTTCACCGACTGTGGTTGCACCTGAATGGATTTGACGTCGCCGATCGGGACGCCGCGCAGGGTCACCTGCGAGGTGTCCTGCAGGCCACCGGAGATCGGGAAATTGATCGTGAGCGTGTAGTGGCCCTGGAACGGCGCCCACCGCAGCGCGCCGAACGACAAGTAGGCCAGCCCGATGAGCATCACCCCGATCAGCGCCAGGTTGCCCAGCACGATCGAGTGTTTGCGCAGCCACCCCATGAATCCACTCATCCGCAGCACCCCTGGGTCGCAGTCAGCCGGGCCAGCAGTCGGGTCAGCGTCTGCTGCAACGACTCTCCCGCCGCACCGACATCGCCGAGCTCGGGAAGACGGCTGGCCGAATCGAACCCGGCGCCCGGGTTGAGGTAGTACACCTTCGCCGACAACGACGCCGCACTCGAACTGGTCGACTTGGCCCACTTGGGGGTCAACTCGGCGACATTGTCCGACAACGGTCCGAGGATCGTCGCGCCCTGCTTGAGTTCGTCGAGGAGGGTCGCGAGATGACCGGTGAGCTCGACGAAATTCTGTCCGTCGCTGCCGAGGAAATCGTTCGTGGCGGCGGTGACCTGATTGGTTTTGTCGAGCGTGGTCAGGATCGTCTGCATCTCGTCGTTGATGGTGTCGAAGGCGGGCGAGAGCTTGTTGATCGACGCCATGATCTGCGCGCGTCCCGCCGCGAGCTGCCCGGTCAGCACCTGTGTGTTGCGCATCGCGGCGTCGACCTCGGCGGAGTTCTGGTTCAGTTTGCGCAGGGCCGTGGTCAATCCGGCGATGGCACCGTTGAGTTGTTGCGGATTGTCCGGCGAGGTCGACACCGCGGCGCTGAGTTCGGTGATGATCTGCTGGGTGGAACCGAGTGAACCGCTGTCGACGAATCCACTCAGACTGACCAGGAGATCCTCGACGGTCGCCGCAGCCGACCGCGGGCCGGTCAGCGTCTGGCCGTTGGACATGTAGCCGGCGTCGGAATTCGACGGTGGGAGCAACGCGACGAACACGTCACCGAGCGGGGTCGCCTGCCGCAGTTCGGCGCCGGTGCCCTTGGGCACCTTGGCCGAGGTGCTGACATCCATGGTGACGATCGCCTTGTAGTTCTCGGCGCGGATACCGGTGACCTCGCCGACGTCCATGCCGTAGAGCTTCACCTTGGCCCGGGTCGGCAGATTCAGCGCATTGTCGAAACTCGCGTTCAACGTCATGGTGTCGCCGAGATTGCCCGGGGCGGGCAGCGGGATCTGCTCGACGGTCAGACCGGGTATCGCCGAACAACCGGTGACGGCCAACACGGTCGCGACGATCCCGGTCACCACCAGCTTGCGGGTCCATGAAAGAACCGGCGCCAGACGGCGTCTGGAGAATGATCGGCGAGAGACAGACGGACGAGAGAGGGATGCTGGGCTCATTTTGTCAGGGCCTCCAATGCCGAGAAGACCCCGAGATCGGGCCCGAAGCCCTGGAGCTGACCGGTCTCGCAACCGTTCTTGTGTAGATTGATCGCCTTGCAGAACTGGGACACCAGCTGGGTGTCGAGCAACGACTTGTCCAGCAGCACCTGGGCACGCCAGGCACCCTGTTCGGCGGAGATGGAATTGCTCAGGTTCTGGAAGAGCAGCGGCCCGAGGTCGATGGTCTCGACGACCTGACGTGAGTAGTCGCTCAGGTTCTCCGCGAGTGCGGCCAGTCGCCCGGTGGACGCGCCGATCGTGCCTGCGTTGTTGTGCAGGAACTCCGAGGTGTTGAGCAGTGTCTGATTCAGATCGCCCAGAGTCGCCACCAGACCCGGTGACTGACGTCCGAGCATCTCGCTGACCTGATTGATGGAGTTCGAGAAGTCTTTCATCTTCGGGTAATTCGCGACAAGGGCGGCGGTGAGTTGCTGGACCGACTTGACGATGTCGACGATCGCGTCGCCGTTACCCGACACCACCTGCGAGGCGCTGCCGAGCTGATTGATCGCCTCCTGCAGCCGTTGTCCGTTGTCGCTGGTGATGCCCGAGGTCACGTCCATCAGGTCGGCGACCGGCCCCTCTCCCGGCGCCTGGCCGGAGAGATTGCTGACGAGTTTGTCGACCGCGTCGAACAGGTCACCCACCGACACCGGACTCATGCCCTCGTTGCGCATCACCGCGCCGTCGGTCAGCTTGGGGCCCTTGGAGTATGCCGGGGTCAGCTCGATGTGCCGGGTGGTGACGATCGAGGTGTTGACGATGGCTGCGGTCGCGTCGACCGGAACGGGCACGTTCTTGTCGATGGTGAATTTCACCATGACCCGGTTACCCTGCTCCTCGATCTTGGTGACCTGACCGACCGGCATACCCAGTACCGCAACGTCATTGGTGGTGTAGAGGCCCGCGGTGTTCGGGAAGAACGCGGTGACCTCGATGGCCTGACCGGTCGCGGTCTTCCAGCCGGCCGGGATCAGCGAACACCCCGAGAGCACACCGACGGCGAGCACGATCAGCCCCGCGAGGATCATCGACCGCCGCGTGACCTTCCGAGAAACCATGTGCGCGTTCAGCATCCGTCCACCACCCGTGCCGTGCAGAGCCAGTTGTCGGGGAAGATGCCCCACGGCAGGTAGCCGTTGGCGTACGGACCGTCGCCGAGGATGTTGTTGGTCAGGCGCGCGGTGACCGGCAGGACCTCGAGCATCTTGCGGAGGTTGTCGCGGTTCTTCTCCAGACCCTGGGTGATGGTGTTCAGGTTGGCCATGATCGGGGCGAACTGGTCGGCGTCCTCGGAGGCGACGAGTTGGGCCTGTTCGGTGATCTGCGCGACGCCGTCGAGCAGCCGGGTCACCAGGGCTTCGCGGGCGACGATCTTGTTCGCCAGTTGTGCTCCCTGACCGACGATGATCGCCAGCTGCGCCGAATTGTCCTGCACGATGGCGGTCACCGACTTGGTGTCACTGATCAGCTGATTGATCTGATCGCGACGGTCGGTGATGATCTCCGACATCTGCGTCAGCGAGTCGAGCGTCGGTTTGGTGACCGCGGGCGCCCCGGCGAGTTGTTGGTTCAACGTTCGGATGCTCTGGCCGAGGTCCTCGTCGTTGATGCCCTGCAGGATGGGCGTGCCCTTCTCGATGGTCTTCTGCAGATCGTAGGGAACCCTGGTCTCGGTGATCACGTTGTTGGCCGCCGGATCGGGCGAATTGCCCAGCGAGATATCGATGTAGCGCTGGCCGAGCAGGGTCGAGAGTTTGATCTCGGCCGAACCGTTGGCGGTGACGTCGACGTCCTTGTCGACCTTCATGGTGATGTGGATGTGGTTGCCCTGCAGTTCGGTCGAGCCGACCTCACCGACGTCGATGCCGGCCACCCGGACCTTGTCGCCCGGTCGCACGCCACCGGCCTGGGCGAAGTCCGCCGAATAGGTTTTCTTGCCGATGTCGGCCTTGCCGATTCCGGTGATACCCAGGACGAGCAGCACGATGACCACCGTGCCGGCCAACCCGTACCAGAGGAGTCGGTGGTCGTCGAAGCTCCGACGCATGCGGCTTCTCATCGGCACACCACCGAGTGGTTGGTGCCACCGATCTTGTTGATGATCCCCGGCGGGAACAACACATCACCGATCGCGATGTCGAGGTCGCAGGCGTAGATGTTCAGGTAGGCCCCCTGGCCGAGCACGAGCGGGAAGTGTCCGAGGAAGATCGGCAGGTTCTTGGCCATCCCGTCGAGTTTGGAGCCGTTGCCGATCAGAATCCTGGTCGCCTGGTTGGCCGAGGTGGCCGCGTCGGCGAGATTCCCCCGGGATTGGGTGAGGACGTCGGCGAATCCCGCTGCGGTCTTTCCGATCTGGGTGACGGCGGTACCGAAGGCCGCCGAATTCGCGTTCAGGTTCTTGATGACGTCGGAAACGCTGTCGACGAGAGTGCCGATCTGGTCGCCCTGCCGCGACAGGTCACGCAGCACCCCGCTGAGATTGTCGATGATCGCCCCGATCACCACGTCCCGGTTGGACATGTCGGAGGCGAACTTGCCGACCTGGGCGACGGTGTTGGACAACGACACCGTGTCGCCCTGGAACGCCTGGACCAGACCGTTGGAGAGATTGTTGACCTGCTCGGGGGTCAAGGTGTCGAAGACCGGCTGGAATCCGGCGAGCAGTTTGGTCACGTCGAAGGAGTCCTCCGAGGGCTCCTTGAGCGTCGACCCGACCGAGAGTGGTTGCGGGGTCCCGTCGGCGAGGGACAGCGCGAGATACCGCTGGCCGATCAGGTTCTGGTACCGGATCGCGGCCTGCGTGGTGGTGTACATCGGCTGGTTGTCCTGCACCTCGAAGGTGACCTTGGCGCGGCCGTCGACGAGATCGATCGAATCGACGCGACCCACCCGCACACCGGCCATCCGGACGTCGTCGCCCTTGGCCAGACCCGAGGCGTCGGTGAAAAACGTGCTGAAGTTGTTGGTACTGCCCGACACCGATCGTTCCAGCGTCGAATAGATGATGTAGGTCAGCAGCAACGCGACGACCGCGAACAGCGCGAACCCGATCAGCGGTTTGCGGATACTCGACTGCGCGGCGCTCATCGTCCCCCTCCCGAGGTGCCGGTCTGGGTCGAACCGGTTTGGGTCGAGACCGACTGCACCAGCGGGCCGAGCATCAAGGTGTCGGCCGCACTGGGCGCACGATCGAGTGCGGCGGTCAGCGTCAGGTTGTCGGCGCCGGTGGTGACCATGCCCGCCGGCGACATCCGGCGCATCCCGTCGGACGGATAGATCATCAGCGGACCCGAACTCGTCGGTCCGGTGCCGGTGCCCGGACCGACACACCCGGGACCGCGCAGCTGACCGTAGGGCCCACCGTTGTACACGGGACAGTTCTGGCGGGTATAGCGCTGGAAGGCACTGAAACTCACGCCGATGTTGAGCTGCGCGTGCCCGTTGACACCGGTGAACACCGTGAGGACCTTGGCCGCGAGATTGTTCAGTGCACTCAGCGCCTGCGGCAACGCATTCGGCTCGTAGACCGCCGCACCGAGCAGGGTGTTGGTGTCGGCGACGATGCGCTTGCCGCCGTCACCGTTGGCCGCGAACAGTGCCTGCACCTCGTCGGTCAGGCCCTGCGCCGCCGAGAGCAACGCAGTCAGGTCGTCTCGCGACTGCGCGATGGTCATCGCCGGGATCACGCTGCGGCCCAACGTATCCAACAGCTGCGGCGCGGATCGCGACAGGCCCTGTACGGACTGGTTGAAGTTGTCGAATCCGGACGGCGCACCCGGGGGGAACTGCGCGTTGATGGTATCGAAATAGTTCTGCAGGACGCCGACGAACAGACCGAAAGTGGTCCCGCCGCCGCGCAGCGCGTCGGCGATGGTGCCGAGGACACCGGCGAGTTGCTCCGGTGGCACCGCCTGCAACAGCGTCCGCAGCTGGTTCTGCGCGTCCTGCAGTTTGATCGTCTGTAGCGATCGGTCGGCAGGGATGGACGCTCCCGCCGAGAGATGGTCGGCAGACGGATGGTCCGGTTGCACCAGCTCGACCGCGTTCACACCGAAGAGGTTGGAGGGCACCGTGCGCGCGGTGACGTTGGCCGGGATGCCCTCGGACTGTGCCGGGGTGATGTCCATGTCGACCTGGCGCAGGTTCACCCCGGACTGGCCCGGCTCGTCGGTGAGAGCGACGTTCTTGACCGACCCGACGATGAGGCCGTTGTAGCGGACATCGGCACCCGAGGTCAGGCCGTCACCGACGTCGGTGAGTTTGGCGTTGACCGCGACGGTGGAGCTGAACACGCCCTCGTACCGCATGAACAGCAGCACGAACAGGATCACCAACACGATCAGGAATGCACTGCCGCGCAACACATATTGCACCAGCGAAGGGTTACGGCCGTCGGTGGCTATCAGCATGGCTGCCCCTCACCCCGAGATCTTGATGCCGGGCGATGTTCCCCAGAACACCAGCGTCATGACCAGATTCGCGAAGACGATGACGATGATCGCCAGCCGGATCGCGTGTCCGGCGGCCACCCCGACGCCTTCCGGACCGCCGGAGGCGAAATACCCGTAGTAGCACTGGATGAACGTGGTCAACAGCACGAAGATGATGACCTTGATGAACGAGTACACCATGTCACTCGAGACCAGGAAGGCGTTGAAATAGGCGAGGTAGTTTCCCGGCCCCTGCCCACTCTGGACCTGGAACATGACTTGGCACGCAAGGTAATTCGCGGCCAACGAGACCGAGTACAGCGGTACGATCGCCAGCACCGCCGCCGACATCCGGGTGGTCACCAGATACGGCAGGGGCCGGATCGCGATGGATTCCAGCGCGTCGATCTCCTCACTGATCCGCATCGACCCGAGCTGTGCGGTGAAGCGGCAACCCGACTGCGCGGTGAACGCGGTCGCCGCCAGCAGCGGCGCGATCTCGCGGGTCGTCGCGAATGCCGACAGACCACCGGTCACCGGTGACATCCCGAGGAGATTCAGTGCGGTGTAACCCTCGATACCGACCGTCGCGCCGCCCATGACGCCGAGGATCACCATGACGCCGACGGTGCCGCCGCCGACCACGATCGCGCCATTACCCCACGCCACGTCGGCGAGCAGACGCCAGACCTCTTTGCGGTAGTGGGTGAACGCGATGGGCACCGCACCGATCGACCGCACCAGGAAGGTGATGAGGTGCCCCATGCGTGCCAGCGCGTCACGCGGCCCGCGGTAGACACCCTTGGCGGCCTCGACGGGCCGGAGTACGGGCGGGACGTACCGGGATGCGGCCATCTCACACCACCTTTGCCGGGACGACGATGGCGAACAACTGGGTGAGCACCACGTTGACGGTGAACAACAGCAGCACCGAATTGACCACGGCGGCATTCACCGAGTTGGCGACACCGGCGGGCCCGCCCTTGGTGTTGAGTCCGCGGTCACAGGCCACGATCGCCACGATCGCGCCGAAGATGACCGATTTGATCAAGGCGAACAACAGGTCCGACACCGAGGCGAACGAGGCGAAGGTGCCGGTGTAGCTACCGGGGGTGCCGCCCTGGAAATAAACGTTGAAGGCGTAACCGGTGATGAAGCCGACGAAACACACGAAACCGCAGAGCAGGAAACTGACGACCATGGTCGCGAGCAGGCGCGGCGAGATCAGTCGCTGCACGGGGTTCACACCCATCACGCGCATCGCGTCGATCTCGTCGCGGATGGTCCGGGAGCCGAGGTCGGCGGCAATCGCCGAACCGACCGCACCGGCGAGCAACAGCGAGGTGACCAACGGGGCGCCCTGCCGGATGACGCCGAGTCCGGTGGCGGCACCGGAGAACGACGTCGCACCGATCTGCCCGGCGATGTTGGACACCTGGATCGAGACGATCACGCCGATCGGGATGGCGACCAGGAAGGTCGGGAACACCGAGGTGCTCGACATGAAGGCGCACTGGCGGATGAACTCACCGAACGGGAAGCGGCGCTTGAGGATGTCCTCGATGAGGACCTTGAACACCTCGACGAACATCGCGAGCTGACGACCGAAGGTCTCGAAACTCGCCACGATGTGTTCGCGAAACCACTTGCGCACTCCCCCGGGCTTGCGCATCCCTGTTGCCTCGTCTTCCGAAGCCACTGCGTCAGTGCTGCTCAACACCCATCCCTGCGTCGTACGTCATCCGTCGCGTGCCCCCCTGGCAGGCCTGGCCCGCAGTAATATACAGCACCGCCGAACGGGTCGTATGCCGCGGGTCACACCTGGCGTGGCCTGCGGCCTCGCACCTCACGCAATACGGTGGGGTGTGTGGACGAGCCTCAGGATGGTCCCCCCGATGTGGAGGGCCACGCATGTGTGGGTGCCGACACAGTAACTTGGTCACGCGTCCAAGGTGAGGAGAAACACGGGAATCGTTCCAACAGAATCGACGCGACTCCCTTCCTACCGCCTCGCGGCCTGGCCGACCTCCGGGTCTGGGCGCCCGCGGCGACACGGATGCGCACCCGGGTCGTCACTCCGACCGGCACGCATGATCTGCTGATGATCGGCACCGACGCACCCGGGTGGTACCGGATCGACCCGGCCGTACTGACCACGGCGCTCGGCGAACTCGGACACACCGATCCCGTGTGCCTGCGGTACGGATTCCTCATCGACGACGAGGAGCGCGCGCTGCCCGACCCGAGGTCGGTACGTCTGCCCGACGGCGTCCACGGCCTCTCCGCGTTCCATGTGGTCGACCCGTCGATCTGGCACGACGCGCAGTGGACCGGTCGCGACATCCGCGGTGCCGTGCTCTACGAGCTCCACATCGGCACCTTCACCCCCGAGGGGACCCTCGACTCGGCCATCGGGCACCTCGACGACCTGGTGGAGCTCGGCGTCGATGCGGTGGAGGTCATGCCGCTCAACGCCTTCAACGGTGAGTACAACTGGGGCTACGACGGCGTCGGCTGGTATGCGGTGCACGAACCGTACGGCGGCCCGGATGCCTTCGCCCGCTTCGTCGACGCCTGTCACGTCCGGGGGCTGGCCGTGGTCCTCGACGTCGTCTACAACCACCTCGGGCCGTCGGGCAATTACCTCCCCGATTTCGGGCCGTACCTCGGTGCCGGTTCGACCGGCTGGGGTGCGTCGCTGAACCTCGACGGTCCGTCCTCCGACGAGGTGCGCACCTACATCCTGCAGAACGCGCTGCGCTGGTTCACCGAATTCCACGTCGACGCACTGCGGTTGGACGCGGTACACGCCCTCGTCGATCACCGCGCCTATCCGCTGCTCGAAGCCCTCGCGGTCGGTGCCGACGCACTGTCGGATTCGCTGGGCCGTCCCTGCTCCCTCATCGCCGAGTCCGACCTCAACGATCCGCGACTGATCCTGCCCAGAACGGTCAACGGCCATGGTCTGACCGCTCAATGGGACGACGACATCCATCACGCGATCCACACCGCCGTCTCGGGCGAACGACAGGGCTACTACGCGGATTTCGGCAGTCTCGAGTGTCTGTCAAAGGTGTTGCGCGGCGGCTTCTTCCACGACGGGACGTACTCCTCCTTCCGCGGCCGACACCACGGTAGACCGATCCCGGAGACGGTCCCGACCACCGCGCTGGTGGCCTACACCTGCGACCACGATCAAATCGGCAACCGGGCGATCGGTGATCGGCCGAGCCACTACCTCGACCACGGCCGGCTCGCGATCAAGGCGGCGCTGGTGCTGTTGTCGCCGTTCACCCCGATGCTGTTCATGGGTGAGGAGTGGGCCGCCGGTACGCCATTCGCGTTCTTCACCTCCCATCCCGAACCCGAGCTCGCCGAGGCCACCCGCAACGGCCGCAAGGCCGAATTCGCGGACCACGGTTGGGATACCGACGACATCCCCGACCCGCAGGATCCGGAGACGTTTCTGCGCTCCAAACTGGACTGGTCGGAACCCGACACGCCGGAACACTCCCGGGTTCGGGACTTCTACCGCGACCTGATCGCGCTGCGCAAGTCCACAGATGCCTTCTCCCGCAGCGATTTCGAATCCATCGACACCGACCACGACGACACCGGGGGATGGTTCGCGATGCACCGCGGCGATGACGCGTCCGAGGCGCAGTGGTCGGTCGTCTGCGTGCTGGCCGACGAGCCGCTCACCGTGCCCATCGACCTCGAGCCGGTGTTGTGGTGGGAGCCGGTGGAATCGGTCGACGACGGGATACGCAGCCCCGGCCACAACGTGGTGATCGGCCGCCGCCGCTCATAACCGTCACCCGTGATCGGCCGAGATCTCGTAGCCGTCACGGTCAGGTCAGGTACTGATATGCACTGTCAGGTCAGATACTGATATGCCGGCGAATCCGGTTCGAGCCGTTCACAATTGAGTCGCGAGTGGTCCATCCGGTCCATCAGGCCGGCGAGTCCGTCGCGGTCCCCGAGCTCGATACCGACGAGTGCCGCGCCGGTCTCGCGATTGTTGCGCTTGACGTACTCGAACAGGGTGATGTCGTCGTCGGGTCCGAGGACCTCGTCGAGGAAACGCCGAAGCGCCCCCGGCTCCTGCGGGAAGTCGACGAGGAAGTAGTGCTTGAGCCCCTGGTGGACCAGCGAGCGTTCGATGATCTCGCCGTAGCGGGAGACATCGTTGTTGCCGCCGGAGACCAGGCACACCACGACGGCGTCGTCGGGCAGCTTCAGCTGCGAGAGGCCGGTCACCGCGAGTGCTCCGGCCGGTTCGGCGATGATGCCCTCGTTCTGATAGAGCTCGAGCATCGTCGTGCAGATCGCGCCCTCGTCGACGTGGGTGATGTGTGCCGATCCCGCGGGCAACGACACCGGCTCGTCGGGCAGTATCCGAACCGGAGTGTGCGCCGCGGTCTCTGCCCGGACCACGGTCTCTGCGCGGACCTCGTCGAGGACCGGGTGGGCGGTGACCGATGCGTCGAGATCGGCCATCGCGCGGTGCCCGAGCGCGCCGATGCGTTTGACGGCCGCACCGTCGACGAACGGGTCGATCCGATCGAGCGTCACCGGTCCGCCGGCGACCAGGGCGGCGGCGAGGGAGATGGCACCGGTCGGCTCGACCCCGACGATGACGGTCTCGCGCGAGACCGAACGGAAGTAGGTGGCCATCCCCGCCAGACAACCACCACCACCGACGGGTGCGACGACGACATCCGGTGCGCGGCCGAGTTGATCGACGACCTCCCGGGCGATCGTGCCCTGACCCGCGGCGGTCCGCGGATCGTCGAAGGCATGAATCCAGGCCGCACCGGTACGCAGGACGTCGGCCTGGGCGGCGGCCGCGGCCGCGTCGTAGGTGTCGCCGACCGCCAATAGCTCCACGTAATCGCCGCCGTGCCAACGAATCCGGTCGCGCTTCTGTTTCGGGGTGGTGGTCGGCACGTAGATACGGCCGGGCGTCTGCATGGTGCGGCAGGCGTAGGCCACCCCCTGGGCGTGGTTGCCCGCGCTCGCGGCAACCACCCCGCGCGACCGCTCCTGTGGGGACAGTTGCGCCATCACGTTGTAGGCACCGCGGATCTTGTAGGACCGGACGGTCTGTAGATCCTCGCGCTTGAGGTACACCTGCGCGCCGACGTCACGGCTGATCCGTGGGGCCGCCTCGAGCGGGGTGTGGGCGACCGCGGGTTCGATGCGGACGGCGGCCGCGTCGATGGCCGCGGCCGACAACCCCGACTCCTGCTGCGACTCATTGACGTGCGGTGTACTCACGGCACCCATGATCTCACCGGCAGCGCGGTCCGGCCCGCGCGGGGCGGACCGCTCGATAGCCCACCCGGGTACCGGCCGATGGCCCCGCCGGGCAATTGCCTGCGCCGGGCCGCACCCCGCGCCTAGACTCGGCGAGAACGCATCCACCACATGGTCGTCGGCGCGTATCGGCAGGACTCGAGACACCGGTTCCCGCCGCCCGATCACCGATCACCATGTCAGCGGAGGGAACTCCCGTGCCCCTGCTCGCCCGGACCCTGCTCACCCGCCCGCTCCGGCGCGGTTCTCGCCGACTACTCGCCGCAGCTTGTGGTGGCGTGCTGACCGCCGGAGTGCTCAGCGCCCTCGGTACCGCCCCGGCCCAGGCGGCGCCGGTGTGCGCCGGCGGCGGCGCGCCCGCCCGACTCGTCGGGGCCGTCCCCGGCGCGGCGCTGGAGGGCCTGACCGTCGATGCCGCCGGTCACGCGTATGCGACCGATCTGATCAGCGGACAGGTGTTCCGATTCGACCAGCCGGGCGCACCCGGCCGGGCGATCGCCCGCGTTCCCTCCGGTGGTGCCGGGGCGTTGGCCTGGGCGCCCGACGGCACGCTGCTCGTCGGTTACGGCGCCGATCCACGGGTGGTCCTCGGGGATGCGGTCCGCCCGGGTGCGATCGCGCGCCTGGATACCCGGACGAACGTCCTGCGACCGTGGGTGGGCGGACTCTCCGCCGCCGACGGGATGGATGTGGCGGCCAACGGTACCGTCTATACCACCAACGACTTCGGCAACCTCATCGGACGCGTCGCACCGAACGGTGCGGTCAATGCGCAGTGGGGATCACTACCGAGTGCCAACGGCGCCGTCCTCGGTCGCGGCGACGGATGGCTGTACGTGTCGCGCACCTTCACCAATCCGGGCGTGAGCCGGATCTCGACGGCGAATCCGCGTGTCGTACAGAGTCTGCTCACCCTCGGTGGCGCGGACACCCTGGCAGCTCCCGACGGCCTGACCCTCGACTCGCGAGATCGTCCGGTGGTGCCGTTCAATGCCGGTGGGCAGATCGTCCGGATCACCGCACCCGGATCGTATTGTGTTCTGGCCCAAGGACTTCGACTGTCCAGCGTGCTGAGTTACGGCCGCGGGGACCGCGGCTTCTCGGCGGGCCGGCTCTACCGTGCCGGTTTCGACGGCCGGATCTATGAGATCCCCGGCGGGTTCGACGCCGGGGCGGTCGCCGCGTTCCCGGGTAGGTGACGGGCGACGAGCCACGTCGTCACCAGTGCGACACCGGAGAGCCAGGCGGTCAGTTCCGGGGTGAGGACCAGCAGCGAGATCAGTCCGACGACCCCGGCCACCGCGATCGCCTGAAGCTTGTGCACCGGCCACGCCACGCCCGCGACGTCGACGGTGCGCACCGCGCGAGCATGCTCACAAGAGGGATTCATCTCGATCATCGCGGTCATCTGCGCACTCCTGCCGACGCGTCTTCGTTCTGCCGTGATACCGAATATAGCACTACCATCACTCAAAGTTTCGGCGAGCCGAAACCAGGGTTTCGTGCGATGGTTCGGTACGCGGACGCACCGGTCTCAGCGGCTGCGCTGCAGCGTGTCGAGCAGTTCGTGATACGGACCGACCAGGTACGCGGTGTCCTCGGCAGCCAGCCGGTCGTCGCGTCGGGGATGCAGCACGGTCCCGGATCGCCGGATGATCGCGATGATGCGGGTCCGTGTGGGCAGGTCGGCGAGCAGCATGCCGTCGAGGACGCTGCCCCGCCGGACGAACAGGCCGCCGACCATGAATGAATACCGTCCGACCGAGAACGTGGAGATGACCTGCAGGCCGAGTGCCGCCCCGATGAACCAGGGCGCGGCGAGTTCGACGGTGGACCGCACGTTCTCGAACCCGAAGCGGTGCGCGACCGCCGCACCCAACGACTGGTCGTAGACGCGGAGCACCACCGGAACGCCGGCCCGTCCCACCGACCGGGACCAGCGCCGTCCGAGCACCTCACGCAGGATGATGCCGGTCTCGATGTTCACCATGTCGTCGTGGGTGAGCACGGCCACCGCGTATGCGCGGTCGATACCGGCATCGGCGAGTGTGCGCCGCAGCGTCGCGTCCCCGATGATCACCGGGATGTCGAGTTCGGCCGCCACCTCGAGGAAGCGGTTGTCGTCGTTGCGTTCGACCACGACCACCTCGTGTCCGAGCGCCCGCAGGTCGGTCGCCACCCGGATGCCGAAGGACCCCAACCCCACGACCAGGATGTGACCGGCCATGTCTCGGACGCGCCGACGTGCGGCGGACGCACCGATCCGGCGGGACAGCAACAGGTCGGCGACGAAGGCCATCAACACCGCGGTGGTGGTGACACCGGCGAACATCAGACCGATCGCGAACAATCGCAACCAGGTCGGCTGACCGACGAAGCTGAAATCGCCGTAACCGACCGTCGCGATGGTCTCGGTGGAGAAGTAGAGCGCATCGACCAGGCTCATCCCCGGCCGGTGATAGGTGAAGCGCAGCAGGATGGTGGCAAAGGCCAACAGTGTCAACGACACACCCAGCGCGCGAAAGAGGTTCGGGTTGACGTCGTCGCGGAACGCACGGACGGCGCCGAGCGCGCGCAGCGGGAGCGGACGGCGTGAGCGCGTGCGTCGCCGGGCCGGGGCGATCTCCACACCCTGCGCGGCGAGGTCGTCGACCGTGCCGATCATCGCGACCCAATCCCCCGGTTCGACCGGCAGATCGCGGCCCGGGCACGGCACGACCGACTCCGCACCCGATCCGGATCCGGCGCGCAGAACGGCCACCGGCGCGAGGTCGCCGTAGAGCTCGCGCAGCGTGCCGGCACTCGGGGCATGGGCCCCGGACACCACGAACTCGTTGCCCGCCACCGGGATCGAGTGCGTCGTACGTCCCAGGCATGCCTCGACGACCGACGGGGCGGCGAGTTCGGCGACGTCGAGTACGGCGCCCGGCCCGTTGCCCGAGGCGACCGCGTCGCGCAGCACCGCATTGGACAGGTTGGCGACCACTCGCACGTGCGGATCGAGAGTGCGTGCCAGCAGGGCGATCTCGAGGTTCACCGCGTCATCCGACCCGGCGCACACCACTGCCGCGGCCTGCCCGACGTCGGCGTCGGCGAGGTCACCGGGTGCCGACAGCGTGATGATGCGCGCTCCGGCACTGGCGAGTTCCTCGGTGACCCGCAGCGTCAGCGCGTCGTCACCGTGCACGATGATGTGACCGGGCATTTCGCAGAGCGTACCCGTGGCACGCCCGGCACGCGTGCCGACACCGGGCGTCCCCGGGGCCGGCCCGGGCAGCTCAGCCCAGGCAGCTCGGACCGAGCAACGCTTTGAGGTCACCCATGAGCGCCGAACTCGGGGTCACCCGCAACGATTCGGTCAGGCACAGCAGCGTCGAGCGGTCGTCGGAGACGAGGGTGACGTGAACGTCGGCGGTCCCGGGATGGCGGGTCAACACCTGCTTGAGTGCGGCGACCCGATCCGGCGTGCACAGTCGGCTCGGCAACGTCAGGGCGACCGGCTTGGTCGTGCCCGCCACGTCGAGGTCGGGGACGGCGAGGTCATTGGCGCTGATCATCATTTTGTCGTCGTCGCGCAGGGTCACGCGAGCCTTGATGAGCACGATGTTGTCCGGGGCGATGTCCATGCCGTACGCCAGGAACGAACGTGGGAAGAAGTAGACCTCCACGCCACCGACCATGTCCTCGAGGGTGATCGCGGCCCACGGTTCGCCCTTCTTGTTCACCCGGCGGGTGACCGTGGAGATGATGCCGCCGATCGTGATCTGCGCACCGTCGGACACATTGCCCTCGAGCAGTTGGGTGATCGAGGTGTCGGTCTGCGCGGCGATGGCGTGCTCGACGCCGGCCAACGGATGCCCGGATACGTAGAGCCCCAACATCTCTCGCTCGAGGGTGAGCTTGTGTTTGGTGTCCCACTCCTGGTCGGGGACGGGCACCGCGAACACCTCGGCGAGACTGTCGTCGGCCGACTCGTCGCCACCGCCGAACAGATCGAACTGCCCGATCGCCTCGGCCTTCTTGGTGCCGATCACCGATTCGACCGCCTCGGTGTGGATCAGGAACAGACCCTTGCGCGGATGGCCGAGCGAGTCGAAGGCGCCGGCCTTGATCAGCGACTCGGTGACCTTCTTGTTGCAGGCGGTGACGTCGATCTTGTTGAGGTAGTCGGAGAAGTTCGCGAACTTCCCCTTCGACTCCCGGGCCTCGAGGATCGAGCCGACGACCCCGGACCCGACGTTGCGGATCGCGGCCAGACCGAAGCGGATGTCGGTGCCGACGGCGGCGAAGTTGCGCTGCGACTCGTTGACGTCGGGCGGCAACACGGTGATGCCGAGCTTGCGGCAATCGGCCAGGTAGATCGCGGCCTTGTCCTTGTCGTCACCGACCGAGGTGAGCAGACCGGCCATATACTCGGCGGGATAGTTGGCCTTGAGGTAGGCGGTCCAGAAGGAGACCAGGCCGTAGCCCGCGGCGTGCGATTTGTTGAACGCATACCCGGCGAACGGCAACACCGTGTCCCAGAGGGCGGTGATCGCCGCCTGCGAGAACCCGTTGTTGCGCATGCCCTCGGCGAAGCCGTCGTAGGCCTCGTCGAGGATTTCCTTCTTCTTCTTGCCCATCGCGCGTCGCAGCAGGTCTGCTTGTCCGAGCGAGTAGCCGGCGACCTTCTGCGCGATCTGCATGATCTGCTCTTGGTAGACGATCAGGCCATAGGTCTCGGAGAGGATCTCCTTGAGCGGTTCCTCGAGTTCGGGGTGAATCGGCCGGATCTGCTGCAAACCGTTCTTGCGCTTGGCGTAGTCGGTGTGCGCGTTGACACCCATCGGGCCCGGGCGATACAGCGCGAGGACGGCGACGATGTCCTCGAAACCGGTGGGCTGCATCATCTTCAGCAGTTCGCGCATGGCCGCGCCGTCGAGCTGGAACACGCCGAGCGTGTCGCCACGGGCGAGGAGCTCGTAGGTCTTCGGGTCCTCGAGCGGCAGCGTGTCGAGGTCGAGGTCGATCCCGCGGTTGAGCTTGATGTTCTCCAGGGCGTCACCGATGACGGTGAGGTTGCGCAGTCCCAGGAAGTCCATCTTCAGCAGGCCGATCGCCTCGCACGAGGGATAGTCCCAGCCGGTGATGATCGCGCCGTCCTGGGCGCGCTTCCACACCGGGATGGCGTCGGTGAGCGGCTCCGAGGACATGATCACCGCGCAGGCGTGGACGCCGGCATTGCGGATCAGGCCCTCGAGGCCGAGGGCGGTGTCGTAGATCTTCTTGACGTCGGGGTCGGTCTCGATGAGCGTGCGCACCTCGGTGGCCTCGCCGAACCGCTCGTGCTCGGGGTTGGTGATCCCCCAGACCGGGATGTCCTTGGCCATGATGGGCGGCGGCAGGGCCTTGGTGATGCGGTCGGCGATCGCGAAGCCGGGCTGGCCGAACTGGACCCTGGCCGAGTCCTTGATCGCGGCCTTGGTTTTGATCGTGCCGAAGGTGATGACCTGGGCGACCTTGTCGCTGCCCCACCGTTCGGTGGCGTAGCGCACCATCTCACCGCGGCGGCGATCGTCGAAGTCGATGTCGATATCGGGCATCGACACACGTTCGGGGTTGAGGAATCGCTCGAAGAGCAGTCCGTGCGGGATCGGGTCGATGTTGGTGATGCCCAGCGCCCACGCGACCAGCGAACCGGCCGCCGACCCGCGGCCCGGGCCGACGCGGATGCCGACCTCCTGCGCGTGCCGGATGAGGTCGCCGACCACCAGGAAGTAGGCCGGGAATCCCATCTGGATGATGACGTCGAGTTCGTAGTTCGCACGCTCCTGGTACTCCGCGGGCACCTCGGAGTCGGGGAAGCGACGTTCCTTGAGGCCCTTGGCGACCTCCTTGCGCAGCCAGGTCTCCTGGGAATCGCCCTCGGGCACCGGGAAGACCGGCATCCGGTCGCGGTGGGTGAAGACGTCGGCGTAGCTCTGCACCCGCTCGCCGATCTCCAGGGTGTTGTCGCAGGCACCGGGCACGACCGAATCCCACTGCGCCCGCATCTCCTCGGCCGACTTCAGGTAGTAGCCGTCACCGTCGAACTTGAAACGGGTGGGATCGGAGAGGGTCTTGCCGGTCTGCACGCACAGCAGCGCCTCGTGCGCGGCAGCGTGCTCCTTGGTGACGTAATGGCAGTCGTTGGTGACGATGGGTTTGATGCCGAGTTTGCGACCGATCTCGAGCAGTCCGTCGCGGACCCGGCGCTCGATCTCCAGGCCGTGTTCCATCAGCTCGAGGTAGAAGTTCTCCTTGCCGAAGATCTCCTGCCACTTCGCGGCCGCCTCGAGAGCTTCACGTTCGTGACCGAGCCGCAGCCGCGTCTGCACCTCGCCCGACGGGCAGCCGGTGGTGGCGATGATCCCCTCGGCGTGCGCGGCGATGATCTCGGCGTCCATCCGCGCCCACTTGCCCAGCTGTCCCTCGATCGACGCCAACGACGAGAGCTTGAACAGGTTGCGCAGACCCGTGGCGTTCTCGGCGACCATCGTCATGTGGGTGTAGGCGCCCGAGCCGGAGACGTCGTCGTCCTTCTGGTCGCGGGTACCCCACAGCACACGTTTGGTGTTGAAGCGCGACTCCGGGGCGATGTAGGCCTCGATGCCGATGATGGGCGTGATGTCGTTTTTCACAGCGGTGTTGTAGAACTCGCTGGCACCGAACATGTTGCCGTGGTCGGTCATACCGATCGCGGTCATCCCCAGGCGCTTGGCCTCGGCGAACAGCGGCGACACCTTGGCCGCGCCGTCGAGCATCGAGTACTCGGTGTGGTTGTGCAGGTGAACAAACGAGTCTGCCACGGACGCTTCTCACCTCTGGTGCGAGTCTTTGGGATAGGGCGTCACCAACTCTAGGCGCTGCGACCGACAGCCACGCCCGGGCGCGCCGCTGCGGGAAAGCTGTGGCAGGTGAGGCGCCGCACGCGGTGTGTCGGCGTCGGTGTGTCACGCACCGGCGTGTCGAATCGCCTCGCCGGTCCGGGCGACTCTCAGCCGTCGCGCAGCACGTCGAGCGCGTGCTGCAGATCCTTCGGATACGGGCTGGTGTATTCGACATGGCGACCGTCGGCGGGATGGGCGAACCCCAGCGACCGCGCGTGCAGCCACTGGCGGTCGAGACCCAGACGCGCGGCGAGCACCGGGTCGGCCCCATAGGTGAGATCACCACAACACGGATGGTGCAGGGCCGAGAAGTGCACCCGGATCTGATGGGTGCGGCCGGTCTCGAGATGGATGTCGAGCAGCGACGCCGCCGCGAACATCTCGAGGGTGTCGTAGTGGGTGATGCTCGGCTTGCCGCCCGCGGTGACCGCGAACTTCCAGTCGTTGCCGCGATGGCGGCCGATCGGGGCGTCGATGGTTCCCTCGGGCGGATCGAGGTGTCCCTGCACCAGCGCGTGATACCCCTTGTCGACCTCGCGGTCCCGGAAGGCGCGCTTGAGCAGCGAATACGCACGCTCGGACACCGCGACCACCATCAGTCCGGAGGTGCCGACGTCGAGCCGGGACACGATGCCCTGCCGCTCGGAGGCACCCGAGGTGGAGATCCGATAGCCCGCGGCGGCGAGCGCACCGACGACGGTCGGCCCGCTCCAACCGACCGAGGGATGTGCGGCGACCCCGACCGGTTTGTCGACGACGATGATGTCGGAGTCGTGATAGACGACCGAGAGGTCTTCCACCGGCGTGGGCTCGACCCGCAGCGGCTCGGTCGGCGCGGGCAGCAGCACATCGAGCCAACCGCCGGCGACCAGTTTGTGGGACTTGCCGACCGCGACGCCGTCGACGGTGACCTCGCCGTCGTCGGCGAGACGGCCCACGACCGTGCGCGACAGGCCCAGGAGCCGCGCCACCCCGGCATCGGCCCGCATCCCGTCGAGGCCGTCGGGAATGGGCATCGCCCGCGACTCACGCATCGGCGTTCCTCCCGGTCTCGGTGTCCGTGTTGGTCTCGGTGTCCGTGTTGGTCTCGGTGTCCGTGTTGGTCTCGGTGTTCTTGTTGGTCTCGGTGTTCTTGTTGGTCTCGGTGTCACTGCCGGCGCCGGTGTCCCGGTGATCGCCCTCCGCCGGCTGGTCGTCGGGGTCCGGGTCGTTGCGGGCCGCCCAGCCCGAGCGGGTGCCGTCGTGGTCGTATCCGAGCAGCGACAGGATCACCAGCAGCACCGCCCCGCACACGACCGCCGAGTCCGCGACGTTGAACACCGGCCACCAGCCCACCGACACGAAGTCGACGACATGCCCGCGCAGCGGGCCCGGCGCCCGGAAGATCCGGTCGATCAGATTGCCCAGTGCCCCACCGAGAACCAGGCCCAGTCCGAGAATCCACCAGCCCGATCGGAGGCGGCCGGCATAGCGGATGATGACCGCCACGACCGCCAGGGCGATCAACGTGAGAACCCAGGTGTAACCGGTCGCCATCGAGAACGCCGCGCCACTGTTGCGCACCAGACGCAGGGTCACGGTGTCGCCGATGATCCGCACCGGCTCGCCCGGTGTGATCAGGGCCACCACAAGGGTTTTGGTGATGACGTCGAGAGCGACGACGGTACCGGCGATGGCGGCCAGAACGGCGAGTACCTTCGCGCCGCGATGCGTGCGGGGGGCCGTCGTCGCGGTCGTCATCTGCTCGTCGGCACCCGAGGTGGTGCCGTTGGTCGCTGAGTCGTCCACCCGTCCATCATCCCTGACGCGTGCAATACGCTGACTGCCGTGTCCCCCACGCCCGCTTCGTCCAGGATCGCCGCACGCCCGATCCGGCGCAGGCGCCGCCTGCCACGCAGACCGGCCGCCGCGGTTTGGGTGACCATCCTCACCGGCGCGCTGGCGGTGAGCGCGTGTGGCTCCGGCACCGATACCGCAGCGTCGTCGCAACCACCGACCCCGTCCGGGCCGTGTGCCGCCGACCCCGGTATGGGCCTGACCCAGGCCACGCCGATCCCGATCCCGTCCGCGACCGTCACGCTCACCTCCCCCGGCGCGGCTCCCACCCGAGTCGCCACACCCGCACCCGACGTCGGTTCGGCACAGCAGGTGACGCTGTCGACCACCTCGAGCGAGGTCTCCACCACCGCGCAGACCACCCAGGAGGTCACCACCCCGCTGACCGCCCGGTTCGGCTGCACGGCGACCTCCGAACTGCACCTCGTCCTCGGAACACCGACCTCCACGCAGCCCGAACTGACCGACCAGCTCGCGAAGGCGAAGGGCAGCGTCGCCGGGATCGCCTTCGGGCCGGCGCTGAGCCCGATGTCGCTACGTCTGCGGCCGACCGACGCGTCGTCGGCGCCCGCACGTCGTGCGCTCGAACAGTCGCTGGTGCAGACCCTGCAGGATTCGATCGTGCTACCCACCGACCCGATCGGCGTCGGCGCGACGTGGCGTAGCGAACGCACCGTCGTCGGCGCCGCCACGGTGACGCAGACCATCGAGGCGCGGCTGAGCGCGTGGGACGGAAATCGCCTGACCATCTCCTTCACCGCCGAGGAGTCACCGATCAACTCGGTGTTCACCATCCCCGGCGGCAACACCACCCTGACGATCGCACGGTATTCCTATTCCGGGTCCGGGGAGATCATCGTCGACCTGACCCGGGGATTACCCGTCGGCGGGCATGCCGACTACAGCGGTGCCCGTGAACTCGTCGGCGCCGACCCCGACCAGCCGCTACTGCAACGCATCGGGTTCAGCGTGAACTGGAAGTGACCTGTCGGGCCGTACACCTCCATCGCCCCGAGCCCCGAGCCCCGAGCCCCGAGCTCATCGGAATCGCCGCCACCGCAGAAACGCCGCAGGGCCCCGACTCGAGGAGTCGGGGCCCTGCGCTCGTTGATCAAGTGCGCGATCAGCTCGACGGACGCGTGCTCGACGACGTCGGGCACATCGCGCTGGTCACACCATTGGTGGTGATCAGCGGGCAGACGAAGCTGCTGGCCAGCTTCCAACGCCCACCGTCGTAGACGATCTGCGCGTCGATGTCCTGCGGCTGCTGGTCGGGCAGTTTGACCTGCACCCGAACACTCGCCCGGTTGGGTCCATCGGTGGTCACCGGACCGCGGATCTGATACGTGACGTCCGGGTTCTCCTTGCGCGCCTGCACCAGCTTGTCGAAGACGGCCGGGTCCTTCTGCGAGTTCTGCACCAGCTGCGTCTTCTGCGCATTCGGCACGTTCGGGTCGAGCGCGGTCTGCAGCATCTGGTTCAGGGTCGCCACCGACGGCGGATTGCTCGCATCGGTGACGTTCGTCCCGCCGCCGGCGGTCGAGGCGGCGCTGCTGGTGGTGGTCTGGGCGACGGTGGGGATGTCGTCGGCACTGTCGTCGCTGCTACACGCTGCAACGCTGACGGTCACCGCGGCCGTGATCATGACGGCACCCACGAACTTCGGAAACTTCAACGATCTCCCTCACTGTCTGTGCGACCCCGCCCTCACCGGCGCGGTCATCCTTACGACTTGTCGCGGTTGCTCCCACCCTGTCCGGATGGGTCAACGGTGACACCACTATGCCAAACCGTCGCACGGCACCGGCGTGCCGGACACCACGACCACAACGGTTGACGCCGTCGGCGGGTTCCCGCAACCTGTGATCCATGGCACCCACGCCGCACGCACGCATCGCCCTGATCACCACCGGCGGCACCGTCGCGGCCCGCACCGGAACCGACGGTGCGGTGCCGGTGCTCTCCGCCGACGACCTGCTGGCCACCGCTGATGAGTCGGCCGCGCACGGGGCGCTCATCGAGGGAACGTTCGAACCACAGATCGTTCCGGTCGATCTGATGTCGGTGGACAGTTCGGCGATGACACCGACCGAACAGTTCCGCGTGGTCGCCGCGATCGCCGACGCGCTCGCCGACCCCGACATCGACGGGGTGGTGGTGACCCATGGCACCGACACGATGGAGGAGACCGCCTTCCTCGCCGACCTCGTCGCCGCCGATCCCCGCCCGGTGGTCTTCACCGGCGCGCAACGCCCGGCCGACGACCCGCACGCCGACGGCCCGGCCAACATCGCGTCGGCGTTGGCGCATGCCGCCGATCCGGACTCGCGCTCGCTCGGGGTGCAGATCGTCCTCGGCGGTCGGATCACCGCGGCGCGCGGGGCGTTCAAGGCCTCCACGGTCGATCTCGATGTCTTCGATTCCGTGCACGATTCGTTGCCACGACCATTGCTGACCGGTCCACTGCCGGGAGGCCGTCCGGTCCGCGTCGACGCCTACACCTTGTATCCGGGTGTCTCACCGGGACTCATCGCCGCATCGGTGTCGCAGAACGCCGCGGGCATCGTGCTCGCCGGGACCGGTTCGGGCAACACCCATCCCGACATCACCGCCGAGGTCAGCCTGGCGCGGCAGCGCGGGGTGGTCGTGGTCGTCACCACCCGGGTGCCCTACGGCCCGGTGGTTGCCACCTACGGCGGCGGGGGTGGCGCGGTGGATCTCGAGCGTGCCGGGGCGATCGTCTCGAGATGGCTGCGCGCACCTCAGGCACGCGTGGCCCTGCAGGCGCTGCTCACCACCGGCTGCGACGCCGACGAGGTCGCCGACTTCTTCTCCGCATCCGAGCCGCGGGACGACTGAGCGCCTGGGCGACTGGGCGATTGCGCGCCGGGAGCCCGTGCGCTCACCCGCTCGACCAGTCCAGACTGTCGATCGGGTCCGCACGGCGCAGATCGGGATCGTCGGCGGCGAAGGTACGCGCCGGACCGGGCCCGGTGGTCCTGGTTTCGAACCGCACGGTGACCACACCGTGCCCGGCACCCTGCACCCAACCGTGCCCGTGGTCGCGGTGGGTCACATCGTTGCCGGTCGCCCACTCGTTGCGCGGCGCTGCGTTCGCTGCACCGCCGCCCGCCCCCGTGCCGCCACCGTCCTCGATGCCGTCACCGCCGTCACTGTTCTCGATGCCGTCGGCACCGGGCGCGGACTCCGTGGTGCGCGTGGACATGCCGGGCACCTGCCCGGCCGGGGCCGCGACGTCGTCGAACAACGCATACTGCTCGGTGTCACTGAGACCGGAATAGCCCACTCCGACAAGGCGAATCGGTCCAATCGACTCGGGATCGAGGGCCAGGCGCCGGGCCACCGCGGTGAGTGAGTCGAGATCGCTGGTGGCCGCGGGCAGCGTGAAACTGCGGGTGAGTACCGACATGTCGGCACGTTTGAGTTTGAGCACGACGGTGCGGGCACCACGCCCGTCGGCGACGAGCCGACGGTGCGCGTCGGCGGCCGACCGATCGATCGCCGGCCGCAGTCCCGCCATGGACACGATGTCGGCGGCGAAGGTGGATTCGGCCGAGATCTGTTTGGCCGCAGCACGTTCGGTGACCGGCCGATCGTCGATGCCCTGAGCGAGCCGGTGCAGCGCCGGACCGATGGTGGAACCGAGCACCGAGGCGACCTCGACCTCCGACAGGGCCGCGAGGTCGCCGATCGTGTCGATACCCAACCGGGACAGACGATCCCCGGACACCGGTCCGATCCCCCACAGTTTTCGGACCGGTAGCGCATGCAGGAACGCCAGTTCACGGCTGGGCGAGATCACCATCACGCCATCGGGTTTGGCCATCCCGGAAGCGATCTTGGCGATCTGCTTGCCCGAGCCGAAACCCACCGACGCGGCCAGGCCCACCTCGTCGCGGATGCGCCGCCGGATATCGTCGGCGAACGCGTGTGCCTGCGCGGCGGTGCATCCGACGAGCACCTCGGGTTCGGCGAACGCCTCGTCGAAGGACAACATCTCGATCACACCCACCGTCTCGCGGACGAGCGCGAAGATCCGCTCACTGACAACCCGATAGACGGCGCCGCGCGGCGGGAGCACCACAGCAGACGCGCCGACGAGTCGGCGCGCCTGATGCATCGGCATCGCCGACGACGCACCGTAGGCCCGCGCCGCATAGCTCGCACCCGCGACCACCCCCCGCCCACCGATACCGCCGACCAGCACCGGCCTGCCCCGCAGGGTCGGGCGCGTGAGCTGTTCGACGGAGGCGAAGAAGGCGTCCATGTCGAGATGCATCACCCACCGCTCGCTGCGCTCGGTGCCATCCCGCTCGCTGCGCTCGGTGCCATCCCGCTCGCTGCGCTCGGTGTCCCCGCGGTCGCTGCGCTCGGTGGCGTCATCCCGACCGGCGATCCCCGGGACTCTTGCAGACTCCGACACCCTTGCAGACTAAGTCCTGCCCCGCCCGCCGATCGTCACGGCGTCGGCACACCTGGCAGCGGACGGTCAGGCGGCAGAGACGGCGAAGACCGGGATCTGTTCGGCATGCTCCGCGAGCTGCGCCTCGGTCGCGTCGACCCCGAGTCCCTCCGGCAGGAACCGCCCGACCTCCCACCCCCACTTGTCGAGGTAGCGACGGATGATCGCGGCCCGGTCGGCCGCGGGCACTTCGACGAGCACAACCCGGCGCGAGCGCCGGCCACGACGCAGTTCACCCGAACCCGCCACGCGCGCATTGCGGACCCATTGCGTGGCGCCACGCACCGCCACCAGGTACTCGACGCCGTCGAGGACAAGTGGATTGACCGGAATCCTCTGCGGCGCACCGGAGGTGCGACCGATCACGGTCAGGGTCTGGGCGCCGGCGAGTGAGAAGCCGTGGTCGGTCAGCCAGCGGACGAGGGCATTCATTCGGGAATCGGTCGTCGTGGGCGGGAGGTAATGGGTCATCGGGGACCACCTTTCGTCGAAGAGAGCACCGCTCTCGTTTCGAGTATGCGCGCACCCGATCCAAAAAACAAGAGCAATGCTCTCGCATTGTGCGATGATGGTCGCCATGCCCGGACCGACGACACGCGCCCCCCGCACCCGAGCCGAGAACCGGCAGACGATGGAGACCGAGATCCTGCGGCTCGGTCGAGAACATCTGAGCACCCACGGCGCCGCGGGACTGTCTCTGCGCGCGATCGCGCGGGAACTCGGCGTGGTCTCCTCGGCGGTCTACCGCTACGTCCCCAGTCGCGACGAACTGCTCACCCGGCTGCTCGTAAAGGGGTACACCCATCTCGCCGAGTCGGTCGACGCCGCCACCGACCGTATCGACACCGAGGACCATCGCGGCCGGATCATGGCTGCTGCCAAGGCAATCCGGATCTGGGCCGTCGACGACCCGGCGCGCTGGGCACTCCTCTACGGCAGCCCCGTCCCCGGATATGCGGCGCCCGCCGACCGTACCGTCACCCCCGGCACCCGCGTGATCGCACGGCTCATCGCCGAACTCGCAGCCGCACACGACGCAGGCGTCCTCGCCACCCCGGACTACGAGGTCTCCCCCGCGCTGTCGGCCGATCTCGACGCCATCCGCATCGAGTTCGGCAACGACCTACCCGATGCCGCCCTCGTCACCGGCACCCTGCTGTGGGCCGCGGTGATCGGGGCCACCTCGCTGGAGGTGTTCGGCCAATACGGCTCGGAGACGTTCTCCGTTCCCGAGCACCTGTTCACCGCCCAGATCGACGCGGTCCTGTCATCGGTGTTCCGCTGACGGAGGTGCCTCGACGGCAGTCGCGACGCGTACCCGCTCGGCGATCCATCCGTACGACGAGAGCGCCTTGACGTCGTCGTCGACGTCGTACCCGTGATCGGCGTCGGGGACCTCGAGGAGCCCGCGCAACGCCCCGGCGGCCTCGAGCCGCCGGGCGTATCTCCGTCCCTCCTCGGCCAGGATGTCGTTGTGCGCCACGATGACCAGAGCGGGTGCGATACCGGTGAGATCGGCCTCGTCGGCGCCGCCGGCGGGTGAGACCAGCCGGTCGGATCGCTGCGTGACGTCGGGGACGTAGGCGGCGTCGAACACCGTACCCATCCACGGTCGGAGCATCGGACGAGCCAGTGGTGAATGCTTGGCGCCCGCGGGGACCGTCAGATCCAGTGGCGGATAGTGCAGGACCTGCAACGAGATCGCTGGGCCACCGCGCTCGAGTGCGAGCCGCGCCCCGGCCGCCGCGAGCGCGCCGCCGGCACTCTGACCGCCGACGACCAGCCGGGTGCCGTCCCAACCGTGCTCGCTGCCGTGCTCGGCGATCCAGACGAGGATCTCGTGAATCTGCTCGGGCGGTTGCGGAAACCGATGCTGCGGGGCGAGAGCGTAGTCGACGTTGACGACCACGACGCCGGCCTCCACCGCCAGCAGCCGACACACCGGGTCGTCCTGCTCCCTCACCCCCATGACATATCCACCACCGTGCAGGTTCACATACACCGGCGGTGTGCGGTCGGTGCGGGCCGGACGATAGATCGTTGCCGTGACCGGACCCGGAGTGCTCGGTATCCGCAGCGGCTCGGTGGTGGCTCGGTGCCCGGGGAATCGCGACCGCGCCCGAGTGGTCGTGCGCCGCGCCGCACGACCCATCCCCCACTGCATTCCCCGCGCGACGACCCGTGCCACGGTCGGGTTGGCAAGCACCGACATTCGATGCCTCCGGAGAAGTCGTGGGTTGGTCATACGGTCTCGGGTTCGCCGCTGACGCGGCCCCGCGGATCGACCCCGGTGAACCCGATGCCGACGATGAGGGTGGCGAGCAGGGCCGCGCCGGCACACACCACGAAGGCCATCGAGTATGAATGATCGAGCGCATCGAAGGCAACCGACTGCAAAGGGTTGAGCGGCATGGACTTTCCGTCGACCATCACCGTCGCCGGAACCCCGTTGGCGCCCAGCGGGCCCGAGTGGACCGCGCCGACGGCTGCTTCGAGGGACTCGCGGGTGGCGCCGGACGCGTGGGCGGGCGCCGAATCGAAGGCCTGCAAGGCATTGCGAAGATCTTCGGATGCGTTGAGCTTCGCCTGGATGGCGTTGGCGGCCTGGGTCAGTGCGATCGCCCCGATCACCGACGGTCCGAGGGTGAAGCCGAAGTCGCGCAGCAGACTCGTGGTGCCGCTGGCCATCCCGGCCAGGTGCGTGGGCACGGTGTTGACGGCCACGGCGGTGACCGCCTGCAGCGCGAGCGCGAAGCCGAGCCCGACGACCGCGATCGGCGGCAGGATCAGGCCGAGCGACATCGTTGCCGCCGGGATCGACGCGGCCCAGAGGTCACCGATCGCGATCAGACCGAAACCACCCGCCATGAGCCATCGCGCGTTGTGGCGGACCAGCAGGCGGGCGACCAGCGGTGCGGTGAGCAGGGTCATGCCGTTGAGGATGACGAACGCGATCGACGTCACCAAGGGCGAAAACCCCTGGATGGCCGCCAATCTGATGCTGGTGATGTAGGCGGTGCCGAGCAACGCGAAACTGCCCAGCACGGTGGCGATCGCCGCGACGCTGAACGCCCGGTTGCCGAACAGGTCCAGACGTAACAGCGGCGCCGGTGCACGACGCTCGACGATGATGAACGCGACGGCCGACAGTGCGGCGAGGACGAATGCGTCGATGATGTCCGGGGCGCCGTAGCCGGTCGTCGACCCCTGGATCACCGCGTAGAGCAGGGCGAACAGCGAGATCGCGACGGTGATCTGACCCGGCCAGTCCAACGATCGCCCCGTGGGAGCCGAGGACGTGGTGGCCATCGTGAGCGTCACGATCAGGCACGGAACCGCGAGCACGGCCACCGCCAGGAAACCCCATCGCCAACCCGCGGTGTCGGTGCCCGCGAAGGGATAGCGGGCGAGGAAACCGCCCAGCACCGGGGACACGAAGCTGCCGGTGGCCAGCGCCGCGGCCCACACCGAGATCGCGCGGGCGCGGTCGTGGGGCGTGTGCGTGCCCGCCGCGACCATCGCCAGGGTGGTGGGCATGATCGCGGCCGCGCCGACACCGGTGAGCACCTGGCCGACGAGCAGCACGGCCACTCGGATCGAGGTGTCGACGTCGGCGCCCGGGGTGAGGAAGCCGATCAGCTGACCGATACCCAGAACGATGGTGCCGATGATCAGTAATCGCTTGCGGCCGAACAGATCTCCCAGCACCCCGAAGGTGAGCTCGAACAGGGTGACCGGGACCAGGAACGCCGCGGAGATCCAGGTGAGCTGTGACGCACTGGTGCCGAGATCGTCCTGGAAGAGCCCGTTGAGCACTGCGGGCATGGCCAACGCAGCCTGCGCCAGGGCGATCGCCGCCGCCGCGGCGATCAGCGTCCGTCTGTCGAGGACGTATCTGTCGGCAACCTGTCCGGTGACGAGCGTTCTCTGGGTCATGGGCGGGACCTTTCCGAGCCGAGGAGGCGGCGTGGATGACGCTGCCCAACTATCAGCAAAGCTGATAACAGCAATACTGACGGTTTGATCACGTCCGCGCAAGAGTGTGGCGCCCACCTCCTCTCCGACGGCGGGTACCTTGCCGGGGTTGCGGCGGGGTGACGCGGCGGTTCTGCATAATCAAGGTCGAGTTCGCCACCGCTTCACGTCCGCCGCCCGCCCTACACCCTCACCGCCCCGTATCGTCACCGTCGCGAGAGAGTCACCTATGCCCACCAGCAACGCCACCCTGCTCTACCTCGTCAAGCAGCTGGAGTTGGCGGTGCGCGCCCGGATGGACGAGGTGGTCGGCGGCGAGGGACTGACACCGGTGCAATACACCGCCCTGACCGTGCTGGCGCGCCGGCCGGGGCTGACGTCGGCCGAACTCGCCCGCAATTCGTTCGTGCGACCGCAGACGATGGCCCGGATCACCGCGGTGCTCGAGGAACGGCAATTCGTCCGACGCGAGACCGACCCGCACAGCCGCAGGCAGATGCGGCTGTACCTGACCGACCACGGCCACGAGACCGTCGAACGTCTGGAGCCGGCGATCACGGCCATCGAGACCCGGATGGTCGCCGATCTCGACGAGACCGAGGTCGAGGCACTGCGGTCGGCTCTGCAGTCGAGCAGGCGTGCGCTGGGTGGGTCGGCTGCCCACTGAGATATCCCCCAGAATCTCCCCTCGAGACGCCGATCGCCCGCACGCGTGACGCATGCGGGCGATCGGGAGTACCGCGCAGCGCGGCTCAGGTGGCGGCGCGGGTGATGTCGGCGGACACACCGTCGCCGAGTTCGATGCCGCCCGGCGTGTCGGACTGTACGACCTCGAAGGCGACCGCGAGGATCTCCCCGGCGATCAGGTCGGCGTGGGTGCGGGCCCAGTCCAGACGTTCGGCGGGCACCACCAGACGCACCTCGATCCGATCCGAGACGTCGAGACCCAGCGAGCGCCGGGCCTCCTGGAGCTCGCGGACCCGGTCCTTGGCCCATCCCTCGGCCTCGAGCTCCGGAGTGACCGCGGTGTCGAGAACGACCAACCCTGCGCCCCCGGGCAATTCGGCGGTCGATTCGGGCTCCTGCGCGACGAGCCGGCGCGTGTACTCGCCGGGCTCGAGGTCGATACCGGCGGCACTGACCACCTCGGTGCCGTCGTCGGTGGTGCGCACCGCCCAGTCGCCGGCCTTGACCGCCTTGATGACCCGCTGCACGTCCTTGCCCAGCCGTGGGCCCGCAGCCCGCGCGTTCACCGCGAGTTCCTGTCGGCCGTAGGCATCGGCGTCGGTGGACAGTGTCACCGACTTCACGTTCATCTCGTCGGCGATCAGGTCGGTGAACGGCTCGAGTTGCCCGGCCGTCGGCGAGGCCACGGTCAGCCCCGGCAGGGGCAGGCGCACCCGCAACTTGTTGGCCTTGCGCACACTCGACGCCGTCGAGCACACCGCCTGCACCTCGTCCATCGCCGCCACCAGCGCCGTGTCGGCGGGCAACTCGTCGGCGGTGGGCCAGTCGGTCAGGTGCACCGACCGCTCGCCGGTGAGCCCACGCCAGATCGCCTCGGTGGCCATCGGCAACAGCGGCGCGGCAAGGCGAGAGGCCACCTCGAGCACCGTGTAGAGGGTGTCGAAGGCATCGGCGTCGGCGTCCTGACCGGCCCAGAACCGGGCCCGGGACCGGCGCACATACCAGTTCGTCAGTGATTCGACGAAGCGCCGCAACGAATCACACGCGCCGGCGATGTCGTAGGCATCGAGCGCGGTGGTCATCTCGTCCCGGGTCAGCGCGAGCTTGGCCAGGATGTAGCGGTCGAGCACGTTGGTCGAATCGGTCCGCCAGCTCGCCGGCTTCTCGGCGTAGAGCGCCAAGAAACTGTAGGCATTCCACAACGGCAGCAACGCCTGTCGCACACCCTCGCGGATGCCCTTCTCGGTGACGACGAGGTTACCGCCCCGCAGCACCGGCGAGGCCATCAGGAACCAGCGCATCGCATCGCTGCCGTCGCGGTCGAAGACCTCGTTGACGTCGGGGTAGTTGCGCTTGGACTTGCTCATCTTCTGCCCGTCGTCGCCGAGCACGATTCCGTGCGCGACAACACTTTTGAATGCGGGACGATCGAAGAGCGCGGTGGCCAGCACGTGCAGGTTGTAGAACCAGCCCCGGGTCTGACCGTTGTACTCGACGATGAAGTCGCCCGGATTGTGCGGCGCCAGGCTCGCGTCGGCGTCGCCGTCGAACCAGTCGGCGTTCTCGAACGGGTAGTGCACCTGCGCGAACGGCATCGAACCCGACTCGAACCAGCAGTCGAAGACCTCGGGCACACGACGCATCGTCGCCGCGCCGGTGGGATCGTCGGGATTGGGCCGGGTCAGCTCGTCGATGTAGGGCCGGTGCAGATTGTCCGGACGCACCCCGAAGTCGCGCTCGAGATCGTCGAGCGATCCGTAGACATCGGTGCGTGGATGATCCGGGTCGTCGGAGACCCACACCGGGATCGGCGCACCCCAGAACCGATTTCGGCTGATGTTCCAGTCACGGGCACCTTCGAGCCACTTGCCGAACTGGCCGTCGCGGATGTGGTCGGGCGCCCAGGTGATCTGCTTGTTGAGTTCGAGCATGCGCTCCTTGATCGGGGTGACCGCGACGAACCACGACGGAACGGCCATGTAGATCAACGGCTTTCCCGACCGCCACGAATGCGGATAGGAGTGCTCGATGGTCTCGTGCCGAAGGATGCGCCCGCTCCGCCCGTCGGGCCCGGCCTGGACGTGACCGCCACCGGCCTTGAGGTCCTTGATGATTGCCGGGTTGGCGTCGAAGACCATCTGCCCCTCATACGTCGGCACCGCCGAGGTGAACCGGCCCCCCGGATCGAGCGGCTGTACGACCTCGATGCCGTTGGCGGTGGCCAGCTCCATGTCCTCTTCACCGAACGCGGGAGCCAGGTGCACGATGCCGGTGCCGCTGTCGGTGGTGACATAGTCTCCGAGCAATACCCGATGGGAATTCGGGTGTCCGACAAAGAAATCGAAAGGCGGCAGGTAGCGCAGGTCGGCCAGCTCCGCGCCCGGGTACCGGCCGAGTTCGGTGGTGTCGCCGAGCTCGCCCGCATACGCACCCAGCAACGCCTCGGCGAGCAGGTAGTCGTGCCCGTCGGCGGCGCGCACGTGGACGTAGGTGACCTTCGGATTCACCGCGATCGCGAGGTTGCTCGGCAACGTCCACGGGGTGGTCGTCCAGATCAACGCGTTCACGCCGTCGAGTGGACTACCGGGAGCCACGAGCGGCATGGTCACCGTCACCGCCGGATCCTGTCGCATCCGGTAGGCGTCGTCGAGCTTGGACTCCTGGTTGCTCAGCGGGGTCTGCTCGTACCAGCTGTACGGCAGCACCCGATAGCCCTGGTAGATCAAGCCCTTGTCCCACAGGCGTTTGAACGCCCACATCACCGACTCCATGTAGTCGATGTCGAGGGTCTTGTAGTCGTTGTCGAAGTCGACCCAACGGGCCTGGCGGGTCACATAGTCGCGCCACTCACCGGTGTAACGCAGCACCGAGTCGCGGCAGAAGTCGTTGAACCGCTCCATGCCCATCTTCTCGATCTCCGATTTGTCGGTGATCCCGAGCTGGCGTTCGGCCTCCAATTCGGCGGGCAGACCGTGTGTGTCCCAACCGAACCGGCGTTCGACCTTCTTGCCCCGCATGGTCTGATAGCGCGGGACGACGTCCTTGACGTAGCCGGTGAGCAGATGTCCGTAGTGCGGCAGACCGTTGGCGAACGGCGGGCCGTCGTAGAACACGAACTCTTCCGCCCGGGATCGTTTCTCGACAGACGCACGGAAGGTGTCGTCGGCGTCCCAATACTGCAGCACGGTGCGCTCGACGTCGGGGAAGGACGGCGCACCACGCTCGCCGCCGGTCATGTCGACGCGCGGATAGATCCGGCTCCCGTCGTCGGTAGGCGACGACGCACCGGTCTCGGCGGACTGGGGGTTGTGCGGGGATTGACCCACGTCGGTCACGGCTGGTCTCCTCGTGCCATCTCGATGCTCCTCGGCACGGGGACGCAAACCGTTTCCGGTTGCGCGGTACCACCCCGCTTGCATCGACGACGGTCGATGCCTCTCGAGTCCCGCGCATGTGTGGTGCTGATGTCACGGGACGCGGGCTGTGACGGGCCCACCCGCCCGGTTCTACTGAGAACGACCCGACGGGGACGTTCGGTTCTTCCGGGTGCTCCCCGGTGATGGCCGGATCGACGCGCACACCAGTGTAGCCGTGCCGGACCGGGTCGGGCCAAATCGATTTCTGTCACCACGGCAGCCGGTCACCTGGGCGGACGGTCCCCTGCGTGGCAGCAACGCCGGGCGAGCCGGCCGTCACTGCTCGGGTGTCGCTACCGGGGTGTCACTGCTGGGGTATCACTGCTGGGGCGGGCGCCAGTCCGGATGCAGCGGATCGATCTTCTCCGGCCGCTCTACGGGCTCCGATTCCCCCGACTGCGTCGTGGACCCGGGATCGGAGTGCGTCCCCCGAGAGCCCTGCGGAGTCGGCGCCGGACCGGGCCGGAACCGGCCGGTCTGGGGCGGGCCGGGCGGCCGTTGTCGGCCGCGTGGATCGGAACCCGTATTCGGGCCAGCAGGGTTCGGACCAGTTGGGTTCGGGCCAGCGGGGTTCGACACAGCAGGATTGGCTACCGAGGGGTTGGATACCGGTGGCCGCGGCCGCGCGTCGGCGGCCCCGACCGACCGCAGATAGTCGGCATATCCCCGCTCGGCGGTCGAGGGCGCGGTGGGCCGGTCGGCTGCAGGTGCGCCGGGGCGAGTGGGGGGCGGAGCAGCTTGAGTCGGCACGGACTCGGGCGGACGCGGATCACTCCCGCGCGGACCCCCCGCGGTCTCGGGTGCGTCGGGAGACGAGATCACGCCTTCCCAGAGCGCCCGACGGCGATCCTCGGTCGACTGCTGATCGGAGTCCTCGTGCGGCGCGGACTCCGACTGCGGACCACTGTCCTCGGGTCGCCCGTCCTCGGGTCGCCCGTCCTCGGGGCGCCGAGGCGTGTGCCGAGAATCGTCGGCGTCGTCGCCATCTTCGTCGACGTGTTGCGCGGCGCCGAACCCGAAGCCACCACCGGCCTCTTCATCATCGGGCTTACCGCGCCGACCACTCCAGACGATGTCGGCGACGAGAAAGATCAGCCCGACGAGGCAGACGACGATGCAGGCGATCGCAAGCCACAGGGTGCCGGTGATGAGGCCGACGACAAGTAGGACGAATCCGACAAGCGTGGCAGCCAGCGCCAGGGTCAGCACGTCATCGACCTAGTGTCGTCCCGTTCAGCTCTGCGAGTAGCTGCTGAATCCACCGTTGCCGGGATCGGTGGAGAACGACTGATCGGCCGGGCGTCCGCTCTCGACCGGTGCCGCACTACCGCGCTGTTGGAGTTCCTCGAGCTGGGATTCCAGGTAGGTCTTGAGGCGCGTACGGTACTCACGCTCGTAGATCTTGAGTTGTTCGATCCGGCCCTCGAGCACACCACGCTGCTGGTTGATGGTGCCCATGATCTCGGCGTGCTTGCGCTCGGCATCACTCTGCAGGGCGTCGGCACGTTCCTGCGCCTGACGCAGCTGCGCCTCCGAGCGGGTCTGCGCGTCGGCCAGGATGGCCTCCGACCGCTGCCGTGCATCGGCGAGCATGGCCTCGGACTTGCTCTGCGCCTCGGCGACCATCGAGTCCGACCGCTGCCGCGCGTCGGCCAGCAACGAGTCGGCCTCCTGCCGCGACGTGCTGGTCAAACGGTCGGCGGTCTCCTGCGCAAGCGCGAGGACCTTGGCCGCACGGACGTGGGCGTCGCCGTCGGCCGGTGCCGCCGCCGGAGCGGGAGCAGGCGCGGCCTGGGGTTCGGGACTGGACACCGCGAAGACCTGGGTGTGGTCCTCCGACGGCGCAGGTGCCGCAGCGGCACCCGATCGCGCTTCGGTGAGCTCGCCTTCGAGTTCTTCGACGCGTTGTTTCAGATCCGAGTTCTCGTCGATCAGACGCGCGAGTTCTGCTTCGACAAAGTCGAGGAACTGGTCCACCTCGTCTTCGTTGTAGCCGCGTTTACCGATAGGCGGTTTGCTGAACGCGACGTTGTGCACATCAGCTGGTGTCAGCCGCATGTCGGTTCCCCTCAATGTCGTTCGAGCTTGTCTTGGTCGAGCCTTGTGTCAGTAGTACTGCGTCAGTCGAGCAGTTCTGCGTCAGCCGAGCAGTTCCACGCTGTCACGTGTCCCATTACAGACTGTCACTGACCATTCATACCAGTCAAAATCTGTAACTGGCGTCTTATCCTGTCACATCTGAACCGTTCGTAGTAGGACATCGATGTCGTCCTGCAATCAAACAGTCGCTCAACCATGACATCAGCAATACGCTCTCCGGCCAAGTCCCCAGGCAGTTCGGCGACCGACTTTCTCGTTCGACCGAAGTCGGTGCCAGGTCAGATCACGAGTCACATTCCGAGCGCCGACGCCGCGGCCCCCATCCGGAACGACCCGACCACCTGCATCGCGATCACCACCAGGATCAGCACGATCATCAGCGACAGGTCGAGGCGGACCGGGCCGAGCGGAATCGGCGGGATGATCCGCCGGAACAGTTTGATCGGTGGGTCGGTCACCGTGAAGGTGATCTCGATGATCGCCACGACGATCCCCGTCGGTCGCCATTCCCGCGCGAAGGTGCGCACCAACTCCACGACGAGCCGGGCCAGCAACAGCAGCCAGTAGACGAACAGGATGTACCAGATGACTTCGAACACAATCGCCACTTCTCAAGAGTGCCTGACGTGAGGCGCCCGCGGCCGCACCGGGGTTCCGGCACGTCGCCGCGGGCGCGAGGACGGTAATTCGGGGGAATTGCCGGAAATATCGCATCGCGACGCGATATCGGGCAATTCGTACCGGTCAGGACTGGTTGTAGAACCCGGTCTCGGCGATCTTGCGCCGGTCCTCGGGCGAGACGTCGATGTCGGCGGGTGAGAGCAAGAACACCTTGGTGGCCACCTTGTCGAAGGAGCCACGCAATGCGAACGCCAGTCCGGCGGCGAAGTCGACGAGTCGCTTGGCGTCGTCGTTGGTCATGTTGACCAGGTCCATGATCACCGGATTGCCATCACGGAAGCGCTCACCGATGGTGCGTGCCTCACCGTAATCGGACGGACGCAGGGTGGTGATCTTGTGCAGCGGGCCGTCGGCGAAGACGCGCTCGAGGTCACCCCGGTCGGCCCCGCCCGGCCGCCCGGCGCCGGTCGCACGCAACGTCGCACCGCTAGAGCGCTGCAACGGCTCGAGCCGGGTGGCACGCACCCGCTCGGGCGACACTTCGGTGGCCGCTCGGACGCCACCGCCCGCGTAGGCGTACTCCGCGCCGGCGTAGCCGGGCTCGTATCCCTCGTAACCGCCCACCGCGTACCGCCGCTCCTCGGCGTAGACCTCGCGATCGCGTCCGGCCAAGCCGGCCTCCCGATCCCGGTAGCCGGCGTCGCGGTAATCGCCGTAGGCGGAGTCGGCGAGTGCCTCCTCCCGGTAGGACGAGTCGCCGTAGTAGTCGTCGCGGTAGGCGCGCTCTCGCGCGGCGGCCCGGACCGGGCCGGGGCCGGGCTCGTCGAGGTAGTCGTCCTCGTACTCGCTCGGAGGCACCATGCCGAAATATGCCTTGAACTTCTGCATCGTGGTCATGTGCTGGGCCTCTCTGGTCATCCGACGCTCACGAGCGGGTGTTGCAGCTGTTGCCGGTGTGTGAGCTGTTCTCGATGGTTCTCGTGTGACTTGTGTGATTACTGAGAGAGTATCGGCCGGGATCCCATGATCGCGGTACCGACACGCACACATGTCGAGCCGTATTCGACGGCGATCGCCATGTCGCCACTCATGCCGGCCGACAGCGCTGTCGCATCCGGATGCTCCCGCAGGAATCCCTCGCGGATGCGCGCGGTCGTCGCCATCCACTCCCGCACCTCACCGTGCGTCGGCGCGATGACCATCAAGCCCGCCAGCCGCAGCGACGGCGCGGCGACCACGCGCTGTGCGAGTTCGGGCAGCTCCGCCTCGATGACGCCACCCCGCGTCGGATCACCGTCGAGACTGACCTGACAGAACACCCCGAGCGGTTCGGTGCGCAGCTGCTCGTGCAACGCCGCCTGCGCCGCCGTCGCCAACTGGTCGACGAGCTTGTCGCGATCGACCGAATGCACCGAACGCGCCCAGCGCGCAACGGTTTTCGCCTTCTTGGTCTGCACGATGCCGATCATGTCGAAGACGGCTCCGCTGCTGTCGACGAGCTCACCGAGTTCGGCGATCTTGCGACTGGCCTCGGGTTCGCGGGACTCGCCGAACTCGCGCTCTCCCAGCTCGATCAGCCGCGCAACATCGGCGGCCGGAAAGAACTTGGTCACCACCAGCAGCTCGACGTCACCCGGCGCACGACCGGCGCGGGCGACGGCCGCGTCGAGTTCCCCGCGCACGGTGGCCAGGCGCTGCGCGAGCTCCTCGGTGCGCGGATCGCTCACCGGTCGATCCAGATGACCGAGGCCAGCCGACCCGTCGGTGCGCCGCGACGGTGACTGAACAGATCGGTGTCGGAGATGGTGCACCGCGGGTCGACGGCCACCGAGTTCACCCCGACGGCCAGCAACTGCCGCCGGATACCGGCCCGCAGATCCAGACCAGCGGTGCCCTTCGCGGTCCGGCAGGCGCTGCCGGGCAGGTGCTCCTCGACGTCGCGCTGCATCGCGTCGGGCACCTCGTAGCGCTCACCGCCGGCTGCCGGGCCGAGAAAGGCCCCGATGCGCTCGGGACGCGCGCCGAGCCGGATCATCGCGCGCAGGGTGGCCGGCACGATGCCGATGCGGGCACCGACGCGACCGGCGTGGACACCGGCGATGACACCGGCCTCGTCGTCGCTGAGCAACACCGGCACGCAATCGGCCGAGAGCACCGCGAGCGCCACCCCGGGCAGGGCGGTGACCAGTGCGTCGGTGGCCGGCACGCGGATCGACGGGCCCACCTTCTCGACGTCGGGTGCGGTGAACGTCGACTCGTAGACCACGGTCACGTTGCGGCTGTGGATCTGCTCCATCCACACCACCCGGGATTCGTCCACCCCGATCTGGCGGGCCAGCCGCGAACGATTGGCGGCGACCGCTGCGGGGTCGTCACCGACGTGATCGCCGAGATTGAAACTGTCGTAGGGCGCCTGCGAGCTGCCGCCGGCGCGGGTGGTGACCACCCGACGCACCCGAGCTGCCGTCGCCGGTCCGCCGGTCCCACCCATGACTATCGCTTCATGAAGGAGGGCACATCGACGTCGTCGTCGTCGAGGGTCACGTTGTTGCGACGCGGCCGCTCCGGTGTCGACGACGAGGCGAAGGGATCGCCCTGCCCCGACGGCATCTCGCCGAACAGGGGGTCGTTCTTCGCCGGCCGGGACACGTCGCCGGCCTGCGCGGCCCCGACCTTGCCCGCTCCGGCGGCGGGGGCGTCGGCACGCTTGCGCGGTGAGCCACCGTCGAAACCGGCGGCGATCACGGTCACCCGCACCTCGTCGCCGAGGTTGTCGTCGATCACCGTGCCGAAGATGATGTTCGCGTCCTCGTGGGCGGCCTCCTGGACCTGGGTCGCGGCGTTGTGGATCTCGAACAGACCGAGGTCACTGCCACCGGCGATCGAGATGAGCACACCACGCGCACCTTCCATCGACGCCTCGAGCAACGGCGAGTTGATCGCCGACTCGGCGGCCTTCTTCGCACGGTCCTCGCCGCGCGAGGAGCCGATCCCCATCAGGGCGCTGCCGGCATCGCTCATGACGCCCTTGACGTCGGCGAAGTCGACGTTGATCAGGCCCGGGGTGGTGATCAGGTCGGTGATGCCCTGCACGCCGTTGAGGAGCACCTCGTCGGCGCTGCGGAAGGCGTCCATCAGGCTCACCTGGGCGTCGCCGAGCTGCAGCAGACGGTCGTTGGGGATGACGATCAATGTGTCGCACGACTCGCGCAGCGCGGTGATCCCGGCTTCGGCCTGGCCGCCGCGGCGCTTGCCCTCGAATGCGAACGGTCGGGTCACCACGCCGACGGTCAGCGCACCGAGCTTGCGGGCGATCTGGGCCACCACCGGTGCACCACCGGTGCCGGTGCCGCCGCCCTCTCCCGCGGTCACGAAGACCATGTCGGCGCCCTTGAGGAGCTCCTCGATCTCGTCGCGGGCGTCCTCGGCCGCACGCCGGCCGACCTCTGGATCGGCACCGGCGCCGAGCCCACGGGTCGAGTCGCGTCCCACGTCGAGTTTGACGTCGGCGTCGCTCATCAACAGCGCTTGGGCATCGGTGTTGATGGCGATGAACTCCACCCCCTTGAGCCCCTGCTCGATCATGCGGTTCACGGCGTTGACGCCGCCGCCGCCGATGCCGACGACCTTGATCACGGCCAGGTAGTTGTGCGGTGGCGTCATGACGCTCGCCTTCCTCTTGTCGATCGCGAAACCCTAAACCTCAACCATAGATTCAGAGTTATGTCAAGTAGTGATGTTGGGATTGACGCTAGGCATCACCACCCCGGTGGGCCAGCAGGTGGCCCGGCGTGTCGCCAAACTCGTGTCCCCCGACACCGATTCGCACGGCGTCGACAGCGAATCCTCAGCGAAAGGCGGGGAAATTCGGCGCCGAGACGTTGTACTCGGTCGCCTTCTGGCTCAGGAGGTAGCCGAGAGTGCGCGCCTTCTCGTCGTTGCGGGTGTCGTCACCCCAGATGACCTTGCGGTTGCCGGTCAACGCGAATTCGATGTCCACCGGCGAATTCGCGATCACCCGCAGCACCAGCGCCGACAACTGCGGCGGCAGGTCTGCGGTCACCCCGAGCGCAGCCCGCGTCGTCGGATCGGCCGGGCCGGGGGTCGCGGTCTGCAACACCGGGAGTTTCTTGATCTCCGGCGGAATCGAAGAGTTCGGGTAAGTCAGATAGCCCACGCCGGACCGGTCGAGCACGTGCACCTTGTCGCCGTCGGGGACCACCGCGACCGGCACCCGTTCGATGACGGTGATCTGCAGGGTCGAGGGATAACTGCGCTGCACCCGCGCCGAGGAGATCGACGGGATGGCCGCGATCCGCCGGGCCACCGCCTCGGTGTCGACCTGCAGCAGCGGCGTACCGGGGGCCACCGCGGCGGCATCGAGGATCTGCGCCCCCGGAACGGTCCGGTTGTCACTGATCTCGGTGTTGCGCACCGACATCAGCGGCGTCAGGTAGGCGATGAGCACCAGACCCACGACCACCACGACGGTCAGGACGACGCCGAGAACGATCCGCGGACGACGCCGTTGCGGCAGCACACGCATCAGCGCTCACCGCCGCCCGTTCCCCCGGCGCCGGTACCACGATCCCCACCGGACGCGCGATGCGCGAGTGCGGCAAGGATTTCCGGGCCCTGCATGGTGATATCGCCCGCACCGAGGGTCAGCACCACGTCCCCCGGCCGCACCAGCCCGGCCACCGTGGTTGCCAGTGCGGACAAATCGGGCTCGAAGTGCGCCGCTCGCGTCATCCGCTCGACGATCATCCGGCCACTGACACCGGGTACCGGCTGCTCGCGCGCCCCGTACACATCGGCGACCACCACCGCATCGGCAAGGTCGAGCGCAGCAGCAAACTCGTCAGCGAATTCCTCTGTGCGCGAATACAAGTGGGGTTGGAATACCGCGACGACGCGGCGTCGGCGACCGGAGTCGTCGCCGTCGACCATGGCACGCGCGGCCGTCAGCACCGCGGTCACCTCGGTCGGATGATGGGCGTAATCGTCGAAGACCTCGACCACTCCCCCAGCGGCCGAACTTTGCCCGGCGCTGTCGTCGTCGACACCACCGCCCTCGACACCACCGTCGTCGATGCTCACGCGACCCTTGAATTCGAACCGCCGCCGCACACCGGCGAACGCCTCGATCCCCGCGATCACCGCCGAGAGATCACCGCCCGCACGGGTGGCAGCGACGATCGCGGCAATCGCGTTGCGCGCCATGTGGATTCCCGGGATCGTCAACGCCACCGAGCGGTCCGCGGAACTGTCCACCGCCGCGCCGGGATCGACGACCGGCGCGCCGAAGCGCACACCGATCTCGCTGCCGGCCGCCGTCGGCGTCCACGACGTCATCGTCGCCACCACCCGCACGCCGTCGGGAACCTCCACCTCCGGCGCGCCATAACCCAGCACCGACACGCCACGCTGCGTCAGAGACGCCGCGTGGCGCCGCGCAAGTGCGCAAGCGCCCGGATCGTCGAGACACACCACCAACGATCCACCCGGCTTGATCCGCGCAACGAACTCGTCGAACACCGCAACATAGCGCTCCACGGTGCCGAAGAAGTCGAGATGATCGACCTCGATGTTGGTGACCACCACGATGTCCGGGACGTATTCGAGCAGCGAGCCGTCACTCTCATCGGCCTCGGCCACGAACACCGACCCGCTGCCGTGATGGGCGTTGGTGCCCGACTCGTTGAGCTCACCGCCGATCGCGAACGACGGATCGAGGCCACAGTGCTGCAGCGCCACCACGGTCATCGAGGTGGTCGAGGTCTTGCCGTGCGTGCCCGCGATCAGCACCGAGCGGTACCCGACCATCAACTCCGCCAGCACATGCGGACGCAACAGGATCGGGATCCGGCGCGACCGCGCGGCAACGAGTTCCGGATTGGTCTTGGGGATCGCCGCGTGCGTCGTCACCACCACCGACGGACCGCCGGGGATCTGGTCCAGCGCCGAGGGATCGTGCCCCACCTGAATCAGGGCGCCACGTGTGCGCAACGCCAGGATGCCGCGACTGCTCTTGGCGTCCGACCCCGACACCTGGGAGCCCCGCGCGAGCAGGATGCGCGCCAAACCCGACATGCCCGCGCCACCGATACCGACCATGTGGACGCGGCGCAGGTGGTCGGGGAGCTCCCCGACCGCCGACCCCGACACGTCGCCGGTCATGGGTTCACCTCCATCGCCGGATCCCGCACGAGAACTCACGTCGGCACCAGGCGTGCCGACTCCCCAATTGTTCACTGCTCGGGGGCCGAAAGCGGCGAACGAAACGCGGCCGACAGCGGCTTACGATGCTCACCGGCGCGAAAACGCGCAGCCAGGTCCAGCGCCGCCCGCGCCACCTCGGTCGCCGCGTCGCGATGTCCGGTACCCGACGCGGCCGCCGACATCGCCGCCAGCCGTTCCGGATCCGACAACAGGGCTGGCACCTCCCGCGCCACCCAGTCGCTGGTGAGATCGTCGTTGTCGACGAGCAGCCCACCGCCCGCACGCACGACCGGCAACGCGTTGAGCCGCTGCTCACCGTTGCCATGCGGCAACGGCACATAGATCGCCGGGAGCCCGGTCGCCGACACCTCGGCCACCGTCATCGCACCCGACCGGCACACGACCAGGTCGGCCGCGGCATATGCGAGATCCATCCGCTTGAGATATCCGACACCCCGATACGGTGGTGCCCCCTCGGGCGAGACCGGATCGATCGAGTTCTTCGGTCCGTACGCATGCAGGACACCGATACCCGCGCGACCCAACGCCTCGGCCGCACCGGCCACCGCCGCATTGAGCTGCGCGGCACCCTGCGAGCCGCCGAACACCAGTAGCGTCGGAGCGTCCTCGTCGAGCCCGAAGTAATGACGAGCCTTGGCGCGCAACGCCATCCGATCCAACTCGGCGATCTGCCCGCGCACCGGGATACCTACCACCCGGGCGTCGGCGAGCCCCGAACCGTCCACCGCCGCAAGCACCACGTCGGCGAACCGTGCACCCACCTTGTTGGCAATACCCGCACTGGCATTCGCCTCATGGATCACCACCGGCAACCGCCGCTTGCCCCGCAGATGCGCCTGCGCCGCGAGATAGGCGGGAATCGACACATAACCGCCGAAACCGACGACGACGTCGGCATCCACCGCCGCCAGCGCCTTGCGTGCGGCTGCCACCGACCGGGCCAATCGCAGCGGGGTCTTCGCCAACTCCACACCCGGCTTACGCGGCAACGGCACCGGCGGGATCAACGACAACTCGTATCCACGCTCGGGAACCAGCGACGTCTCCAGCCCACGACTCGTCCCCAACGCGGTGATCCTGGCCTGGGGATCCAGACGCCGCACCGCGTCGGCGACCGCCAACGCAGGCTCGATGTGCCCGGCGGTACCGCCACCGGCCACCACCACCGAGAGCGGGCGAGAATCCGATCCCTCGGCCCGGGCAGCACCGTGCTCCTGTGATTCCATCGCGGGTCGTCAACTCCATTCCGCCGCCAGTCGGCGGGTCACACCGTCACGTCCAAACACGCACGTCCGCCTCAGCGGCGACGCGCCGTACCACTGGGATATCCGCGCGGCTGCGACCGCGACTGCGTACCCGAATATCCCGACCGGGGCCGCCACGAATGACCGGCCGAGTACCGCCCGCTCGCTTCGCTCCCGGCGCCCCAATAACTAGGCCCGCTCGCTTCGCTCCCGGCGCCTGCACGATACCTGCCGGCGCCCCGCGTCGCCCCCGCCGGGCGCACCGCCGTCTGACCGGCGGCGCCCGACCTGCGACCACCCGGCAGCACCCGGCGCCACATCGGTCGCTTGGCCTCCGGCGTCGGAGCCGGACCACGCCCCGGGCCCGGCCGTCCGCGACGCGCCGGCGCGGGCGTCGTGCCCGACCCCGAACGCCTGCCATCGAGTCGATCACGCAGTACCTCGGCGCGAGAAGGCTTGTAGGCCACCGGAGTCGGCAGGCGCAGGATCCGGCCCAGCCGTCCGGGCCTACTCGTGGACAACGCCACCACCGCTTCCGGTTCATGGCGGGCCGCGTTGGCCAACAACCCGAGCATCGCCAACACCGTCAGCGTCGACGTGCCGCCCGCCGACAACAACGGCAACTGGATGCCGGTCACCGGCAGCAGGCCGATCACGTATCCGATGTTGATCAGCGCCTGTGTGGTGATCAACACGGTGATCGTCGCCGTCATCAACCGCAGGAACGGATCGGTCGACCGGTGGGCGATGCGCAGACCGACGAAGGTGAAGATCACGAACAGCGCCACCACCAGCAGGCCCCCGATCAGCCCGAGTTCCTCCCCGATGATCGCGAAGATGAAGTCGTTGTGCGCGTTGGGCAGATAGTTCCATTTGGCACGACTCTGTCCGAGCCCCACCCCGAACACACCGCCGTTGGCCAGGGCGTAGGTCGCCTGACGGGCCTGGTATCCGGCGCCCTGCGGATCGTCGATACCGCCGAGGAAGCTCATCACGCGCTGCGAGCGATAGCCCTCGACCAAAGCCAGCACGATCGCGATGCCCGCACCCGTCAGCGCGAACGCGGAGAACACCTTGATCGGCAGACCCGCGAACCACAGCAGGGTGCCGATGATGATCGCGATGGTGATCGTGGTCGACAGGTTCGGCTCGAGGATGATCAGCAGACAGATCAGCAGACCGACCGGCAACAACGGGATCAGCAGTTCCTTCAGTGGTGCGTTGTCCCGACGCCGCGACGCCAGCAGATGCGCACCCCACACACAGAGCGCGACCTTCACCAGCTCCGACGGCTGCACCGACAGCCCCGAGATGACGAACCAGCGTCGGGCACCCTGGCTGAGTGTGCCCACCCCGGGGATCAGCACCAGCGCCAGCAGCACCGTCGTGATCACCATCAGGGGCGCGGCCATCCGGCGCAACAACCGCACCGGCAGTCGCAACGTCAGGTAGAAGACCACCACGCCCAGCAGCGCGAACACGACCTGCGTCGCGAACAGACCGTAGGCCGATCCATCCTGGGAATAACCCTCCACCGACGACGCCGAGAGCACCATCACCAGCCCGAACGCCGTCAACAAGAACGCCAGCGTCAGGATCAGGTGATACGACGCGAGCGGGCGGCCGAGCAGGCTGCGCGTACCCTCCGCGATCGTCGACAACGCCGTACCGACCATCTCGACCGGACCGGCCTGCGTTCGCGTGTCGGACGCTCGCGCATCCGCTCGGGACCGGGAGCGTCGTGCCGAGGGCTTGGTCTCCCTCGTCTCGGCGGCGTCGTCCTCGGCACCGTCGGTCGCGGCCCGGTCGTTCGCAGTACCGTCGGCGTCGGTGTGCGAGTGCACATCCGGGTCGTCGGCGGGTGCGTCGACATCGTCGGACGACCCGTCCGTCGACGCGGCGCTCATCGCCGCTGCGCCTGCGCGTCGACCGCCCCGCCCTCGCCGGCGAGCGACCGTGCGGCGTCGGCGAAGGCATCCCCGCGGCGACCGTAGCCGGCGAACATGTCCAGCGACGCGGCCGCGGGCGCCAGCAGGATCGCGTCGGGACGATCCTCGCCCCGGTGGGCAGCGGCGAGGGACCATGCGACGTGGACGGCACGATCCATCACCGCCACCGCGGCCTCGCCGGGTGCCGCTGCCGGTGCCGATGCGGATGCCGATGACACATCGGAGGTACCCGGGGCGCCGGAGGCACCCGGAGCTGCGGGCAAATCGACGCCCGACGGGAAGGAGAGCTCTCGCTGTACGGTCACGCAGCCATCGTCCCCTGTGAACACTGTGACGGTTGGGACTTCTGGGGCGTGTCGCGCGATCGCTGCGACAACCAGCTCGCGATCGCGCCCGATCGCGACGACGCCGGCGAGGCGATCGGCGACGGCGTCGAGCATGCTCGCCAGCGACGCGCCCTTGAGCAGGCCACCGGCGATCAGGACCACCCGGCGATGGGCGGCGATCGCCGCCTGCGCGGCATGCGGATTGGTCGCCTTGGAGTCGTCGACGAAGGCGATCCCGTCCCGCTCTGCAACGACCTCACCACGGTGTGCGGCCGGTCGGAACGCGGCCAGGGCCGATCGGATCGGGTCGGGGGTGATACCGATCGACCGGGCCAACGCCGCTGCGGCCAGGGCGTCGGCCAGACCGGACGGACCAGGTGGCCGGATAACCGCGGCGTCGGCGAGTGCGGTGCCCGCTGCCATTCCGACCCCTGCCACCCCGCCTGCTTCGCCGAACGCGCGGTCGACCAGTTCCCCGTCGCGAACCCCGAGTTCACCGTCGGCGGGCGCCGACAGCGTGAACCCGACCCGCCGGCCCACGACCGGCAACGCTGCGGCGATGGGATCGTCGAGCCCGACGACCCCGACGACCCCGTGCAGGGCGATCTGCTTGGCCTGCGCATAGGCGTCGAAGGACCCGTGCCAGTCGAGGTGATCGTCGGCGACGTTCAGCACGACACCGGCACTCGGCGCGATCGACGGTGCCCAATACAGCTGGAATGACGAGAGTTCTGCGCAGAGCACGTCGACGCGGGGCCTCTCGGCCATGGCGTCGAGCACCGGGAGCCCGATGTTGCCGCACGCTGCGCAGGCACGCCCGGACGCGGCGACGATGTCGGCGAGCATCGAGGTCGTCGTCGTCTTCCCGTTGGTGCCGGTGACGACCAGCCAGGTACGCGGGGGTCCGTAGATGCCGGCTGCGTCGAGTTGCCAGGCGAGTTCGACCTCACCCCAGATGGGGAGGCCTGCGGCGCGTGCGGTGGCGGGGAGCGGGTGGTCGGGAGCGAAGCCCGGCGACACGATGACCAGGTCGGTGCGTTCCGCCCAGGTCGGATCGGCGAGTAGGTCGGCGACGGCGATCAGCCGAGCCCCGCGGTCGACCATGGCCGAGGCCCCGGCGATGGCGCCCACCCCCGCGGTGGTGACGCGGTCGTCGGCGATGGTGACCTGCGCGCCCAGATCGAGCAGATGACGTGCCGCCGACATCCCGGCCGACCCGCCACCGGCGACGAGCACCGACCGGCCCGGCAGCGGTGCCCCGGAGTGGGGCGTCGCACTCATCGTCTCAGCCCTTGACGGCCAGGAATTCGCCGTAGAACAGCGAGAGCCCCAGCGCACAGGCGATGGCCGTCAACAGCCAGAACCGGATGATCACCGTCGTCTCCGCCCAACCACCGAGCTCGAAGTGGTGGTGGAACGGCGCCATCCGGAACACCCGTCGTCCGGTGGTCCGGAAGAACGCGATCTGGATGACCACCGACACGATCTCGGCGACGAACAGGGCACCGATCACGACGGCGAGCAACTCGGTGCGGGTGGTGATGGACAGTCCGGCGAGCATGCCACCGAGCGCCAGTGACCCGGTGTCGCCCATGAAGATCTTGGCCGGTGCGGCATTCCACCAGAGGAACCCCAGGCAGGCTCCGCCACCGGCGACCGCGATCAGCGCCAGATCCAGCGGATCGCGCACGTTGTAGCAACCCTGGGGGATGTCGTTGGCCGGCTTCGCCCCGCCCGAGCAGGCGTTGACGAACTGGAAGAAGGCCACCAGCACGTAGGAGCCGAGCACCATCGCCATCGAGCCGGCGGCCAGGCCGTCGAGGCCGTCGGTGAAATTGACGGCGTTCGACCACGCGGCGACCACCAGCCAGACGAAGACGACGAAGGCCACCGACACCATCGAGATCGCGTCGATGTCGCGGACGTAGGACAGGTACGGTCCGGCCGGGGTGAGACCGGCGTTGTTACGGAACTGCAGCACCAGGATGCCGAACAGGATCGCGGCGATGAACTGCCCGATCGATTTGGCGGTCTTGTTGAGTCCCAGGTTGCGATGCTTACGGATCTTGATGAAGTCGTCGAGGAATCCGACACCGCCCAATGCCGTTGCGAGCCCGAGCACGAGCAATCCCGATGCGCTCGGCCCGGCGTCGGAGTCCATGAACACCCCGGCCAGGTGGGCACCGAAATAACCGGCCCACAAGGCGATCAGGATCGCGACGCCGCCCATGGACGGGGTGCCTCGTTTGGTCTGGTGGCTCTGCGGGCCCTCGACCCGGATCTCCTGACCGAAGCCCTGCCGCGAGAACAACCGGATCAGCAACGGGGTGAGCATGATCGACACCGCCACCGCGATGGCCCCCGCGATGAGGATCTGGGTCACCTGAACGTCCTCGCCTTCATTCGTTCGCTCCTGCGTTCGGGGTGTCCGGCCGCTCTGCCCGCCCCGCCTGCTCTGTCTTCTCGGCTTGCGTTGTCGTCTCGGCCTGCAGCGTCCGCAGTGTCACCGGGTGATGACACGCGTCCTGGATGAATGCGGCGATCCCGCCGGCCGGGGCCCCCACCGCCCACAGGACGGTGTCGCCCGGCTGCGGTCGCCACTGCGGCTCGTCGACGAACAGGTCGACGAGCTCCTCGAAGCCCTGGACCTGACGCACCTCGTCACCCCAGGACCCCTCCATCACGGTGCCTTGATGCAGAGCGCGCACGGCCCTGCCAGACCCTACGCACAACACCTTGTCCACGGCGAGACGCACCGCGAGTCGGCCCACCCGGTCGTGTTCGACGGCCCGGTGGTTCTCGTCGTCGCGGTCGGGGCCGTCGACGAGGAGTTCGCCGATGATCGCCCACGTGCGCCGGTCTCGCCCGTCGCCCGTATCGCCCGCACCCGCTCGCCGAGCCCGATCGGCCGACTCGACGAGTGTCCGCAACCCCGATGTGACGTCATCGATCCGCGCGGGTATCGCGGTGGCGAGCACGGTCAGCTCAGCGCTCACCGGCGTGCCTCTCGGCCCGCCGGCTGCTCGGTGGCGCCACCGGCGATCTGGTCCAGGGCCTCGCCCAGCACCACGCGGTCGTCGAAGGGGTGCTTCACGCCGTCGATCTCCTGACCCGCCTCATGTCCCTTGCCGGCGACCAGGATCACGTCGCCGGGCTGCGCCCATTCGACGGCGGCGGTGATGGCCGCCCGCCGATCCCCGATCTCGCGGTGATCGGCACCGGCGGGCAGTTCTTCGGCGGGTACCTCCCCGATCCCGGCGAGCATCGCCGCCCGGATCGCCGCGGGGTCCTCGGTGCGCGGGTTGTCGTCGGTGATGATGACCAGCTCGGCCCCGCGGGCGGCCGCGGCGCCCATCATGGGGCGCTTACCGTGGTCCCGATCTCCGCCTGCGCCGACGACCACACCGATCCGGCCCGTGCTCTGTGCGCGCAACGTCGACAGCACGGCGTCGAGGGCGCCGGGCTTGTGCGCGTAGTCGACGATCGCCAGGAACGGCTGTCCGCGGTCGACCCGCTCGAGTCGACCGGGCACCGACACCTGCGCCATCGCGGTGGCGGCCTCGGTGGCGCTCACCCCGGCGGCAACGGCGATCGCGACGGCCAGGGTGGCGTTGGCCACGTTGAACCGGCCGGGCAGGGGCAGCACCATCTCGACGCCGCTGCGCCCGGGGCCGGCGAGCGTGACGTGCTGCGACCCGTCCGGCTCGACGGTCACCTGCTCGGCACGCCAGGTCGCCGCGACGTCCGTCGTCGACACTGTCACCGGAGCGAATGACGAACCGGCAGAAGCTATCTCGGCCATCCGACGTCCCCACTCGTCGTCGACGCAGATCACCGAGCGAACCGCGCGGGTCGACGATCCGGCAGCGAACAGGAGTGCCTTGGCCTCGAAATAGGCGCGCATCGTCGGATGGAAATCGAGGTGATCCTGCGACAGATTCGTGAATGCGCCCACCGCGAAATGTGCACCGTCGACGCGTCCGAGCGCCAACGCGTGGCTCGAGACCTCCATGACCACGGCGTCGACGCCGCGTTCGACCATGGCGGCGAGCAACCCCTGCAGCGTCGGGGCCTCGGGGGTGGTGAGCGAACTCGGCACCGCGACGCCGTTGACCCGCGTCTGGACGGTGCCGATCAATCCCACCGAGTGCCCGGCGCCCAGCAGTGCCGCCTCGACCATGTAGGACGTCGTGGTCTTGCCGGAGGTACCGGTGATGCCGATGAGCTTGAGTCGCTGTGACGGATTGCCGTAGATGCGGGCACTGACCCCGCCGAGGACACGCCGGGGTTCGGGATGCACGAGGACCGCGCAGGTGGCGTCGGTGGGTAGGACACGCGCCAATTCGGCTCGTCCCGCGGCGTCGGTGAGCACGGCGGTCGCGCCGCGTTCGACGGCGTCGGCGGCGAATCGGGCACCGTGGGTGCGGGCCCCCGGTAGCGCCGCGAACAGGTCACCCGGCCGGACGTCCTGAGCGCGCAGTGACACCCCGGTGACGGCGGTTGACGCACTCGCCTCGCCCACCAGATCGAGCCGCGCGCCGGTCGCCTGGGAGAGGACGCCGACCTCGGTGGGATCGAGATGGGTGGGGCGGCTCAGGTCGGTCGGCCGACGCCGCCGAGACGATCCGCTTCGTGCTGCTGCCATCGTGCCGATCCCCTCCTCTCACCCCGTCGAACACGTCTCGGGTCCGGACGAACCCCTGGTCATGTATCGGCTGTCGTGTGCCGACGCTCGTATGCCACTGCCGGCCGGTGTTGTCTGATACGCCCGTGAACGCACCCACGATACCGTCAGCCCGGCTGCCACCCGTGCAGGGTCGGCGCCGGGCGTCGGGGCTCACGAAGCCTGCAGCACCATACGCGGTGTGGGCTGCGGCGATTGCGGGATGCGGTCGTGCTGCAGGATCCACGATGCGATGGACTTGAACAGCGGTGCGGCCGACTGCCCACCCGAACCGTCGGAACTGCGCTTGGGATTGTCGAGCATGATCCCGACGACGAACCGTGGGTCATCGGCCGGGGCGATCCCCGCGAAGGTGATGTTGTAGCTCGAGTTCGAGTAGCACCCACACGCGGGATCGACCTGCTGTGCCGTACCTGTCTTGCCGGACAGCTGATAGCCCGGTACCGCGCCCTTGGCGCCGGTACCCTCCTGCTCGCCCGTCGGATCGTCCTGGAAGATCCCGCGGAACATGTTGCGCACCGTCACCGCGGTCTGTGGGCTCACGACCTGCACGCCCTGTGGTCGTGGTTCGTCGGACGGCGATTGCCCCTGTCGTGTCTCGGACTCGAGAATGCGCGGCGGGATGCGCAGTCCGTCATTCGCGATGGCCTGGTACATGCCGGTCATTTGCAACAGCGTCATCGACAGGCCCTGTCCGATCGGCAGGTTCGCGAACGAACCACCGGACCACTGGCTCAGCGCGGGAACCTCGCCGCCGCTCTCGGCGGGCAGACCGACGCCGGTGATGCGGCCGAGCCCGAAGCGGTTCACCATGTCGGCGAACCGTTGCTCGCCGACCTGCTGGGCCAACATGAGGGTGCCGACGTTGGAGGACTTACTGAAGATCCCGGTGGTGGTGTACGGGGCGACACCGTGCACCCACGCGTCGTTGACGGTCACCCCGGCCATGTGGATGCTGCCGGGAACCTGATGGACCTGTTCGGGTGTCGTCAATCCGTACTGGATCGCCGCCGAGGCGGTGATCACCTTGTTCACCGAGCCCGGCTCGAACGGTGAGGTCACCGCGGGGTTGCCGAGGTTGGCGTCGGGCTGATCCGACAACGGCTTGGATGCGTTGAACGTGCCGTCGTTGGCCATCGCGAGCACCTCACCGGTCTTCGCGTCGAGCACCACCGCCGACGCCGACCGTGCCCCGGATGCGGCCTTGGCCTTCATCACCTCGCTCTGCACGTACCACTGGATGTCGGAGTCGATGGTCAGTTGCACGTTGGCCCCGTTGATCGCCGGGTGGACGTTGCGTGTCGATCCGGGGATGATCGCGCCGTCGGAACCGCGGTCGTAGGTCTTGGAGCCGTCGGTGCCGGCCAGCACCGAGTCGAGTGAGGCCTCGAGACCGATCAGTCCGTTGCCGTCGTAATTGACGTCCCCGACGATGTTGGCGGCCAGCGATCCACCGGGATAGATCCGCACGCTCTGCGGATCGGCCCCGACCTCGGGGTAGTCGGTGGTGATCCGCGACGCGACGTCCGGGCTGATCGAGCGCGCGAGATAGACGAACGTCTCGTCGCTGGTGAGCTTCTTGTAGAGGTCGTCGGCGCTGATCGATCCGCCGAGCGCGCCCGAGACACCGTCGGCGATCTGGTGCAATCGCGTCTCGACGTCAGGCAGGCTGGGATTGTCCTTGTGCGCCTTGGCGATCGAGTTGCGCACCGCTTTGGGCAGAAAGGTCAACGACCGTGCCTCGTCGGTGTAGGCCAACGGCCGTCCGTTGCGGTCGAGGATCGCCCCACGCTTGGCGGTCATGATCTGCGTGTATTCGCGCTGCGCAGCTGCCTGTTGCGCCAGCGACGGTGCCTCGATGGTGTGGACCACCACCATGCGGATGGCCACGGCGATGACCGCGAGCAGTACCACCACACCCGCGATCCGACTGCGAACCACAAAGGTGTGCGGCCGCTTCGGGGGTTGTCGGGGGGGCCGCGGTGATCGGCCTGCTCCGCCGGCGGGCGATCGGCCTGCTCCGCCGGCGGCCGAATGGCCGGAGGCGGCCGGTCTGGTCGCACGTGTCGTCATGATCGTCAATTGTCCACCGTACTAACGCGTCTCCGGCGAATTTCCGCTCGGCGGGTTGCTCGTCGCCGGCGCGGGCACGGCCTGCGGCAGCACATTGGGCGCAGGCGCGGTCGCCACCGGGGCCGGCGGTGCCGTGACGGCACCGGCAGGTGCCGGGGTCGTCGGGGCCGTTGCACCCGGCGTCGCGGTGCCGGCCGGAGCGCCGGAACTCGGTGTGGTGGAGTTCGGTGCAGTGGAGTTCGGTGCGGCGCTCTGGGCGCCACCGAGACCCACCGAATCGTCGACCTTCTTCGGATCGATCGTGGCAGCCGGATTGGGCTGATCATCGGGATTGATCGAGGGCATCCGCTTTCCGGTGGCCGGCTCCGGGTCGCCGACGATGTGTGGCTTGCCGTCCGCGCCGACCACCATGCGTGCCGGGTTCTGATCGACCACCAGCCCGAGTGCCCCTGCCGCATCGGATAATTCGGGTGCCGAGTTACCCGACTCGAAGCTGCGCTTGAGTGCGTCGGTGCGATCGAGCAACTCCTGATTCTGTTGGCGGGCGATGCCGATCTGATAGGAGTCCTGCGCAGCCTTGGTGGAGAGCCACAGGCTCAAACCCAGGCCGAAGGCCAGCACCAGCAGCACCGGGATGACGAAGGGTATACGGGAGAACCGTTCGGACAGGCTGATCCGCCGGGTACGAGACGCCACGACGACGGGCTTGGAGACCGAACCACGTTGCGATCCCCGCTCCTGCGCGGCGATCCGCTTGCTGTGCCGATCGATCGCCCGCTGGGCCGCCCGCGATCGGGTCGGCCGTCCGACTCCGCCGCGGGTGTGCCGTGTGGTGCGTTCGGTGGTGTCGGAATCCTTGTCGCGCAGTCGATCCTGGCGTTCGATGTCGTCGAGAAGGGTCATCTCACCTCCTCCTCTGCGATTCGTTCGATGACGCGGACCCGGACCGGTGCCGATCGCGGATTGGTGTCGAGTTCTTGTTGGTCAGGGCGCTCGGCCCCCCGGGTGACGAGTCGGAATCGTGGTGCCGTGCCGGGCAATTCGACCGGTAGACCGGGCGGCGAGGTCGAGGTCGTCCGTAATGCGAACTCCCGCTTGACGATTGTGTCCTCGAGCGACTGGTAACTCATCATCGCCACACGGCCACCCACCCGCAGCGACGCGAGGACCCCCGGAAGCGCTTGCCGGAGCGCCTCGAGCTCGCCGTTGACCTCCACCCGCAGCGCCTGAAAGGTCCGCTTGGCCGGGTGCCCACCGGTGCGCCGGGTGGCCGCCGGGATCGTCGCGTAGAGCAGTTCGACGAGCCGCGCACTGGTGGTGAAGGGCTCACGCTCGCGTTCACGCACGATCGCCGACGCGATCTTGCCGGCGAAGCGTTCATCACCGTATTCGCGGAGTATGCGGGCGATGTCACCATGCGAATAGGTGTTGAGCACATCGGCCGCAGTAGGACCGGCCTCGGGATTCATTCGCATGTCCAGTGGTGCGTCGACGGCGTAGGCGAATCCCCGATCCGTCTGGTCGAGCTGCATCGAGGACACGCCGAGATCGAAGAGGGCGGCATCGATGCGGTCGGCGCCGGCTTCGGCGAGAACCGCTGGGAGTTCGTCGAATCTGGCCTGGTGGAAGGTGATTCGATTGCCGAAGTCGGCCAGACGGGTAGCGGCGATGTCCAGTGCAGCCGCGTCCCGATCGATCCCGATGACCCGGACCGACCCGAACTCCCGCAGGATCAACTCGGTGTGACCACCGGCGCCGAGCGTGGCATCGACGAACACCGGTTGTGCGACAGTGGGATTCGAGAGAGCCGGGCGCAACGATTCGATGATGCGTCGAGCCATGACGGGCACGTGCCCGTGTTCGCCGGAACGGCGTTTACCCGAGCGACGCGACGGCGGGGTCTGCGCACCCGCACTGTTGTCGTCGTCCTGCGGTGTCACCGGCCTGCCCCTCCGAGTGCGCCGACCCCCGAGCGGCCGCTCCTGTCGCGCGGGCCGGCCTCGATGAGGGGTGGCTGTCGTGTGTTGCTTGTGTCGGCTTGTGGTGGAGCGGGGTCCCGACCCGATCGCGCACCTGGCGTTGGGGAAGTACGCCAGGGTCGGACCGGGTCGGGGCCTCGTGCCACCCGAAGCCCTGTGCATCTGTCCTGCACCCACGTTGCGGAGTTAGAGCACCGCGCTCAACGCCGCGGAGTTCGCCGCCGAGAAGTTCTCCTCATGCTGGCTCTGGTAGTCACGCCATGCCTGTGCGTCCCAGATCTCCAGGTGATCGAAACTGCCGATCACCACACACTCCTTGGACAGTCCCGCGTACTGCCGATGCTCGGCCGACAGGGTGATCCGCCCCTGCCCGTCGGGCCGTTGTTCGTCGGTGCTGGCGAAGAAGTACCGCTGGAATGCGCGCGCTTCGGGATCGTTGCGCGACGCCTCCATCGTCTTCTCCGCGATCGCATCGAACTCCTCGGCCCGATACACCGACAGGCTGTGGTCCTGGCCGCGTGTGACCATCACCCCTCCTGCCAATGCGTCGCGAAACTTCGCGGGCAACGTGAGTCGCCCCTTGTCGTCCAACTTGGGCGTGTAGGTACCGACAAATCTCGTCGACATGTCGGCACCTCCCGCCCACCGGGTCCGGCGTTCCGGATCGCCTCACCCAGTGACGCCCACAGTACCCCACTTTCCACCACTTTCCACCCCAAACCCGCCTCGATTCCCCACCCGACCATAAAAACGCAGGTCAAGAGCAGAAGTCATGGTTCGACACGGCACGGATCGGTCGTGTCGTCGACAGGACAAAGCCTGACAGTTGTGGCCTGTGGTGAGGAATAGGGCTGGTGAGGTTGCTACTTCGGCCTCGTGGGGCGTGGTGGGGCATCGGGTGGGGCGCGGTGGGGAACGCGGTGGGGCGTGGCAGGAGGGACTTGATGAATCCGGTGGCCGAGCCCCGGAAGCGGGCATACGACAGCAGCCGCACACCCGTAGGGGTGTGCGGCTGCTGTGGTGAGTCAGTCGCTGAACCTCAGTGGGTTCGTCGCGGGATCACTCCTGCTCGAACCGGCGGTTGAAGCGGTCTTCCATGCGTTCGGTGAACTTGCGTTTGGGCGTTGCGGCCTTCGAGCCGCGCCCGCCCGAGCCGCGGTCGGCCGATGGCGGCGCACCCTTGCCGGGTAGCCCGCCCCAGAGCGCAAGCAGCGCGGCGGCGAACATGACAAGGAAGCCGACGAGACTCAGGATGGGGAAACCACCCACGTCGAGTCCGATGATGGGTCCCACGATCAACAGCGCGAGACCGAGGACGAAAACGACGGCCGCCTGGATGCGGCGACGACCGGTCGACCGCCCGAGGCGGCGCCGGGTAACGCTGGACGCGAACTTCGGGTCCTCCGCGTACAGAGCGCTTTCGATCTCTTCGAGCATGCGCTGCTCGTGCTCCGAGAGTGGCACCGACCCTCCTTACCTGTTACCGACGAGCCATCGACGAGATGTTCGCCGCGATACTCGCCTGATGACTGTGTTCGCGGCCTACGACCATGATACGAGGTGATTCCGGCGGCGACCACCATAACCGCGCTCGTTGGATCGTTTTTGTGTTCGGGGCTGTTACCGGCGCCTATGCGATGACGTGGCGAGGCATCGATGCGTGACCCCAACGGGTTGTGGCGCATCACGCAGGATGTGCCAGCGATCCGGATTGCGCACCATGTCCGCCTTGTTCGTAGGCGATCACCACGCCCTCGACCGTGTCCAGGAATGTCAACACCAGGCGATGCAGCTCGGCGACGACGACGGGATCGACGTCTCGCTCCAATCCGGCCTCGATGTTCATTCGAAGAACAGACCATGCGGCGAAGCGTTCGGCCTGTTCGGCCAGATCCGGCATGATCACCGCCAGACGATTCCACGCGTTCGACGACAACCCGCGCGTCGAACGGCCGCTGGTCGGCTCACCGATGGCCAGTGCGGCGCCGGCGGCCCGCAGCGCGGTGAGGTACAGCTGCCGGAAGCGTTCGGCGTCGTCGGTGATCCCGTCGGCGTTCTCGAGAAGGAGATCGGCACGTTCGAGCAGGTCACGTGCGCGCCCGACCACGATCGGATCCACCTCGACCTGTGTGGTCGTTCGACGTGTCATCATGGGCCTCCCTCCGTTGTCGCGGTGCTCACGGGCGGCCAGTTGGGCTGTACCGGCCGTTCCCTCGGGTCAACGCGGTCCGAGGGCAGGCGCTTCCCTCGCCCACCGCCGGACCGCGTCGGTCGTCGGGTGGCGGCGAACAGCTTGCGGAGGCACATTCATCGAACACCCGTTCGACAGATTCAATATTAGTCAGATCTGGTCGCCGGAGCAAGGCGTGCGGGCAACCCGATGCGCAACACAATGCCCGACGCCACCGACACAATGCCGCACTCGGCCGGGGTGCAAGGAACGACGACAGGAAGGACCGCACGTGACGATTCGGATCGCCCGTCTCGACGGACGTGACTGTGCGGTCTGGCTCGGTCCCGCGCTCGAGATCTACGTCACAGCGATGAATTACCCACGCGGGACCGAGATGCATCGCGCCGGATTGTGGCGCGAGCACATCCATCGACCCGGCTGGGAGGCCTATGGCGCGATCGCGACCGCGCCCCACGCCGAGGACGGCTCGCTGGACCTCGTCCGCCGACGGTTGGAGCCGCCCCTGTCCCCCGGCGGCGATGAGGTGCTCGTCGGCATCGCCTACGGCTATCGCGGAGCGCGCGACCAATGGTGGAATCAGCAACTCCGCGCCGGCTTGCGATCGACCGGTCGGGACCCGCGGGTCATCGATGAGATCACCGAGGACTACTTCGAGCTGACCGAACTCCACGTCCATCCGAGTGCCCAGGGGCATCGGATCGGTGAATGGTTGCTGCATCGCCTGCTCGCCGACCGACCCGAACACCACGTCCTGTTGTCCACCCCGGAAATCGCCGACGAGGGCAACCGCGCCTGGGCGTTGTACCGGCGCGTGGGATTCGGTGACGTGCTGCGCGGATTCACCTTCACCGGCGACCCGCGCCCGTTCGCTTTCCTCGGGCGACGACTACCCCTGGCCGCACCCACGATCCTGCCGGGCGCCGCCGCCGGTCCCATCGTTCCCGGCGAATCCGACCGCACCCGATGACCGGGCACCCGGTGGGCGATGCGATCGTCGTCGGCGCCGGCCACAACGGGCTGGTCGCGGCCGCCTATCTGGCCCGGGCCGGGCGCTCGGTGAGCGTCGTCGAGCGCGACACCATCCCCGGTGGGGCGGTGTCGACCATCGAACGCTTTCCCGGCTATCGCGTCGACCGGGGCTCGTCGGCGCACCTGATGATCCGCCACTCCCCGGTCCTCGACGAACTGGCACTCGCCGACGCCGGCCTGACCTACCTCGACTGCGACCCGTGGGCGTTCTGTCCGGCGACCGACACCGCCGGTCCGATCGTCTTCCGCACCGACCTCGACGCCACGTGCGCCTCGATCGAACGTGCCTGTGGACGCACCGACGCCGACGCCTACCGCGCCTTCGTGGCGACCTGGGCACCGCGCGCCCGAGCTCTCATGCGCTCCTTCTACGAGCCGGCCACGCCGGGTCGGTTCGCGCGTGCCTTCGGCGGGCTCGGCCCCACCGCCACCACCGCGCGGACCGGCCTGTTCGGTGCGCGATCGGGTCGGATGATGTCGGTGACCCAGGATCTGATGTCGTCCGGGGATGCCCTGCTGGACCGCTGGTTCGGCTCCGAGCACCTCAAGGCCGCCCTGGCCTGGTTCGGCGCCCAGTCGGGCCCGCCCATGAGCGCCCCCGCGACCGCTCCGATGATCGGGTTCGCGGCACTGATGCACCAGATCCCACCCGGCCGCGCCGTCGGGGGCAGCGGAGCGTTGACCGATGCCCTGGTGCACCGTCTCACCGATGACGGTGGCGAGGTGATCACCGGTGCGGCGGCCACCGCGATCACCCGATGTGGCGACCACTGGCGGGTAGAGACCGTCGACGGCCGGCGGCGATGTGCCGACACTGTGATCGGCGCCTGCCACATCCTGGCCACCCTCGACCTGCTCGCGGCGGGCGGATTCGACCCCGGATCGCTCGCGCGATGGCGGCGTCAGATCATCGTCGGCTCGGGTATCGGGATGGCCGTGCGGCTGGGAACCAGGGAGCTGCCCGAGTATCGGGATCTGCCCGCCGACCTCCCCGCGCACGGCGTGCATTCGGCGTTGGGCCTGCTCGTCACCGATCGGGACCACCTTCGTCGCGCGCAGACCGCGGCAGCGGTCGGCGAACTGCCCGATCGGCCGGCCTGTGTGGCGATGGGATTCTCCGGCATCGACCCGACCCTCAGTCCACCCGGACACCATCTCGTCAATCTGTGGGCGCAATGGCATCCGCGTCATCTCGCCGACGGGTCGGGGTGGGACGAGGTGGCCGCCACCGCCGCCGACGCGGTCATCGCCGAGGTCGAGCGCCACGCGCCCGGTTTCGCCGACGGCATCGAGCACCGCCACGTCCAGACCCCGCAGGCGCTGGAATCCGAACTGGCACTGATCGGCGGCAACATCATGCACGTCGAGATGACCATCGACCAGATGTTCATGCTGCGTCCGCACCCGGACCTGTCCGGCCACGAGGTGCCCGGCGCCGACGGAATCCTGCTCGCCGGCGCCTCGACCCATCCCGGCGGCGGGGTCACCGGGGCCAGCGGGCGTATCGCCGGACGGGCGGCGATCGCCCGCAGCTCGGGCCGGCACCGCGGCGATACACGCGGTCGGCGCCTATGGCCGCTATCACCCCGGCATCTGGCACGATGATCAGCGTGCGTCCGCCGATCACTCGCCCGAGCCCACCCCGCGCGTCTGCCTTTCTGCTCACGGTCGTGCTGCTCATCGCGGCGCCGTTGATGTCGGGATGCCTGCAACGGTCCACGACGGTCGGTGATCGATTCGCGGGCAGCGTGGTCGTGGCCACCTCACCGGACAATCCGCGTGGCGCACCGAAATTCGACATCCCCGAGTCGATGACCGGCAACATCGCGGTCTCGGACTATCGCGCCAGCACCTCCACGGAGAGTTCGGGCGCCCCGGCATCGGCGCAGCCGGGTTCGCCGTCGGAGGACACCGACCAGCCGGGTTCGTCCCCGTCCGATTCCACGCCGTCGGAGTCCGCGCCGTCCGATGCCACACAGGCGGCCCCGACCCCGCAGGAACAGTCCGGCGACAGCAGCGACGACGCCACGCTGGTCGGCAGCCGGGCGACCTTCAGCAATCTGACCGCAGGTCAGCTCAGTCAGCTCGGCGATATCATCGCCGACGCCTTCGGCGACACCGCGATGACCATGGACCTGTCGGCCAAGCGCAGCGGCTCGGTGGTGCGATTCCGCGGGTCGACCGACCTCACCGGACTGATCCCGAATCGCGACTACGTCCGGTTCACGATCTCGTTCGCCGGCCCGATCACCGCCACCAACGGTGACCAGAACACCAACACCTCGGTCTCCTGGACACCCGAGCCCGGCAAGTCCGCCGATTTCACCGCCGAATCGACCTACGCCGACCCGTCGACCGCCGCGTTCGGCGGCTGGACGTGGCTGATGGTGCTCATCTGCGCCGCCGTGGTGCTCGTCGTCATCCGGTTGGCCTACGTCTCCCGCGACCGCAGCCCGCGCCCGGGACGCCCGGCATCGGCAGCGGGCAAGAAGACATTCGGGAAAAAGACGTCAGGGACCACGACCTCGACGACCACGACCTCGGCGACCACGACCTCGGCGACGAAGACCGCCGGTGACACGACACCGGAGAAGGCCACCGTTCCCGCCGACGCTGCGCCCGATCAGGGAGCTGCACACGAGGACCCCGCAGTGTCGAACCCCGCAGTGCCGAACTCCGCAGCGCCGGACCCCGGAAACACCGGCAAGTCCTGACCCGACTCCCGCCGGATCACCCTGAGCCGACCGATCGGCCCCTCAGCGCGCCCCGACCGTCGGCAACGCGTCGGGCACGCCCACGCCGAGGCGGTCGAGCACCTCGCAGGTCGCCTTGGCGAAGTTCAGGCTGCAGAAGTGCAGGCCGGCAACGCCTTCGGCGATGAGTCGTTGCGCGGTCTCGGTGGCGAAGTCGATGCCGACGGCACGTACCGCGGCGCGATCCTCCTCCGGGCCGTCACCGGCGGCCTCGGCGAAGCGTTGCTCGACCGCGGGCGGGATCACCGACCCCGACAGCTGCGTCATACGACGGGCACTGGCCAGCGAGGTGATCGGCATGAGCCCGGGAATGAGCGGCTTGGCCGCCTGCTCGGGGTCGGCGCGTGCCACCCGGTCGCGCAACCGCAGGAAGTCCTCGACGTCGAAGAACATCTGGGTCACCGAATACTCGGCACCGGCACGCAGCTTGCCGACGAGTACATCGGTGTCCTGGTCGAGATCGCGGGCCCGGTGGTGCCCCTCGGGAAACGAGGCGACGCCGACGTGGAAGTCACCGAGCCCGGAGATCAGCTCGACGAGTTCACGCGCGTACTGCACACCCTGCGGGTGTCGAATCCATTCGCCGAGTGGATCACCCGGCGGATCCCCGCGCAGCGCAAGAAGATTCGTGATGCCCTGGTCGGCGTAGGAACCGACGAGGGCACGCAGTTCGGCGATGCTGTGATTGACGGCGGTCAGATGCGCGACCGTCAGCAGGGTCGTCTGCGTCGCGAGCTCACCGGCGATGCGGACGGTACGATCCCTCGTCGATCCGCCTGCCCCGTAGGTCAGCGACACGAATGCCGGGTCGAGACGTTCGAACACCCGGACCGCCCGCCACAGCCGGGCCTCGCCCTCGATGTCACGGGGTGGCATGAACTCCACCGAGAAGTGCACGACGCCGTTGGCCGGTGGTGCGGCGAGGCGCTCGACGACGGAGAGCGCCGGTGGGGATGAGGTCACCGCGTCATTGTACGTAGGTCGTCACTGCACGTTGGTCGTCACTGCACGTCGGTCGTCCAGGGCGGGGCCGTTCGCGACAGGCACTCCGGGCGTGTCTGTTCGTGGGAGACATGCCCTAGCCTGAGGGAGTGAGCCCGACCGCACCGCCGCCCGCCGCAGAGCCGACGTCGTTGTCGGAGGTACCCGACGCCACGGGCGTGGTCCTCGAGCGCTTCTTCGACGCCACGTTGCCGGTCGCCGGCGCCATCTCGCCGGTCGTGGGGCGCGCCGCCGACATCGTCGCCGACTTCGTCCGGCTCGGCGGCAAACGGGTTCGGCCGATGTTCGCCTACGCGGGCTGGTTGGCCGGGATGAGCAGCCCCGAGAGGCGCCCGCCCCATCCCGAGCAGTCCGTCGCCGATGCGTTGCGGGTCTGTGCCGCACTGGAACTCGTGCAGGCATGTGCACTGATCCACGACGACATCATCGATCATTCCGACACCCGCCGCGGTCGGCCGACGGTGCATCGGCGCTTCGAGACCGCCCATCGCGACGCCGGGTGGTCCGGTGACGGGGCCCGCCACGGTGTCGCCGCGGCCATCCTCGCCGGTGATCTCGCGCTGGCCTGGGCCGACGACCTCGTCGGCGGTCACAGCCCGGCCGGCCCGGACACCGGTGCACCCGCACCGAATCCGCTTCCGGCCGAGGTGTCGGCGGTCTGGGCGGCGATGCGCACCGAGGTGCTCGGCGGGCAGTATCTCGACATCGTCAACGAGGTCAGCGGCGACGACACCGTCGAATCCGCCTATCGGGTGATGGAATTCAAGACCGCCGCCTACACCGTTGCTCGTCCTCTCGAGCTGGGGGCCCGCATGGCCGGCGCACCTGCCGCACTGCTCGACGACCTGCGCTCGGTGGGCCACGATCTGGGCATCGCCTTTCAGCTGCGCGACGATCTGCTCGGGGTGTTCGGCGACCCGGATCGGACCGGTAAGCCCTCCGGCGACGATCTCGCCGAGGGTAAGCGCACCGCGCTTCTGGCGTTGGGCCTCGAGCGCGCCGAGCTGCGCGACCCCCGGTCGGCGGCGGTGTTGCGCGACGCGGTCGGCCGCCGTCTCGACGACCACGAATTGAACCGCATCCGTGAGCTTCTCGTCGACGTGGGGGCCGTCGAGGAGATCGAACGCCGCGTCACCGCTCTGCTCGACGCCGCCGTTGCCCGGCTCGAACGCGCCGAGATCGGCACCGACATCCGGGCCGACCTGATCGCGATGGCCGGTCGGATCGCCCACCGCGAGGCCTGACTCATGTTCTCGCGCAGTCGAGTTGTGACGGCGATCGGCCGGCCCGCGCTCGCGCATCCGGCCCCGCCGCCGCGCCTGCCCACCGAGATCTGGCTCGGCGGGATCGGGGCGATCGCGGTGTGTCTGGGCGGCTTCTCGGTCGCCGACATCCCACGCAACCACCCGGGTCTGCAGGACGTGGGACTCGACGCGATCACCTACGGCCACGGAAAGACGTTGGGCGCGGTCGTGTTCTGGCTCGGCGTCGCATTGATGGTGTTCGCGTGGATGAGAGTGGGTCGCCGACTGTGCGCGCCGGTTGCCGGCGACCCCCTCCTGAGCCTGACCACACTGCGGTGGACCGTGATCGGGTGGGCCGCACCGCTGTGCGTGACCGTGCCACTGTTCAGTCGCGATGTCTACGCCTACCTCGGCCAGGGGGTGGTCTTCGCCGCCGGATTCGATCCCTACGCCGACGGACCGGCCCACCATCCCGGTCCCGTCCTCGACAGCATGGCGCAGGTGTGGGCGTCGACGACGGCGCCGTACGGCCCGATGTTCATGGCGATCACCCGAGGTGTGGTGGCCGTGTCGGGTGAGCACGTGCTCACCGGTGTCTGGTTGATGCGTCTGGTGCTGTTGCCCGGACTCTTGTTGTCGCTGTGGGCCGTTCCACGTCTGGCGACCCATTTCGGCGCGTCACCGGAGGTAGGGGTGTGGCTGGCGTTGCTCAATCCGATGGTGTTGATCCACCTCGTCGGCGGCCCGCACGTGGAACTGCTGATGATGGGTGTGCTGGCCGCCGGACTCGCACTGACCGTCGCCGGCCGGCACATCAGCGGTCTGGCGGTGCTCGGGCTGGCCGTGTCGATCAAGGTCACCGCGGGTGTGGCGATCCCGTTCGTGGTGTGGATCTGGCTCTCGCACATCCGATCCGAACGCAAGGTCACCGGCGGCGATGTCGCGCGGGTGTTCGCGGTGGTGATCGCCGTGCCGGTCGCGGTGTTCGCCGCCTGGACCGCCGCGCTCGGCCTGGGACTGGGCTGGCTCACCGGGCTGGGCTGGGCCGACCAGATCATCAACTGGTTCACGCTGCCCACTGCCGCAGCACATCTGGTGACGCTGGTCGCGGCACCGTTCACCTCACTGAATCTGTGGCCGGTCCTCACCGTCACGCGGGCGATCGGTGCGGTGTGTCTGGCGATCATTCTCGTGGCGCTGTGGTGGCGCCACCGCGCCGACGAACGCAGCGCGATCGCCGGACTGGCCTGGGCGATGCTGGCGGTGCTGCTGCTCGAACCCTCGACACTGCCCTGGTACTACACGTGGGTCCTCGTCGTCGCGGTCGCGTTCACGCTGCCCGGATGGGTCCGCGCCGTCGTGGTCGGGGTGTCGACGTTCATGTTGATCGTCTTCCAGCCGGACGATTCGATCGTCTTCTACAAGCTGCCCGAGGTCGCGTTGGCCGCCGCGCTGTCGCTACTCGCCGCCATCTCGCTGCTGCGCCCCGACCCGCTGCGCCTGGGCGCCCTGGCCCGCCGGTTGTGGGGCGCCGAACCCGGCGGGTCCCGAAGGTAAGCCTAGAACGCCTGTGCCTGCGCGCGTCGGATGACCTCGCGTGCCGAGTGCGTGTGCAGCGCCGCCGCCGGATGCATCTGCAGATCGTCGAGCTCGGTGAACAGCCAGCGCAGCGCCTCGTCGCGGGTGAATCCGCCGTCGAGCAGGACATCGACGAGGCCGGTGAAGTGCTTGGCGATACCGAGGTCGTCGAAGAACAGGCAGGGCACCGCGGGCTCGCCGTCTCGGGAGACGGCGAGCAGGCGGTGGTCGCGGATCAAGGTGCGCACGCGATTGGTCGACACGCCCAACCGTCGGGAGACCTCGTCGATCGAATACGTCTCGACCTCGGCCGGGATGACATCGTGCGAGAGGGGAAGTGAACTCACGGCCCAGAGATTACCGTCTCGCGGGCCGTGTCTTCACCTGGTTCGCCGCCACCACCGCCGTGGTTACGGGGCGCAGCACCGCCGGTGGTTCCGAGGCGCAGCACCGCCACCCGGGTAGATTCACTGTCGTGCAGGCAGGGGTCGACGAGCTGATCGGGGCGGTGCTGGAGGACCGCTACCGCATCGACGCGCCCATCGCCCGTGGCGGCATGTCGGCGGTGTACCTCGCTCTCGATCTTCGGCTGGGCCGCGACGTCGCGGTCAAGGTGATGGACACCCGCTACGCCGCGGACCCACAGTTCTTGCGCCGCTTCGAGTTCGAGGCGCGAGCGGTGGCCGGTCTGAAACATCCCGGGCTCGTCGCGGTCTACGACCAGGGCATCGACGACGGGATCGCGTTCCTGGTGATGGAACTCGTCGAGGGCGGCAGTGTCCGAGAACTGTTGCGCGAGCGGGGTCCGATGCCCCCGCATGCGGTGGTCGCCGTTGCCGATCCGGCGCTGGGCGGACTGGGTACGGCACACGCGGCCGGCCTGGTACATCGCGACATCAAACCCGAGAACGTGCTGATCTCCGATGCCGGCGAGGTCAAGGTCGCCGACTTCGGGCTGGTCCGCGCGGTCGCCGAATCGGGCGTCACCTCGGCCAGCGTCATCCTCGGCACCGCCGCCTACCTCTCCCCCGAGCAGGTCGAGTCCGCGACCGCCGATGCCCGCAGCGACGTCTACTCGATGGGGGTCATGCTCTTCGAATTGCTCACCGGGCGTACGCCGTTCCGCGGCGACACGCCACTGGCACTGGCGTACCAGAGACTGACCTATGACGTGCCGGCGCCCGGTGACGTGATCGCCGGGGTCCCGGTCGAACTCGACGAGGTGGTGTTACGGGCGACCGAACGCCGCCCGGCCGATCGCTATGCGAACGCCTTCGAGATGCGGGAGGCGCTGCTCGACGTGGCCGAGGATCTCGATCTGCCGCCCTTCACCGTGCCGGCCCCACGACGCTCCGCCGAGCGGGAGACGATGGCGCGCCGTCGGGCGGCAGCCAGCCCGCACGGCACCCGGGTTGCCTCGCGGCCAGGGTCCCGATCGACGACCGACGCGCCACCGACGAAGGCGTCGGCGGCGATCGATCGCGATGCCGCACCCGGACCCACAGCGCGCGACCGCAGTAGTGCGCAGGGCCTGCCCGAGACGTTCGACGATCCCGCCGACGGCCGGCTGCGCACACTGATCTGGTTGGTGATCGTGCTCATCGCGGCGGCCGCGGCGGGTGGCGCCGGATGGTGGGTAGGCTCCGAGTTGCTGCTCTCCTGAGAGAGCACGCACCCGAAAGCCCCGGCTACCGAAAGCCCCCGGGCAACCGAATACCTCAGCCGCGCAACATCTCCGCGACGAGGAACGCCAGCTCCAGCGATTGCTGGGTGTTCAGGCGCGGGTCGCACGCCGTCTCGTAGCGTCCGGCGAGGTCGAGGTCGGAGATGTCCTGTGCACCACCGAGACACTCGGTCACATCCTCGCCGGTGAGCTCGATGTGGATGCCACCGGGGTGGGTCCCCAGTGCGTGGTGGACCTCGAAGAATCCCTGCACCTCGTCGACGACACGGTCGAAGTGGCGTGTCTTGTAGCCGGTGGGCGAGGAGTGGGTGTTGCCGTGCATCGGGTCGCTCTGCCAGATCACCTTGTGCCCGCTCGCCTCGACCGCGGTGACGATCGGCGGCAACACATCGCGGACCTTGCCGTTGCCCATCCGGGCCACCAGGGTGAGCCGGCCGGGCTCGTTGTACGGGTCGAGACGTTCGACGTACTCCACGGCCTGCTCGGGGGTGGTGGTCGGGCCGATCTTGATTCCGATCGGGTTTCGGATCAGCTCGGCGAAGGCGATGTGGGCACCGTCGAGTTGCCGGGTGCGCTCACCGATCCACAGGAAGTGCGCCGACAGGTCGTAGAGCACCTTGCCGTCGGCACCGACGCTCGGGTCCTCGGGCGCCTCGGCCAGGCGCAGCAGAGCCCGTTCGTAGTCCAGGACCAGCGCCTCGTGCGAGGCGAAGATGTCGGCGGCACCCAGCGACGAGTCGGAGACCCCGCACGCGTCCATGAAGCGCAGACCACGGTCGATCTCCGAGGCCAGCGCCTCGTAGCGGGCCCCGGCCGGGGAGGTGCGGACGAACTCCCGGTTCCAGTCGTGCACGCGCCGCAGGTCGGCCTCCGAGTGGGTCAGCGCGCGAACCAGATTCATCGCCGCGGCGGCGTTGGCGTAGGCGCGCACCAGTCGTGAGGGGTCGTGGATGCGGGTGCCCTCCTCCGCCGGGAACCCGTTGACCATGTCGCCGCGATAAGACGGCAGGCCCAGGGCGTCGGTGTCGGCCGAGCGGGGTTTGGCGTACTGACCGGCGATGCGGGCGACCTTGACCACCGGCAGGCTCGCACCGTAGGTGAGCACGACGGCCATCTGCAGCAGCGTGCGGATGTTGCCCTTGATGTGCGGCTCGGTGTTGTCGGCGAAGGTCTCGGCGCAGTCACCGCCCTGCAGGAGGAAGGCCCGGCCCTGTGCGACCTCGGCGAGCTGTCCGGCGAGCGTGCGGACCTCGGCGGGCATACAGATGGGCGGCACCGACTCGAGCACCGTCCGCATGCGCCGCGCGTCCTCGGCGGGCCAACTCGGTTGCTGCAGCGCGGGACGGGCCAGGGCGTCGGCGAAACGCGCCTGCAGGTCGCCGGGCAGCGGCGGGAGTTCGGGCAGTTCGTCGATCGGAACGTCTACGGTCCAGTTCACCACCGCTCCAGCGTAGCGAGGCCGGGGTCGCAAACGTGCATCGGCCGAGTTTGATCAGGCGCAACACAGCGATGCCGGCCTCGCAAACGTGCATCGGCCGAGATTGATCAGCCCCGGGGCTGCCGTGCCTGTTCGATTGCCTGCCACTTGCGCCAGTTGTGTCGAGCATCACTGAGTGCGTCGTGGGCGTCGGCGGGTGCCGACGGCAGGGGTGGGCGCCCCGCGTATTCCCAGTGCTGACGCAGTTCGCGGGTGAAGCGCGGGATCGTTCGCGGCAACGCGGTCATCGGACCCCACAGCTGGCACAGCACGACGTGGTCGTAAGCGCCCACCCAGGCCCACAATTCGACGTCGCCGGGCTCCGCGGTGAGGAAGTCCAGGAGGTCGTCACGGATGGCGCGCCGGGACCGCCACGCCCGTGACGCCGGCGACGGCAGCTTGGGCAGCACGTTCGCCCGAACCCAGTCTCCCGCCCGGCCCGGATCGAACTCGGTGGACACCGCGTAGAATTCTCGACCGTCCTCGGCGACGACACCGATCGAGATGAGATCGATCGTGGTGCCGTCCTCGATAAACTCCGAGTCGTAGAAGAACCGCATACTGGTAAGTATCACCCGCCACCCGGCGAGGGTCGCCGCCGGAGAGGAACGAAGAGCCCGTCATGACGACAATGCTGACTTCGGTGGATGAGCGGTTGCGCCGCTGGTCGCCGACCCGGCGCGCGCGCATCGTCATCGGCGTGATCTTCCTCGCCTCGGCGGGGATGCAGATGTTCGGGGTGCCGTTCACCTCCAGCTTCGGCACCCGGACCCGCATCGACCTCGACGTCTACCGGATCGGTGCGCAGATCTGGCAGCAGGGCCAGAGCCTGTATGCCGACGGGTCGATGCCGTTCACCAGCGACGGCATCTGGTTGCCGTTCACCTATCCGCCGTTTGCCGCCCTCGGCTTCGTCCCACTCGGTGCCATGCCCCTGGCGGTGGCCGGGGTGGTGATGTCTGTGCTCACCATCGCACTGCTGGTGCTCATCGTCCACATCGTGCTGTCGTTGTTGTCGCTGGGCGCCCGCACCAACCGCTGGTGGCTGGCGGCACTCGTTACCGCGGGTGCACTGTGGCTCAATCCGGTGTGGATGACGATGGGTTTCGGTCAGGTCAACGTCATCCTGATGGCGATGATCCTGCTCGACGTCTTCGTCGTCGCGCGCGTGCGCAAGCCCTGGACGCGGGCGCAGGGCATCCTGGTGGGTCTGGCCTCGGCGATCAAGCTGACCCCGCTGGTGTTCGTCGCCGTGTTCGCCGTCGCCCGCCGCTGGCGCGCGGCCGCCACCGCCGGACTCACCTTCGTGCTGGCGGGCGCGTTCGCGGCGGTGTGGCTACCGCGCGATTCCTTGGGGTACTGGACGCACACGCTGTTCCACACGACGCGGATCGGCGATCCGGCCGGACGCATCAACCAGAACCTCAACGCGGCATGGGTGCGCATTCTGCCGGGCATCGACGGTCAGATCGCCTGGGTGCTCAGTTCGTTGGCGGTCACCGTGCTGGCGTTGTGCGCGGTGCACGTCTGCCGTCCCCGGGAGGCGTTCGCGGCGGGCGCCGGCCCCGCGGCGCGGATCAATGCGGTGCTGGCGACCTGCGCGATCGCGGTCTGGGGTCTGCTCGTCTCCCCCACCTCGTGGGCGCATCACTGGGTGTGGGCGATCCCGCTGATCCTGACCGCCATCACGGTCGCCGCGCGCACGTCGTCTCGCGGCACCAGGATCGCCCATCTCGGGTTGGCCGCGCTCGGGCTGATCCTGTTCTCCCTCGGGCCTTTTCAGTTCCTCCCACAGAGTTCGGCCTCGTGGTCGGTGCTCGCGCAGATCGTCGGGAGTTCGTATTCGATCTGGGGTATTGCCGCCCTCGTGGTGATCTGGCGGTTCCCGGCCGAAGGCTTGCGCGCGCCGAGTGCCGACGAGGCCACCGGCCGGGCCGAACTCGCCCAGACCCACACGAGCTGAGGCGCTCGCCCGCTCAGGCTGCGGGCTTGGACTCCACGGCGTCTGCGGGCGTGCGCTCCTTGAGGCTGGCCGCGTAGACGTCGACGTACTGCTGCCCCGACAGACGCATCAGCTCGTACATGATCTCGTCGGTGACGGCACGTTCGATGAACCGGTTGCCCTGCATGCCCTCGTAGCGATCGAAGTTCAGCGGCTTACCCACCCGGACGGTCACCTTGGTCGGCCGAAACATCACCGTCCCAGGCGGATTGAACTTGTTGGTACCGATCATCGCGACCGGGATCACCGGCACCCCGGTCTCCAGAGCGATCCGCGCGAGCCCGGTCTTGCCCTTGTAGAGCCGACCGTCGGGTGATCGGGTGCCCTCGGGGTACATGCCCATCAGCTCACCCTTTTCGAGCTGCCGGCTCGCCGAGGTCAATGCACCGGCGGCCGCCTCCGCCCCGGACCGGTCGATGGGGATCTGCCCGACCGCGGTGTAGAACCACCGCTGGAATCCACCCTTGAGCCCGGTACCGGTGAAGTACTCGGCCTTGGCCAGGAAGTAGATGCGACGCGGGCACATCAGCGGGAGGAAGAAACTGTCCATCACCGCCAGGTGGTTGCTGGCCAGGATGGCCGGTCCGCGCGCCGGAATGTTCTCCAGCCCTTCGATCGTCGGCCGCCCCAACAACCGGAGCAGCGGGCCCAGCAGCACGTATTTGAACACCTGGTACCACATCGCGTGTGTCACTACCCTTCGTCGCACCGACGAGCGCTTTCCGGCCACTCGATCCGGTTGTGAACTCTACTCACCCCAGCCGGTGCCCGTGAGACATCGGCCACCCGACGGACAGGACTGTGGCATCCGCCGACGCCGCCATGAGGTTCCGGTCGCCATCACGCATGGGCATCGGGCGCCGTCGGACATCGAGGACATCGGACATCGGGACATCGGGACATCGGGACATCAGACATCGGCGACCTGCGGCACGCGCGCACTGATCCCCTGGCGGGCGACCTCGGCGGCACCGAGCACCCCCGCGTTCTCACCGAGTTGCGTACCGCGGATGCGCGCGAGCTGCCGATGGCCGGCCCCGGTGATCAGACGCGCATAGTGTTCGCGGGCCTCATCGAGGTACAGCCCCGACGCGGTCCCGACACCGCCGGCGATGACGATGAGATCGGGGTCGAAGACGTCGGCGATCATCGCCAGCCCCTGGCCGAGCGAAGCGGCGAACTCGGCGAAGGCGGCCACCGCCACCGCGTCGCCGTCGGCGGCGGCACCGGCCACCCGTCGGCCGGTCAACGACCCGGGGTCGGCGGCCACGTCGGTCGCGAGCTGGCTGCGACCCCAGTCGCCGTCGGCAAGCAACTCGACCACTGTGTCGACCAAAGCCGTTCCGCTGCAGTACCTTTCCCAACATCCGCGCTTACCGCAGGAGCATGGACGGCCGTCCGGGACGATGGTGAGGTGCCCGAGCTCCGGTGCGACACCGAAGCTGCCGCGATAGATCTCCCCGTCGATCAGCAGCCCCGCACCGATGCCGGTGCCGATCGCCAGCACCAGCACATTGTGTCCGCGGGCCGCCGCCCCGTAGTGACGTTCGGCCACCGCGGCCGAGTTCGCGTCGTGTTCGGTGAACACCGGGATACCGATGCGCGCGGTCATCTCCTCGGCGACCCGGGCCTCCCGCCATGGCAGATGGGGGGCGAATCGCACCACCTCGCGATCGGGGGTGAGGAAGCCCGCGATCGCCATCCCGACGGCCTTGGCCGCCCAGCGCGAGGTCAGCTCGCCGACCAGACGGTCGAGGCAGTGTTCGAGGGCCTGGGCCGTCGGCGGGGTCGCCGCGCGCAGGGTGTCGAGCATGACGCCCGAGTCGTCGACCACGGCGGCACGCACGCTGGTGCCGCCGATGTCGATGCCGATTGTCAACTCGCCCATCACTTCTCACTTTCCGATGTCGGGTCGACCACGCCGTGTTTGCGCGACGCACCGGTCGGCGGTGTCTGCGGGGCGGCCTCGAGTCGCACCGCGATCGGCTGGTAGCGCCGCGGTGGTGTCCCGGCGTCGGCGGGCGCGCTGCGCAAAGCCGCCGCGATCGCCTCCAGCAGGGTGATGAGTGCGGCGATCAGCCGCGCGAGCAGATCCCCGATCTCCTGCATCAGTGAGGTGATCTCACCGACGGCGGCCGCAGCCGATCCGTCGCCGAGGAAGGCACCGGCCGCGGTGGGACCGCCCGATCCGGACGCGGCCGGTCGTGCGGTGCCGGTGGGCCCCGTTCTGCCGGTGGGCCCCGATGCACCGGTGCCGAACCAACCCGCGACGACGTCGATCTGGGCGGCCAGCGCGAGCAGCAGGTCGCGTAGTGGGTCGCCCGTCGACTCGCCACCGCGCGCCGAACCCGACCCGGTGTCGGCGCCACGGCTGGTGTCGTCAGTGCTCATGCCCTCGCCTCATACGCTCGGCTCATCCGGTCGATACTCCATCTGGCGATTCGTGTGCACAAGCACGGTACCCTCTGCGGCACGCCCGCCTCCATTCCGGGGGCGCGCGCTTGCGCAGCCTCAGGCCTGACGGTCCCGTGGCCAGACGGCCGGATCCGGGGTGAAGCGCACCCTGATCCGTTGGCCGTCCCAGCTCGCCTCACCGACGTGGCAGCGCCGCAGCACCGACGGCAGCCGCACCGCGTGACGGAACCCGTCGACGGTGACGAGCAGGTCGTCGCCACTGCGGCCCAGGTCGAACCGGCTGGGGTCGGGCAGCCGCTGCTCCCACGACATCTCGAAGACGGTGTCGAGCCCCGTACCGGACACCGTCCTCACCTCGGCATCGCCGCTGCCGCGCGCGGCGCCGGTCGGTCGGGCAAGTGACACAGCGAGTTTGCGTAGCCGCGCCGGTCGATCCAGTGGGGCGGCGGCGAGCTCGACGGTGGACACGGCCACGTGCGGGTCGTCGACGACCACCTCGACGGGCGCGCCGGCACCGACGCCCCGGTTCACCACGATCGATCGCATCGGAAATCCCATCAGGTCGGCGATCGCGAGATGTCGGGGGAGCGCACCGGCGCCGCGTGCGTCGGCCGCCACGACGAGATGCCCGGCGACGACGTGCGGATCGGTGAGCAACTCCGCGATGTCGTCGCAGTCGCCGGCGATGGCGTCGACGGCGGCGGTCAGCTGCGCGAGCATCGGTGTGTCGGCGGCCGCCGCGAGACGTCGGTGGCGCGGCCACAACCGTTCGAGGGCCTGCAGCAGGATCGTCGGCGCCCGCAGCAGGGAGTACGGATCGGCCACCCCGGACAGATCGACGACGATGCGTTCCCAGGTGCCGCTGGTGGCCTCGTCGCGGATGCGCCGCAGCAGCAGGAATTCCTCGACGCCCGGCAGCGCGGCGAGTTCGGCGGCGTCGATGCCGGCCAGCGTGGCCAGCACCGGCAACCTCGTCTTGGCGCCCCGGATACCGGCGGTGAGCAACTCGGCGAACACCGCCCAGGTCTTCTCCAGCGACTCCAGCCGGTCCAGGGTCAACAGGTGTACGCCCGAGGAGACCGCGACGCTCGAGCCGGGCATTCGGAAGACCCCCAACAGATCCGGGGTCGGTGAGAGCCGGTCGACGGTGATCAGTAGGGTGTGGCGGTCCGGCCGGGCCAGCGGTGCGCGGGCGCGGTTACGACCGCGGTCACGACGCAGTGCTCCGGCGGCCGCGACCACGGAGATCCCGGACCCCCCCGGCCCCAGCACCACGTGGATGGGAGTGAGATCGATCAGCCTTCGACCCTCTTCTTCAGGTCGTTGAGGGCGGCATCGGTGATGGCCTTCTCGGCGCGTCTCTTGAGTTGCCCGATCATCGGCACCATCAGGTCCACCATCAGTGTGTAGGTGACCTTGCTCGAGCCGGGCACCTGTTGGACGACCTCGTAGCGGCCCCGCTGATCGCGTTGCAGGTCACTGGAGACCAGCTCCCACGACACCCCGGTGCCGTCGGCGTCCCACTCGTACCGCAATTCGTAGGTGTCGCGCAGCACCCCGGCGTCGAGCACAAACCGTACCCGGCGCGCGCGACCCGCCGAATCCCGTTCGCTGACTTGGACTTCGCGGGCCGCACTGACCCATTCGGGATAGTTGTCGAAGTCGGCGATCACCGCCATGATGTCGACGGCGTCGGCGTTGACCACGATCGAACGTTCCGTGCGGTCGGCCATCACGCACCCGTCCGGCCGGACGCGGCCGCGGGCTCGCCGACGCCGCGACCGTCCTCGAGGACGTCCTTGCACTCGAAGGCCATCACCTTGCCGGCCACCCGGCGCTGCCGGTTGAGTTCGGCGAGCAGGTCCGCGCGCTCTCGGTCCGACCGCCCGCCGCCGACCACCGACGCGGCCGGTTCGGCATGCAGGAAGTAATGCAGGACGAAACCGTCGAGCACGGGCTCGCACCAGATCTCCATCGTCCCGTCGATCGGCCCCGACACGCGCCAGCGCACCCCGGCGGCCGCCCGGTCCTCGACGACCTCGAGATGCAGATCGGGCCACCATCGGCGCCACCTGGTCCGGTCCCCCACCACGTCGGCCGCACTCACCGGGTCCGCGGCAACGAAGGTGTCGTCGGCAACCTGAATGCTCGTCACGACTCCAGCTTCACATATCGGCGCGGCCGATCGGTAGGCAACGTCTGCTCCGGCATCGTCTGCACCGCACGTGCCTCGCGGCGAACCCGATCGGCGGCGCAACGACCTCACCCGGTCCCGGCCCACCCCGCCGCCTCGTGCCAACGGTCGTCGTTACGATGGTCAGGTCATCGTTGACGGTCGAAAGGTGCAGGATATGAGCGAGTACAGCGTTCCCGCGAGGTTCACCATCGAGGCCGATGAGAACGCCACCTCGATCATCTTCGGCATCGCCGAACGCACGCCGGGCCAAACCGTCTTCCGCCGCAAGGAGGGAGCGACATGGGAGCCGGTGCGCGCCGATGACATCGCCGCGCGGATCACCGCTCTGGCCAAGGGCTTGATCGCCTCCGGCGTACAGCCCGGCGATCGGGTGGCGCTGCTGTCGGCGACCCGCCTGGAATGGGTGCTGCTGGACTTCGCGATCTGGTCGGCCGGGGCGATCACCGTGCCGATCTACGACTCGTCGTCGAGCTCGCAGATCGAGTGGATCATGACCGACTCCGCGGCGTCGACGATCATCGTCGAATCCGACGAGCACCGGAAGCTCTACGAGGGCGCGAGTCTCGACCATCCGGTGCGGGTCCTGCAGATCGATCCGGCCGACGGGCCGGGCGCGGTCGAACAATTGACGACCGCGGGCGCCGAGGTCGACGACGACGAGGTCACCAAGCGTCGTGCGACGGTCCACGCGGGCGACCCGGCGACGCTGATCTACACCTCGGGCACCACCGGCCGCCCCAAGGGGTGCGAGCTGACACACGCCAACATGCTCTCGGAGGTCCGTGGGGTGCTCGAGGGCAACATGTCGCAGTTGCTCGCCCCCGGCAAGCGGTTGCTGATGTTCCTGCCGCTGGCCCATGTGCTGGCGCGCGCGATCACCCTGGTGGCCATGGAGGCCGGTGTCGAGGTGGGCTTCACCAACGACATCCCGGGCCTCGTACCGGAATTCGCGGTGTTCAAGCCATCGCTGATCCTCTCGGTACCCCGCGTGTTCGAGAAGGTCTACAACACGGCCCGCCAGAAGGCCCACGACGAGGGCAAGGGCCGGATCTTCGACATGGCGGCGGCCACCGCCATCGACCACGCCGCCGCCGCCGAACGCGGCGACGTCGGAATCGTGTTGCGCGCCAAGCACACCCTGTTCGACAAGCTCGTCTACGGCAAACTCCGCGCCGCGCTCGGCGGCGAGTGCGAGCTCGCGATTTCCGGGGGCGGGCCACTCGGGTCACGCCTGGGATTCTTCTTCTCCGGGATCGGTATCCCGGTCTACGAGGGCTACGGCCTGACCGAGACGACTGCGGCGGTGACCGTCAACACCCCGGGCGCGGTCAAGATCGGCACCGTCGGGAAACCGTTGGCGAGCAACGCCGTTCGGATCGCCGAGGATGGGGAGATCCTGCTGCGTGGCGGCGTGGTGTTCAAGGAGTACTGGCACAACGAGGAGGCCAGCGCCGCCGCCATCACCGACGGCTGGTTCCACACCGGCGATCTCGGATCACTCGACGACGAGGGGTTCCTGAAGATCACCGGGCGCAAGAAGGAACTCATCGTCACCGCGGGCGGCAAGAACGTCTCGCCCGCCGGCCTCGAGGATGTCATCCGTGCCGACGCCCTGGTCTCGCAGGCCGTCGTGGTCGGCGATCAGAAGCCGTTCATCGCCGCATTGATCACCGTCGACCCCGAGGCCTTCCCGGCGTGGAAGGAACGCAACGGCAAGCCCGCCGACGCATCGGTGGCCGACCTCGCCGACGACCCCGACCTACGCGCGGCGATCCAGTCGGCCGTCGACGAGGCCAACAAGACTGTCTCGCACGCCGAGTCGATCAAGAAGTTCCGGATTCTCGGTGACGATTTCAGCGAGGAGACCGGCGAGATGACCCCGACGCTGAAGGTCAAGCGCAACGTGGTCGTCGACAAGTACGCCGGCGACATCGACGCGCTCTACGCCAAGCGCTGAGTCGCCCGTCGGCGCCGCCTGGGTCGTCGACACCACCGGCCGGAGCCGATCACAGCAGCTGACGTAGCCGCGCGGCCATCTGCGACCACTGCCAGTGGTCCTCGACGAATCGGCGTCCCTGACGGCCCATCTCGGCGGCGGCGTCGCGATCGGAGAGGATCCCGATGAGCGCGAGCGCGACCCCGGCGACATCGGTGCCGTCGACGACGGTTCCGGTGACCCCCTCGCGGACGGTCTCCGGGGCGCCGCCGGAGAGGCCGGCGACCACCGGCACACCGCAGGACGACGCCTCCAGGTAGACGATGCCCAGGCCCTCGACGTCGAGGCCCTTGCCCCGGGTGCGCGCCGGCATGGCGAAGACGTCGGCGATGGTGTGGTAGGCGGCGAGTTCGGCGGCCGGGACCGGCCCGGTGAACAGGACGTGCTCACTGACACCCTCCGCGTGGGCGATGTCGTGGAGCTTCTCGGCGTAAGGTCCGCCCCCGACGATCACGAGTGCGGCGTCGGCGATCTCCGACCGGATCAGCGGCAGTGCACGGATCAGGACGTCCTGCCCCTTGCGCGGCACCAGCCGTGACAGACACAGGATGGTGGGTCGGTCACCGAGTCCCAGCTCGGCACGAAGTCGTCGGCGCGACGCAAGATCCGGAGCGAACCGGGTGACGTCGACGCCCGGCGGGAGATACTCCAATGCGGCACGCGGACCGAACGCCGACGCGAATCGGCCGCGGGTGTAGCGGCTGACGTAGGTGATGACGTCGGTGTGGTTGCCGATGTAGCGCAGGATGCCGCGCGCCCCCGGGATCATCGACCACCCGACCTCGTGCCCGTGTGTGCTGGCGATGATGCGGCGGGCCCCGGCCCGACGCAGATATCCCGACAGCACCGCCAACGGCGCGGCCGCCCCGAACCACACCGTCGAGATGTCTTCGTCCCGAATGATTTTCGCGGCGCGACGAGCGACGAATGGGGTGGGCAACATCAGCGTCGTCGGATGCCGATAGACCCGGTAGGGTACCGCGGCGTCGAACTCCTCGTGGCTGCGTCCGCGCCAGCGCGGGGCGTAGACCACCACATCGTCCGGATCCAGCAGATCCACGAGATTCTGCAGGTAGGACTGGATTCCGCCACGCCGCGGCGGAAAATCGTTGGTCACCAGGAGCGTTCGGTGCGTCACGCCACCATCCTTGCCGATCTCATCGCAGTTCGGCCGTCAGCCACGCCCGCCACCGGGCAACGAACTGGGCCCGCGTGATACCCAGGGTGGCCGACAACGCGGCATCGGCGCGCGTGGCGTCGCTCGATGCACCCGCCGCCACGTACAGCGCCCGCAGCCTGGGTTCGCCGAAAGTCGCCGCGACGAAGGTCGCCACCGACCAGGCCGACTGATAGGCCGTCCGCGAGGACTCGGCGTCGACGGAGAACTGCTGATCGGTCGGCAGATCGGCCGGGGTGTCACCGGCCTGCACCGCGGCCGCGAGATCCGGGGCGGCATCGGCGGGACGTGTGTAGGTGCCCTTGCGCCCGACGTACTCGGCCACTCCCTCGGTGAGCCACATCGGCGCGGTGGTCGCGGTCTGCGCGCGGGTGGCGACGTGGGTGAGTTCGTGACGCAGGACCACGCCGAGTGCCGGTGCGGGCAGGTCACGGGCCACCGGGGTGAGCAGGACACGCTGGCCCGTCACCGAGCCGGCGGACAGGTCGAGGTGGGCGTAGATGGTGGCGGCCGCGGCGGTGTCGGTGGCCGAGGCGGCCAGGGCGTGGAATTGGTCGTCGGCGGCGGTGCTCACCACCACCGAACGCTGGGGCCACCCGGTCCCCCAGAACGCCGATACCGCGGCGATCGCGCCGGGCAGCAGGGAACGGATGCGGGCAACCATCTCGGCGGTGGGGCCGGGCGCCGTCGAACCAGGGGCCACAGAGCCGGGAGCCACAGAGTTGGGCGCCACAGAGTTGGGGGCCGGTGCGCCGGAGGTGGCCGCGGGATCGTCGGCGCCGTCCGGATAGGACGCGATGACCGAGGTGCCACCCGCGGTGGGAACGTCGGCAACGGCCAGCGCCGGCAGGTCCCACATCTGCGTCGGCGGTGCGGGCTCACCGGCCAGGGTCGAGTCGCCGACCAGTTTCCAGGTGTCGTCGTAGCGGGCGGCGACGAGCTGGGTGTCGATCACCACCTCGTCCTCGTCGATGCCGGGGGTGCTCACACCGCCGAGCGCGACGTGCAGTTCGACTGGAGCCACCCAGGTGTCGGAGCTGCCCTGCTGATCCAGCCGTGCCTGGACGTCGGCGCCGACCAGGGTCTCGACTTCCTCGGTGGGAGCGAGCTGGTAACGGAACTCCTTGAGCTGCAGCCGTTTTCCGCGTCCCGGCGTGTCGGGGCGACGCACCGCCGACGACAGGTTGTCCTGTACGGTCTGCAACCGGGCGCGCAGCGCCGGATTGATCGACGGGTCGAGCAGCGCCGCGAGCTGATCGGGGGTGCCCGAGCGCAGCGCGGTCGACAGCGCGTCGAGGAGCTGTGTCACGCCCTGGGAGCGCTGGTCCAGATAGACGTTGCTCGTCGACACCGGTGCCGACGACGAACTCGTGCCGGAAACGACACCGTCACCGTCGCCTCCGCAGGCCGTGATCAGCAGCGACGTGACGACGAGCACCGCACCGGCGCTCGTGGTCACCCCGGTGCGCAGGGTCGCCCACCGCGGGCGGAGCACGCCCATCGCCCACTGCGGGCGGAGCCCGCCCATCGCCCACCGCGGGCGGAGCACGCCCCTAGTACCGACGCGCGGAGTTGTACGGTCCCGCGTCGTCGATGGGGACGACCTTGACCGGCACACCGAAGGTGGAGGCGTGGATCACGTAGCCGTCGCCGACGTACATGCCGACATGCGTGGCGTCGGGGTAATAGATGATGAGATCGCCGGGCTGCAGATCCTGGCGCGAGACCGGCGTGCCGCCGGCGAGTTGCGCCTCACTGGATCGCGGCAGGAGCTTGCCCGCCTGCTTGAACGCCCACACCATCAGGCCCGAGCAGTCGAATGAGTCGGGGCCGGTGGCGCCCCACACATAGGGATCGCCGATGCGGGTCAGCGCGGCCTGCACGGCGACGAGTGCGGGGGCTGTCCCGCGGGGTACGGCTGCGGGGTCGAAGTCGAAGCGCGGCCCCGCGAGCGCGGCGAGCTGCTTACCCGTCAGGCTCTGGTAGATCACCCGGATCTGGGCGGCCTGTAGCTGCAGTTCGGCCTGCTTCTTCTGCAGATCGCCCCGCACGCGTTCGGCGTCGGAGACCGCGCGGGTGGCTGTCGAGGCTGCCGTATTCGCGGCGTCGCGGTCCGAGACGGTTTGGGCGCGCACCTTTTTCAGCGCCGACAGATCGGCGGCGGCGCGACGCGAGACCATCTCCAACCCGGACATCTGGTCGAGCAGGGTCTGGGGCGAGTTGCTGGTGAGGACGGCGTAGAGCCGGTTGGACCGGCCACCCATATAGCTGATGCGCACCAGCGAATCGAAGCGCGTCTGCAGCTCGTTCAGCGACACCTGGGAGCGGTCGAGTGAACTCTGTGCGGCAGCGGCGGCCTTCTTGGACTGCGCGACGATGCCACGCTGTTTGTCGTACTCGATCTGCGCGTTGTGCATCTGTTCGGCCGAGGTCTCGGCCTCACGGCTCAGCGAGGTGTAACGCGCCAGCAGCTGATCCGCCGATTGCGGCGGGTCGGCCACGGCATGCGGCGTCCCGAACACCGCACCGATCTGCGTCAACGCGACCGCGAGCACCGCGATCACGGTGGTCAACGCCAGGCGCGCCGATCGGTTGGGACCGATCGCCGATCCGGCTCCCACGATTGTCACCACATTCCCCTTGCCACTTCCCCACGGACCCGGGCTCGTCACCTCTGCCTCAACCGGGGCGTCGTAGTCCTCGACGCGTTCGGGCGAATCGCGCTGTGCGCGATCCGCCCGAATACATGCTCACACGTTCTCACCGAGAGCGGGATCAGTATCGGCGAACCCCGGTCAGCGACCATGCGTTGACCGACGCCTTCTGCACCGGGACACCCTCGGTGGAGGCGTGGATGAACTGGCCGTTGCCGATGTAGAGACCGGCGTGGCTACCACCGTTGAAGATCAGGACGTCGCCCGGCTGCGCGTCAGCGTAGTTCACCGCGCGTCCACCGCCGAGCTGGCCGTAGCTGTCGCGCGGGATCGTCTTGCCGGCCTGCTGGTAGGACCAGTAGACGAGACCGGAGCAATCGAAGGCATTGGGGCCGGCGGCGCCGTAGACGTAGGGCGCGCCGATCTTGGTTTCCGCGGCACGAACGGCCTTCTCGGCAGCACTCTGCACCGGGGCGGTGATACCGCCACCACCCGGGCGGAACTGGTTCGGAACCTGATTCTGATCGATGCCGGGCACCGTGAACTTGCCGAGATTCGGGATCTCGATGGTCGCACTGGGCGCCGGAGCCGGTGCGGCAAGGGCCGGACCTGCGGCTACGGCGAGCGAGCCGACGGTCAGCGAGCCCGCGATCATCGCCTTCTTGGCGATGCCTCCGCGATTCGGCTGTTCCAAACGATGTTTGGCCACGAAACGAGTTCTCCTTTGGTTCTCCCTTGACCGCCTACCGAGTTAGCTGTCGGGTTCGGGCCGAGAGAATGGCCCTACGCGATCCGGACACAACTGTGTCCAGGGCGCGACTCACCCCAATCCGGATTGCTCCGAAAACGTGTGGTTCCCCGGTTCGTCCGTCGGACGATTGAGCGGTGATCTCCCCAGACCGCTTCGGTTTGAAGCGGGACGCTCTGTGAAGGTCTCGGAAAGGTTACGAAATCGGATGCGTGTCTGTCCACTAGGGGACAAAGGGCCCGATTCGCAGTGACGGCTAACCGGCTCGCAGAATCCGCAGACCCGGGCGCGAACCGGGTCCGCATGCAGGGCCGATGGCAAGTTTTGCCGATCGTGCAGACGCCGTGCTCACCATCGAAGCAGCAGCGAACACATCGACCGCGGAGCAGATCTCGGCGTCGGAATCCCCCACCTCGCGGGCCACCCGTCGACCACCGAGATCGTCCCCATCACCGCTGGTCACAGGCTCTACGAAGAGGTTCATCATGCAGCCGTCACACGCACGGTGACGGCCCGGGCAGCTGGCGCAGTCGATGTACATTTGTGATCTCCATCTCACTTGCTGTCTGTCGGACGTGTCGGCGGGCGATTCATCCCGGTCCGCCCGTCCCGGCCCGTTGCGCAACGGGCCGGGCGAGCTCCGGTGTCGACCACCGCAGCCGACAGTAGAAGTGGCCACCGACAGAATCGGCGCGCCGCCGACGACGGGCCCGAGAACACACCGATCACAGCAGCCACTCGCACCCCAGCCAATGCTGTCGGTGGGTCGAACTAGTGTTCGCGGCGTGGTGGTTGATACGGCTCAGCTCTCCTTCGCCGACCTCGGCGCAGGAGCAGACACCGACGACGCGGGCTTCGGCGAGCAGTCCCTGTTCGATACGACGATCGTGGTGGTCGACCTGGAGACGACGGGGGGCGATCCGGCCCGCGACGCCATCACCGAGATCGGCGCGGTGAAGGTGCGCGGCGGCGAGGTGCTCGGTGAGTTCGCGACCCTCGTCGACCCGCAGCGGTCGATCCCGCCGCAGATCGTCGCGCTGACCGGGATCACGAGCGCGATGGTCTACGACGCCCCACAGATCGGGGAGGTGTTGTCCTCCTTCGTCGAGTTCGCGCGCGGATGCCTGCTGGTGGCCCACAACGCGCGCTTCGACATGGGATTCCTGCGCCACAACGCCGCGCGGCTCGACCTGGCCTGGCCGTTCCACACCAGCTTGTGCACCGTCCGGCTCGCGCGCCGCGTGCTGACCCGTGACGAGGCCCCCACCGTCCGTCTCGGTGCCCTCGCCGACCTGTTCGACGTCTCGGTGCGTCCGACGCACCGGGCCCTCGACGACGCCCGCGCCACCGTGGAGGTCCTGCATCGGCTCCTCGAGCGCATCGGCAACCAGGGGGTGCGCACCTACGCCGACCTGACCGCTTATCTACCCCGCGGCAACCCCCGCCTGCGCGCCAAACGCCATCTCGCCGAAGGACTTCCGGCACGACCAGGGGTCTACCTGTTCCGTGGACCGTCCGCCGAGGTGCTCTACGTGGGTACCGCGACGGATCTGCGACGCCGGGTGATGTCGTACTTCAACGGGTCCGACCCACGACCCCGGATCGCCGAGATGGTCAACCTCGCCGTCCGCGTCGACCACGTCGAATGCGCCCACGCACTCGAGGCCGGGGTCCGCGAACTGCGGTTGATCGTCGCGCACACGCCCGCCTACAACCGGCGCTCCACCCGTCCCCACCGTGGCTGGTGGATCACGCTGACCGGCGAGCGATTTCCCCGACTGCAGATCACCCGAACCCCCGGCACCGACTCCGTCGGACCGGTCGCCAATCGCAACCGCGCCGCCGAGATCGCGGAGCTGATCTCACGAGCCGCCGGACTGCGCACCTGTCGGGCCCGGATGCCGGGCGCCGCGACACATCATTGGTGCCGGACCCCCGCCGACGGTGGCGACGTCCTCGGCGGGTGCGCCGCGGCCACCGACCGTCCACTGACGGTCACCGACTACGTCGGCCGGGTACAGGCCGCCCACGATCTGCTCTCCGGCCGCGACTCGGCTCTGTTGTCAAGGCTCATCGACGAACTCGATCGGCTCACCGACGCGCAGATGTTCGAGACCGCGGCACGTCACCGCGATCGCGTCGCCGCGACCATCGACACGCTGGCACGCTGTCAGCGACTCTCGGCGCTCTGCCGGATCGCGGAGATCGTCGTCGCCCGGACCGACGGCGCGGGTGGTTGGGAGTTGGCCGTGATCCGACACGGTCGGCTGGCCTCGGCCGGGCACGCCCGACGGGGCGTGGCCCCCATGCCGGTCGTCGACGCGTTGGTCACCTCCGCGGAGACGGTGCTACCCGGGGAAGGGCCGCTGCTGGGTGCGTCCCCGGAGGAATCGGCACTGCTGTACCGGTGGCTCGGCGAGCCGGGCGTGCGGATCGTCGCCGGCTCCGAGGGATTCGCGTCACCGGTCGGATCGGCCGCGTGCCGCGGCGAGTGGGCGGCCGCGGCGCGCTCGGCCGCCGAGACCGCCGTGCCCCGCCGCCGGACGCCGGCCCCGCACCCGAAGGCCGTGGCGCAGCGCGCAAAGGCGGTACGGGCCGGGGGGATCCACGCCCTAAGCTGATGCCATGATCACCGCCATCGTCCTCATCCACGCCGACGTTCACCGCATCCCGGAGACCGCGCAGGCGGTCGCCGACATCAGCGGCGTCGCCGAGGTGTATTCGTGTGCCGGCGACGTCGATCTCATCGCCAAGATCAAGGTGCGTGACCACGCGGAGATCGCCGACGTGGTGACCGGCCGGATCAACCGGCTACCGGGGGTGACCCACACCGCCACCCACATCGCCTTCCGCAGCTACTCCAGCTCGGAGGTCGAGGGCGGCTTCTCCATCGGCGAGGAGTAGCGCGAGTCGACGTGACTCGAGGTGTGACCTGTCTACGGCCGACCGGCCAGCTCCTGTGAGCGGGCGGCCCACCGATCGAGCAGCGCGGTTGCGGCCCCGGAGTCGATGACGGCCTCGGCGCGCGCTTTCGCCGCCACCATCGCCGTGGTGAGGCTGTCGACGCTGTAGGCCTCGGTCATCTCCGCCGACACGATGGCGCCCGCGGCGTTGAGGACCACCGCGTCGCGGACCGGTCCCCGCGCCCCGGCGAACAGGTCGCGGGCGATCGCGGCGTTGGCGGTGGCGTCGCCACCCTGCAGCGCGGACAGCTCCACGAGTTCGATCCCGAGTTCGCGCGGATCGAAGGCGAGTTCGACGACCCGGCCATCGACGACCTGCCACACCGTCGAGGTGCTGGTCGTCGTCAGTTCGTCGAGTCCGTCGTCGCCCCGGACCACGAGCACGGCCGCGTCCCGTTCGGCGAAGGCCTGGGCGAGCACCGGTGCGAGATCGGCGAAGGCACAGCCGATCAGCCCGCGGGAGGGACGCGCCGGGTTGGTCAGCGGTCCGAGCACGTTGAACACCGTCGGGATGCCGATCTCCCTACGCGGTGGCCCCGTGAAACGGAACGCCGGATGGAAGACGGGCGCGAAGCAGAATCCGATCCCCAGCTCGTCGACGCAGCGACCGACATCGGCGGCCCCCAGGCCGATCGACACGCCGAGCGCCTCGAGGACGTCGGCGCCACCACTCTTCGACGACGCCGCGCGATTGCCGTGTTTGACCACTGCGACGCCGGCTGCGGCGATGACGACGGCGGTCATGGTGGAGATGTTGACGGTGTGCGAGCGGTCGCCGCCGGTGCCGACCACGTCGATCGCGGGCCGGGACACGGTCACCGGTACCGCGTGCTCCAACATCGCCGCGGCCAGCCCACGCAGTTCGGCGGGCGCGGCGCCCTTCATCTTGACCCCGACCCCGAACGCCGCGATCTGTGCTCCGGTCGCCCCGTCGGTCATGATCTCGTTCATCGCCCAGGCCGCTTCATCGACGGTCAGGTCGATGCCGTCGGTGACCCGGCCGAGGATCTGCGGCCACGTGTACCTCTGCGCGCTGCTCACCCCAAGAACTGTAGGGCTGACCCGACAATCCCCGGGCTGTGGGGCCCACCCCACGGCCCGGCCTTTCACCCGCCCATTCACCGGCCGGAGTGGTCCGCCTTCTCGGCGCGCTGCAGCACCTGCCACCCCACTGCCCGACCGCCGTGTCGCGACCCGAGACTGGCCATCCTCGATCGTTCCTGCGACAGGTGCAGCGCGTCGACGAGTTGCACCCGTGCCAGCACCACCGTCTCGTGTCCGTCCGGCACCGGGCTGTCCTGCTCCGGATGCACCGGCCGGTACCCGTCGAGCGCGGCAACCGCGATCGCGTCGGACACCCGCGAGGTGGGCAGCGCCAGGACATGCCGGACCACCGCCTGATCCGCCGGGCGCCACGAAGACCCTTCCAGCACAGTCGAACTCGACGCGGCGTCGTCGACACACGACGCAACGACCTCGAGGTCGGCGTCGTCGACGTCGATCACCTGCGACTCGCGGTGGGAACCGATCCGTGCGGTGAGTCGTTGCCATCGCGAACGGGACACCGGACGGCCGTTCACGTCCCGCGGCGCAGGGTCCGGCTCGTGGCCCGATCGCGAAGTACCCATGCCCCGAGCAAACCACGACGGGCCCCACAGACACGCCGAGACACCCGCGCAACCGGCGCCGACCAGCGCGAAGAGAAAAAGTTCCCACCAATCTCGGACCCAAGTGGTCACCGCGTACTACGAACCGTCATACTTCAACTTGTGACTAGCGCTGTAGGTACTTCCGGAACGGCCATCACCGCGCGCGTGCACTCACTCAACCGGCCCAACATGGTGAGTGTCGGCACGATCGTCTGGCTGTCCAGTGAGCTGATGTTCTTCGCAGGCTTGTTCGCGATGTATTTCGTCGCGCGCGCCAACGCCAATCCGGTTGACGGATGGCCGCCGGAGCCCACCGAACTCAATCTGGCCCTGGCCATCCCGGTGACGACGGTCCTCATCCTCTCGTCGGTGACCTGCCAGATGGGCGTGTTCGCCGCCGAGCGCGGAGACGTCTTCGGACTGCGCCGCTGGTACCTGCTGACCTTCTTCATGGGCGCGTTCTTCGTCTGCGGTCAGGGCTATGAGTACTACCACCTGGTGCACGAGGGCACGACGCTGTCCTCGAGCGCCTACGGCTCGGTGTTCTACATGGCCACCGGATTCCACGGCCTGCACGTCATCGGTGGTCTGGTCGCCTTCATCTTCCTGCTGATCCGCACCAAGCTGTCGAAGTTCACGCCGGCCCAGGCGACCGCGGCGATCGTCGTGTCCTATTACTGGCACTTCGTCGACATCGTGTGGATCGGCCTGTTCGTGACGATCTACTTCATCCGATGAGAGCGCGGCACGCCGGGAGCACCCGGAGTCCCTGCGCAGTAACCGAGCTTTGCGCGGGGTGAACCCGCATCACAGCCCAGAGTCCGTCCGCTAGTAGAGAGACTAGAGATGAGTTCATCTCCACCGCGATCGTCGGATAGCGACGCAACTGACGCGGTCGAATCGGTCGCGACGCCGTCGACGACCCCGGCGAGTTCCGCCCGCCGGTCGAAGGCACGACGCAAGCTTCGCCGACGTGTCAGCGGCACCATCCTGTTGCTCGCCGGTCTGTTCATGGCCGGCATGATCGCGTCGCTGCTGACGCCCAAGCCGCAGGTCGCCACCGCCGACGTCGACAACGCCGCGCTGATCAGTGCGGGCAAGCAGTTGTACGAGACCTCGTGCGTCACCTGTCACGGCGCCAACCTGCAGGGTGTGCCCGATCGCGGCCCGTCGCTGCTCGGTGTCGGTGACGCGGCCGTGTACTTCCAGGTGTCTACCGGCCGTATGCCCGCCGCTCGCGGTGAGGCACAGGCGCTGCGCAAGCCACCGAAGTTCACCACCGCCCAGATCGACCAGCTCGGTGCCTACATCCAGGGCATGGGTGGTGGTCCCAGTGTGATCTACGAGCACAACCCGGACGGTTCGATCAAGACCGAGAACGGCGTGCGCGTCGTCGCCCAGGATTCACTCCGCGGCGACAACCTCGCCCAGGGTGGCGAGCTGTTCCGACTCAATTGCGCGTCATGCCACAACTTCACCGGCCGTGGCGGTGCACTGTCCGGCGGTAAGTTCGCGCCGACGTTGTCCGACGTCAAGGAACAGCAGATCTACACGGCGATGCTCACCGGCCCGCAGAACATGCCGAAGTTCTCCAACCGCCAGCTGTCGGTGGACGAGAAGAAGAACATCATCGGCTTCATCAAGTACGTCACCGAATCCAAGCCGCAGGGCGGCCTCGGGATCGGCGGCTTCGGCCCCGTCAGTGAGGGCATGGTGATGTGGTTTGTCGGGGTTGTGGCGATCGTCGCCGCCGCGATGTGGATGGGATCTCGAGCATGACCGTCAGCGATAAGGACGTCCCGACCAAGGACGAACTCGACCAGATGAGCAACGACGAGCTGGTCAAACTCGGCACCAACCTCGACGGTGTGGAGATCATCCACCGCGGCGAGCGTTACCCCGAGCCGGGTACCGGTGTCGAGAAGCGTGCCGAGCGTCAGGTCGCCATCTGGCTGACGATCTCGGGCATCTCCGCGCTCGCCTGCTTCGTCGTCTTCTGTTTCAATCACTGGCACTTCGCCATGCCGGACGACCCGAACTACTGGTGGTACACGCTCAACACGCCGCTGTTGGGCATCACCTTCGGTTTGGCGATCCTGTCCATCGGCATCGCACTGGTGCTGATCACCAAGAAGTTCCTGCCGTCGGAGATCTCCGTACAGGATCGTCACGACGGGCCCGGTTCCAGCGACGTCGACAAGGCGACCATCGTCGCCGAGCTCAAGGACTCCGGCACCACCTCCACGCTCGGTCGTCGCAAGATGATCATCGGCTCGGGCATCTTCGCCTTCGGCGCACTCGCCTTCACCGGTGTGATCGCCGCGGTCGGCGGCATCATCAAGAACCCGTGGGCCGATCGTGACGACGCTCCCCTGTGGAACTCGGGCTGGTCACCGATCTACAACTCCAAGGAGAACCCCACCGAGACGGTGTTCCTGCGTCGCGACGTCGGTGACCCCTACCGGGTGGCGCTCGTCCGGCCCGAGGACCTCGACTCCGGGGCGATGGAGACCGTGTTCCCGTGGCGCGTGTCCGACGGACTCGGTGAGACCGAGGAGTCCCGCGAGAAGCTCGTCTGGGGTCTGCGTTACGTCAGCAACCCGGTGATGCTCATCCGTCTGCGTCCCGCCGACGCAGCCAACGTGATCAAGCGCAAGGGCCAGGAGAGCTTCAACTACGGCGACTACTTCGCCTACACCAAGGTCTGCAGCCATCTCGGCTGCCCGACCTCGCTCTACGAGCAGCGCACCAACCGCATCCTCTGCCCGTGCCACCAGTCGCAGTTCAACGCACTCGACTCGGCCAAACCGGTCTTCGGTCCGGCAGCACGCGCACTGGCGCAATTGCCGATAACGGTGAACGATCAGGGGTACCTGGTCGCCAACCGTGCCCACAACCAGGGCAACTACATCGAACCCGTCGGACCGGCTTTCTGGGAGCGTGACTCATGACCATCGCCGACCGCATGGCCACACAGGCCGAAGAGGTGGACTCGCGGTACCACCTCGCCGCCGGTATGCGCCGGCAGATCAACAAGGTCTTCCCGAGTCACTGGTCCTTCATGCTCGGCGAGGTCGCCCTCTACAGCTTCATCATCCTGCTGCTCTCGGGTGTGTATCTGACCTTCTTCTTCGATCCGTCGATGAGCGAGGTCATCTACCACGGCGATTACGAGCCGCTCAAGGGCGTCATGATGACCCGCGCCTACGAGACCACGCTCAACATCTCGTTCGAGGTGCGTGGCGGCCTGTTCGTCCGGCAGGTGCACCACTGGGCGGCCCTGCTGTTCGCGGCGTCGATCATCATCCACATGGCGCGCATCTTCTTCACCGGCGCTTTCCGGCGTCCGCGTGAGGCCAACTGGATCATCGGCTGCCTGCTGCTGATCCTGGCGATGTTCGAGGGCTTCTTCGGTTACTCGCTGCCCGACGACCTGCTCTCCGGAACCGGTGTGCGTGCCGCGATGAGCGGTATCGTCCTCGGAATCCCGTTGGTGGGCACCTGGATTCACTGGGCGCTGTTCGGCGGTCAGTTCCCGGGCGACATCATCATCCCGCGCATGTACGTGATGCACATCCTGCTGTTCCCGGGCATCATCCTCGCGCTGATCGGTGCTCACCTGGCGCTGGTCTGGTACCAGAAGCACACGCAGTTCCCCGGCCCCGGCCGCACCGAGAAGAACGTCGTCGGCGTACGCATCATGCCGGTCTTCGCCGCCAAGGGCGGTGCGATGTTCGCGGTCGTCACCGGTGTCCTCGCGATCATGGCCGGTGTCTTCCAGATCAACCCGGTGTGGGTCCTCGGCCCGTACAACCCGGCGCAGGTCTCGGCGGGCTCGCAGCCCGACATCTACATGATGTGGACAGACGGTCTGGTGCGTCTGATGCCCGACTGGGAGCTGTACTGGGGTCATTACACGATTCCGGCGGTGTTCTGGTGCGTCGTGATCATCACGTTGATGTTCGGCGTGATGTTCGCCTACCCGTGGATCGAGAAGCGCCTCACCGGCGACGACGCGCACCACAACCTGCTGCAGCGTCCGCGTGACACCCCGGTGCGTACCGGCCTCGGCGCGATGGCCTTCAGCTTCTACATCATCCTCACGCTGATGTGCATGAACGACATCATCGCGTTGAAGTTCCACGTCTCGCTCAACGCGACGACCTGGGCGGGCCGCATCGGTCTGATCGTCATCCCGCCGCTGCTGTACTTCGTCGCCTACCGCTGGGCGCTGGCATTGCAGCGCAGCGACCGCGAGGTCCTGGCCCACGGTATCGAGACCGGCATCATCAAGCGCCTGCCGCAGGGTGAGTACATCGAGCTGCATCAGCCGCTCGGCCCGGTCGACAGCCACGGTCATCCGATCCCGCTCCCCTACGAGGGCGCAGCCGTTCCGAAGCGGATGAACAAACTCGGTTCCTCCGGCGCCCCCGGCACGGGTTCGATCCTGCTCGCCGACCCGCCCGAGCAGCAGAACCGCAACATCGAGCACGAGCACGAGCAGGAACTCGCCGAGCGCAAGGCCCTGCGCGAGCTGCAGGAAAAGGGCGGCAACCCGCTCGAGTAGCCAACCTCGAGACCGGCGCAACCGCCGGAAGTGCAACGAACACAACGACATCGGCTGTCGTCACGGATCACGTGACGACAGCCGATTCGTTTGTGCCCGATTCGCCCGCTGTCGGGGCCCGGCCAGTACCGTGACAACCATGCCCCGCACCTTCGTCGACCGCCTCCGTGCCCGAGCGGTCGCGCGGCGAGCCGATCGCGTGACCCGCGGCCTCGGGTCCCTCGACGCCGCCGTCTACGACTCCATCGCCCGCTCCCCCAGCCCGCTGCTCGACGCCACGATGCCACCGCTGACACGTGCGGCCGACCACAGCAAGTTGTGGATCGCCATTGCCCTCGGACTCGCCGCGAGCGGCCGCCCGGGTCTGCAACGCGGTGCCGTGCGCGGGCTCGGCTCGCTGGCCGTCACCAGTCTGGTCACCAATCAGGTCGCCAAGCGCCTACGACGACGGCCCCGCCCGACCGCCAGTCTGGTGCCTGCGCCCCGCCGAAGCCGAACACTCCCGACGTCCAACTCGCTGCCGTCGGGGCACTCCGCGAGCGCTGCCGCCTTCGCCACCGGCGTGGCGATCGAGAGTCCGCTCGCGGGACTGGCGATGTCGGCACTGGCCGGTCTCGTCGGCTTCTCCCGGGTGGCGACCGGCGTGCACTACCCGGGAGATGTGGCGATCGGCCTGGGAATCGGCGCGGCCGTGGCGACCGCGGGCGGCCAGATCGCACCGCCGATCACCCGTCGCCGGATCTCGATCCCCCGACCCACCCGTGACGAGGCACCGGAGGTCACCGACGGCGCCAACGTGACCGTGTTGCTGAACCCGGCGTCCGGCGACGGCCGGGGTGCGCGGATCCGCGACCGGATCCGCGCCGAGTTGCCCGCCGCCCGAGTCGTGGAGCTCGACTCCGGTGACGACTTCGCCGCGATCGCCCGCGACGCCGCCGAGGACTGCGACGTGCTCGCCGTGTGCGGTGGCGACGGGACGGTCGCCACCGCAGCAGCCGCGGCGCTGGCCACCGACACCCCGCTCGCGGTCTTTCCCGGCGGCACGTTCAATCATTTCGCGCGCGACATCGGGGCCACGACCGCCGACGACACGATCACCGCACTGCGCGAGGGCCGGGTGACCCGCGTCGACGCGGCCTGGCTGGGTTCGGATCGGGTCGTGCTGAACACCGCCAGCATCGGCTCCTACCCGCATTTCGTGCGTGCACGCGAACGCCTCGAAGGCCGGACCGGAAAGGCACTGGCCAGCACCCTGGCGATCCTGCATGTCCTGCGCCATTCCCGACCGCAACGCATCCGGGTGGACGGCGAGGACCTCGACGTCACGTTGTTCCTGCTGGGCAACTCGATGTACGGCTCATCCGGGTTCGCCCCGGCCCGTCGCGAACGCCTCGACGACGGACTCCTCGACGTCCGCTTCCTCGTCGCCGGCGGACGGTGGGCGTTCGCGCGGCTGGTCTTCGGGTTGTTGAGCGGCCGCCTGCAGCGCTCCCGCTCCTACCGGGAGATGCAGGTTCCGGAGTTCTCGTTCAGCTCCGAGGAGCCGGTGGTCGTCGCGCACGACGGTGAGATCGGCGAGTCCTATCGGGAAGCCACCTTCACCGTCGCCTATCGTGCCCTCAAGGTGTACGGCTCCAGCGTCGTCGGAAAGCCCTGAGACCGCTTCCGCCCGGACACCGATCCGTCCCAGCCCTTTTTGCCGAGGCACGACAGGAGGCCCGACCATGCGGTGGATCGATCACGCCATCTGGTGGCATGTCTACCCTCTCGGATTCTGCGGCGCACCGATCCGGGACCACGACGCGGCCCCGGCTCCCCGACTGCGCCGTCTGCTGAACTGGCTGGACTACGCCGTCGAACTCGGCGCCTCCGGGCTGTTGCTGGGTCCGGTCTTCGCCTCGCAGGCTCACGGCTACGACGTCGTCGACCCGTTCCGGATCGATCCCCGCCTCGGCCGGCAGCAGGATTTCGACGATCTCGTCGCGCAGTGTCGGGCACGGGGACTGCGGGTGGTCCTCGACGGGGTCTTCAGCCACATCGGCGATCAGCACCCGGCGGTACTGCGTGCATTGCATGAGGGACCCGGGTCCGAGGCCGACATGTTCGACGTCGACTGGGCGGCCGACGGCGGGCCCCGACCCCGCGTGTTCGAGGGGCATTCGTCGTTGGTGCGCCTCAACCATGCGTCCCCGCGCACCGCCGACCACGCGGTGGCCGTGATGAACCACTGGCTCGACCTCGGTATCGATGGCTGGCGTCTGGATGCCGCGTATTCGGTCCCCGTCGACTTCTGGGGTCGGGTGCTACCCGAGGTACGCTGCAGGCACGGCGACGCCTGGTTCCTCGGCGAGGTCATCCACGGCGACTACAGCGCCTTCGTCACCTCCTCCGGCGTCGACTCGGTGACCCAGTACGAACTGTGGAAGGCGATCTGGTCGGCCATCGCCGACCGCAACCTGTTCGAACTGAGCTGGGCCCTGGTGCGCCACAACGAATTCCTGGCGCGGTTCGTGCCGAACACCTTCGTCGGCAATCACGACGTCACCCGCATCGCGAGCCTCGTCGGACCCGATCACGCCGTTCTCGCCGCGGCGATCCTGCTCACCGTCGGCGGTGTCCCGTCGGTGTACTCCGGCGACGAGCAGGGATTCACCGGGATCAAGGAGGAGCGGGTGGGCGGCGACGACGCGGTCCGACCGGCCTTTCCCGACACCCCGGCCGAGCTCGCCGACTGGGGCCGCGACATCATGCGGGCGCACCAGGATCTGATCGGTTTACGCCGCAGGCACCCGTGGCTCGTCACGGCGAGAACCGAGTCATTGACGCTGACCAACACGCGATACAGCTACCGCAGCAGTGCCGCGCACGGCGGCGAATGGATCGACGTCCACATCGATCTCGACGACCACCCGCAGGTCCGCATCGACGATGCAGCCGGCGCCACGCTCTGGTCGTCGCTCGGTTGAACGCGATCGGCGCGGGGCACGCGAGAAGCGTGCACCGCGCCGATCAGAACGTGAAGAGTTCGCTCTCAGTGCTTTTCGGGGCCGACGTGGTATTCGAACACCATTCCGGCGGCGGCAGAGATGATGCACGCCGCGGCGAAGATGCAGAACCAGATGTTGCCGGTGGCGAATCCGATCGCGAACATCGCGGCCGAGGCCGCGAGCAGGATCGGCCACCACGAGTGCGGGCTGAAGAAGCCGAGTTCACCGGCGCCGTCCTCGATGTCGGCGTCCTCGTAATCCTCCGGACGGATCTCGACGCGTCGCGCGACGAACCGGAAGTAGGTTCCGGCGATGAGGGTCAGACCGGCACTGAAGTACATGCCGACCACGCCGACCCATTCCACGCCATGCGAGGTGAACGCCGTGCACAGCGTGTAGATCACGCCGGCGAGGAAGAAGAAGGCCGTCAGGAGCTCGAAGAGCCGGGCTTCGATCTTCACTGGAAGTCACTCTCCTTGATCGTGCAGCCTGCCAGCCGCGTGTTGTTCGGGTCGCCGGTCGCGGCGGCGGTGCCATTGCTCTTGCGGCGGGTGTCGAACGGAACCGTCACCACCGACTCGGGCTGCTGGCAGATCGCTTCCAGCGCTTGGGCATTGGTCGCCTGCGGATGAGTGTCCCGATAGGTGATGTAGCGATCGAAGTCCTGCGGGGAGACCGCCCGAACCTCGAAGTTCATCATCGAGTGGTAGGTGCCGCACATTTCCGCGCAGCGCCCGACGAACGCACCGGTCCGCTCGATCTTCTCGATCTGGAAGACGTTGTCGGTGTGGTTCTGCTCGGGGAACGGCAGCACGTCACGTTTGAACAGGAACTCCGGCACCCAGAAGGAGTGCACGACGTCGGCGGCCGCCAGCTCGAACTGGATGCGCTGATCGGTCGGCAGGACCAGGATCGGGATCTCGGTGGAGGTGCCGATGGTCTCGATCTTGTCGAACCGCAGGTAGTTGCGGATGTCGTCGTCGCGGCCGTTGGCCGGTCCGGGCAGCGGTTCACCGTCGTGGGTGTTCTGCTGCACCTGCAGGTCGAACGGGTTGCCCAGCGTGCTCGGGAACTGCTTCTCCTGGCCGTTGACCTCGGCCTGGCGATAGCCGAACTTCCAGTTCCACTGGAAGGCGGTGACGTCGACGACGACCTTCGGGTCGTTGGTCTTCTTCTCCACGTCGGTCTGCACGATGACGGTGAAGTAGAACAGCACCGCGATGATGACGAACGGGATGGCCGTGTAGGTCAGCTCCAGCGGGACGTTGTAGGCGGTCTGCCGCGGGAACTCGTCCTGACCTTCCTTGTGACGGTGGAAGGTGATGGTCCAGAAGATCAGACCCCACACCAGGATGCCCATCAGCAACGCCGCGATGACCGACCAGGTCCACAGGTGGCGCATCGACTCGGCCTGCGGGGTAACGCCGACCGGCCAGCCGAACCGCACGATCTCGTCGCCACTGCAGCCCGTCATCACCACAGCCCCGACGGCGAGGATCGCGACGATGCCGAACCGCTTGATCATCCGCGATGCAGACGAAACGCGCCGGGCCCGGGGCCGTTCACCGTGTGCCAATTTCACGCCTTCCTGCTCGCTCGCCGCGACGTTCCCGCCGTGCGAGTCGCATGCCACATGACCTGCCTCGACGCGTTGTCTCCGAGGGGACCCGACCAACCGGCCGAAACGCCCGCGGGCACCGCGGTCACACCGCGGCCGCGCCTATGTACTACGCAGCGTAGACCAACTCACGGGAACTTTTTCGGTTGGGGTGGATCAGCGCGTCGGATTCCTGTGACCGACCCCGACATCGCCTGTTCGGGAGCGGTTTCGGCCCTCCCCACGGCGGTGCCGGACGGCCCTGCGAACCACGATGCGGCATACTCGGACCCGTCTGCGAACCCCGGCGTTGCGGACGCAATCTGTCATTCGAACCACTCGATGTCGAAAGAGGCCTGAATCCCTGTGTGTGGCTTGCTCGGTCTGCTGACCCCCGACGGCTCGGCGGCGACCGCCGTCGACCTCATCGCCGAAGCCTGCCACTGTATGCGACACCGCGGGCCCGACGAGCCGGGCACCTGGCACGACGAGCACCTCGTCTTCGGGTTCAACCGGCTCTCGATCATCGACATCGAGCATTCGCATCAGCCGCTGCGGTGGGGTCCCCCGGACAGCCCGGAACGTTACGCACTCGTCTTCAACGGTGAGATCTACAACTACCTCGAGATCCGCGCCGAGCTCGCCGCCGACGAGCAGGCGGTCTTCCGTACCGAAGGCGACGGCGAGGCGATCGTCGCGGCCTTCCACTACTGGGGCCCCGACGCGGTGCGTCGGCTGCGCGGTATGTTCGCCTTCGCCATCTGGGACACCGACACCGGATCGCTGTTCCTGGCCCGTGATCCGTTCGGTATCAAGCCCCTGTTCCTCGCCACCGGTCCCGGCGGAACGGCGTTCGGCAGTGAGAAGAAGAGCCTGCTGGAACTGCTCGACCGGCTCGAGCTGTCCACCGATCTCGATCCGCGCGCCGTCGAGCACTACACCGAACTGCAGTACGTCCCGGAACCGGAAACCCTGCATGCCGCCGTCCGGCGTCTGGAATCCGGGTGCCACGCGACGGTGCGGCCCGGCCACTCCCCCTCGGTGACCCGTTACTTCACCCCGCAATTCGGGGTGCGTCCGGTCACCGACGCCACACGTCAGAAGCGCTACGACGAGATCGCCGACGTGCTCGCCGATTCCGTCGCCAAGCACATGCGCGCCGACGTGACCGTCGGCTCGTTCCTCTCCGGCGGGATCGACTCCACCGCCATCGCCGCGCTGGCGATCCGCCACAACCCCGATCTCATCACCTTCACCACCGGCTTCGAGCGCGACGGCTACTCCGAGATCGACGTCGCCGCCGAATCCGCCGAGGCGATCGGCGCGCGCCACATCGTCAAGGTCGTCAACGAGACCGAGTTCATCGACGCGATCGGAAAAATCGTCTGGTACCTCGACGACCCGGTCGCCGATCCGGCGCTCGTCCCGCTGTATTTCGTGGCCGCCGAGGCTCGCAAGCACGTGAAGGTGGTGCTCTCCGGTGAGGGCGCCGACGAATTGTTCGGCGGCTACACCATCTACAAGGAGCCGCTGTCACTCTCTGCGTTCGACAAGCTGCCGCGCATGCTGCGGCGAGCGGCGGGCAAGGTTTCCGATCGCATCCCCGAGGGCACCCGTGGCAAGAGTCTGCTCCATCGCGGATCACTGACGCTGGAGGAGCGGTATTACGGCAACGCCCGCAGTTTCGACGACGCGCGACTGCGTGCGGTCCTCGTCGACTACCGACCGGAGTGGACGCACACCGACGTCACCGCACCGATCTACGCGCGCAGCGAGGGCTGGGATCCGGTGGCCCGGATGCAGCACATCGACCTGTTCACCTGGCTGCGCGGCGACATCCTCGTCAAGGCCGACAAGATGACGATGGCCAATTCCCTGGAGTTGCGGGTTCCGTTCCTCGATCCCGAGGTGTTCGCCGTCGCCGAGACGCTTCCGTTCGACGAGAAGATCGCGCACGGCACCACCAAGTACGCGCTGCGCAAGGCGCTCGAGCAGATCGTGCCGCCACATGTGTTGCACCGCAAGAAGCTCGGCTTCCCGGTGCCGATCCGGCATTGGCTGGCCGGTGGCGAGATGTACGACTGGGCGCACGAGACGATCAGTCATTCGCAGACCGAGCACCTGCTGAACAAGCCGGCCGTCCTCGCGATGCTCGCCGAGCACCGCGAGGGGGCCGTCGACAACAGCAGGCGCCTGTGGACGGTGTTGATCTTCATGGTGTGGCACGCGATCTTCGTGGAGAAGTCACTGGTGCCCGAGATCACCGACCACACCTATCCGGTGCGGCTGTAGGACGGGGCGCGCTTTTCAGAACACCTTGCTGATCTCGGCGGCGGCGTCGGCGCCATAGGCGCCCTCGATGCGTTCGATCGCCGAGTCGTGGTCCCAGGTCCAGTCCTGGGTCGAGACCGTCTCGAGGACGAGCACCGCGACCATCGACCCCAGTTGGGCAGCACGTTCGAAGCCGAGGCCCTTGCTCACCGCGGTCAAGAAGCCCGCACGGAAGCCGTCACCGACGCCGGTCGGATCGACCTTGGCCGTCTCCGGGACCACCGGTACGTGGATCCGCGCGCCGTCGGCGCCGATGATCTCGACGCCGCCGGCACCGAGGGTGGTGATGCGGGTGCCGACCATCTCACGCACACGGTCCTCGGTGAGCCCGGTCTTCTCGCGGAGCAGACCCCACTCGTACTCGTTGGTGAACAGATAGGTGGCACCGTCGATCAGGGTGCGGGCCGACTCCCCGTCGAGACGGGCGAGCTGCTGGGAGGGGTCGGCGGCGAACGGGATGCCCAGTTCCCGGCATTCGTTGGTGTGCGCGACCATCGCCTCCGGATCGTCGGCGCCGATGAGGACCAGCTCGGCGTCATTCGCGGAGACCTCGGCGAGCGTGATCTCGCGGGCCTCGCTCATCGCTCCCGGATAGAAGAACGCCAACTGCGCCATCACCTCGTCGGTGGTGCAGGTGAATCGGGCGGTCTGATGTTTGTCCGACACCCGCACGCCGCGGCAGTCGACGCCGTGATCCTCCAGCCAGCGACGGTAGTCGTCGAAGTCCGAGCCGACCGCGCCGACGAGGACCGGCGCTCCACCGAGTTCGCCCATCGCGTAGCAGATGTTGCCGCCGACCCCACCGCGCCGGACGACGAGGTCCTCGGCGAGGAAGCTCAGCGAGATGTGGTCGAGATGGTCGCCGAGCAATTGCTCGGAGAATTTGCCGGGGAACTTCATCAGATGGTCGGTAGCGATCGAGCCACATACATAAATGGTCACGGGGGTCTTCAGCCCTATCTGCTCGGCGGTACTGCTGGGCAACGACCTTTCACGCTACCGACCGGTGCCACAACGCATCCGACCGCATCCCCGGTGTCCGGGAATGCGGTCGGAAGGAGATGGATCTCGGGCGGACTCAGTTGAAGGAGTCGCCGCAGGCGCAACTGCCGGTCGCGTTCGGATTATCGATGGTGAAACCCTGCTTCTCGATGGTGTCGACGAAGTCGATGGTCGCGCCCTGGACGTAGGGAGCACTCATCCGATCGACGGCCAGGGTGACCCCGGCGAAGTCGGCGGTGAGGTCACCGTCGAGGCTGCGGTCGTCGAAGAACAGCTGGTAACGCAGGCCCGCACAGCCACCCGGCTGGACGGCGATGCGCAACGACAGGTCGTCGCGACCTTCCTGGTCCAGAAGGGCCTTGGCCTTCGACGCGGCGGCGTCGGTCAGGATGACTCCGGTGCTGGTCGCGGCGCCGGATTCGTTCTGCACAGTCATCGATGCTCCTCAGTGCTGGTCGAGGCCGGCTCGGTGGGGCCGGTTGCGGTCAGTCCCCGCGCAGACGCGCGGAAACGCACATTCGTACGGTCGGCTTCAACGGTACCCCGTCATGACCTATTCCCGCCGCCGGTCGACTCCCACGCCGCCGCGATACCGCGAGCCATCCGCTCGAGCTGGTGGTCGGCGTCGTCCATCGCCAGCCGCACCGATCCGGCGTGGTCGACGAGCGAATGCGCCGCAGCGATACCGGCGTCGGCGATCTCGTCGGCGCTCAGTGCGATCTGCCCGGCGACGACCACTGTCGGTACCGACGCCGCACGCGCGGTGGCGGTGAGAGCGGAGACGACCTTGCCGCGCAGGGTCTGGCTGTCGAACTTGCCCTCCCCGGTGATCACCAGGTCGGCGCCGGCGATCTGTGCGTCACGATCGGTGACCTCGGCGACCACCGTCGCACCGGAGACGCGCCGAGCACCGAGTGCCAGCAGCGCCGCACCCAGACCTCCGGCGGCACCGGCGCCCGCGTCGGCGCCGACATCGCGCCCGGCCATGCGGGCGAGCACCCGCGACCACTGGGTCATGCGCTCTTCGAGTCGTCCGACGGTGTCGGCATCGGCCCCCTTCTGCGGGCCGAACACCGCGGCCGCGCCCGAGGCACCGAGTAACGGGTTCTCGACGTCGGATGCCGCGACCACCTCGATCGCGGCGCAGCGCGCGACCGCGCGATCCGGGCCGCCGAGGGCCTCGACGAGTCCGCGACCGCCGTCGGTGGTGGCGCTGCCACCGAGTCCTACGACCACCGAACCGACCCCGAGGCGCAGCGCCGAGTCGACGAGCTGCCCCACGCCGAAGGTGTCGGCAGCCATCGCCGTCCGTGTGGTGGGGCGCCCGCCGAGTTGGTGCAGACCGCATGCCTGCGCGCATTCGATGTAGGCGACGAGGTGGTCGGGATCGCGGTCGTCGAGCAGCCACTGCGCGTCGACCGCGGCGCCGAGCGGCCCGTAGACCGTCTCGGTCTGCAGCGTCCCGAGATGCGCGGCGAGGACCGCGACAAAACCCGGCCCCCCGTCGGACTGGGGTGCGCGGATCACCTCGTCGGCGGGTCGGGCCGAGAGCCATCCACGGGCGACGGCGTCGGCCGCCGATACCGCGGTCAACGTGTCACCGAACGAGTCGGGTGCGATCAGGACGCGCATCGGACCTCGCCGATGGGCGTCGGAAAAGCCAGGGAAATCACCGGGGCCGCCATGCGGGGCAAGTATAGGGAGGTCGGCGCATCACGGCAGCGCGGATCACCTAGGCTCGTCGGTGTGAAACTGCCATGGAAGAAGGACGACTCCGCACCCGCGGACGAGTCCGTCGAGACCCTTGACGATTCCGACTCGGCGGATTCGGTTGATCTCTCGAAATCGCAGCGTGGCAGTGCATACACGCCCGCCAAGGGCCGCCCGACACCCTCGCGCCGGGAGGCCGAGGGCCGTCGTCGCGGTCCGGTCGCGCCGCCGCCGACGACCCGCGCCGAGGCCCGCGCGCGCAAGAAGGAACTGCGCAGCTCGATGTCGCGGGAGGACAAGAAGAAGGCGTCGGCCGACCGCCGGGCCCAGCGCCTCGAGCAGCGCGAGCGGATGATGGTCGGCGACGAGCGCTACCTGATGCCGCGTGATCGTGGTGACGCCCGTCGCTACACGCGCAACCTCGTCGATTCCCGACGCAACTTCGCCGGGCTGTTCATGCCGTTCGCGATCGTGTTGATCGTGGTGATGTTCGTGCCCTCGATCGCGGTGTACTCAACCTTCCTGCTGCTCGCCTTCGTCATCCTGATGGCCATCGACGGGGTGATCCTGGGCCGCATGGTCAACAAGCGGGTGGCGCAGCGCTATCCCGACGCCGGCGAGGGTGGTCTGAAGCTCGGCTGGTACGCCTTCACCCGCGCGATGCAGCTACGTCAGATGCGCGCGCCGAAACCGCAGGTCTCCCCCGGCGACGAAGTCTGAGCCGATGACCGCACGAGGGGTCCGGACGCTGGTCCTGGGTGGGGTTCGGTCGGGCAAGTCCGCACACGGCGAACAGTTGCTGCGCGCGGCCGCATCGGTGCGTTATGTGGCCACCGGGCCGACGCTGACGACTGATGCCGAGTGGACCGCGCGCGTCGAGAGACATCGGCAACGGCGTGATCCGAGGTACACGACGGTCGAGACGAGCGATCTGGCGTCGGAACTGCGGGCCGACCCGCACACGACGACACTCGTCGACGATCTGGGCAACTGGCTGGCCGCCCGCCTCGACGCCACCGGTGCGTGGTCGGCGACGGCCACCGTCGACCGCTCCGCCGAGAACAATGAATTATGTTCGGCGATAGCCGAATTCACCGGCGATCTGGTGTTGATCAGTCCCGAGGTCGGATTGGCACCGGTGGCCCCGACCCCGGCCGGACGACTCTTCCAGGACGAACTCGGCGCGCTCAACGAGGCCGTGGCCGCAGTGTGTGATCACGTGGTCCTCGTCGTGGCCGGCCGCGTCATCGACCTGACCGAAGCACCCCGGGCCGAGGCCCCGGCAACGCCCGATGCCGTGACCACCCCGACCGCGCCGACGACGGCTGCGCCGGTACCGGATGCACCGACGCCACCAGCGGTATCTGCACCGACCCCGCCCGCGCCCGCCGCTCCCGCGAGCGCCCCTGCAGCCGCGATCCCGATGACCGGACCCGTGCCCGACGCGACCGACGCCGAGATCTTCGACGCCATCGACCTACCCGACGAACAGGTCGCCGAGGCGGCCCGGGCACGCCAGCTCGAACTCACCAAACCACCCGGCTCGCTGGGCCGGCTCGAGGAGATCGGGGTGTGGATCTCGGCGTGCCAAGGGGTCTGTCCCCCACGGCCGATCGAGACGCCCACCGTCGTGGTCTTCGCCGGCGATCACGGGGTGGCCCAGGGTGGCGTGTCGGCCTTTCCGCCGGAGGTGACCGCGCAGATGGTCGCCAACATCGCCGCCGGCGGTGCGGCCGTCAACGTGCTCGCCCGTCGGTGCGGTGCGACGGTCCGGGTCGCCGACATCGCCGTCGACGCCGACACCGGTCCGGAGGTCTCGGCCTACAAGGTGCGGCGCTCCAGCAACGATCTGCGGGTCACCGACGCATTGACCATCGAGGAGGCCCGCCGAGCCCTCGCCGCCGGGCGGGCCATCGTCGACGATCTCGTCGACTCCGGGGCCGATCTGTTGATCGCCGGTGACATGGGGATCGGCAACACCACGCCTGCCGCGATCATCATCGGCACCCTCGCACGTCGCGAACCCGTCGAGGTGGTCGGACGCGGCACCGGCATCGACGACGTCGGATGGATGCGCAAGACCGCCGCGATCCGCGACGGGATGCGCCGCGGGCGTCGCCATCGCAGCGACCCGCTCTCACTGATCGCGGCGGTCGGGGGCGCCGATCTGGCTGCGATGGCCGGTTTCCTCGCCCAGGCGGCGGTACGGCGCACACCGGTGATCCTCGACGGCGTGGTGGTCACGGCGGCCGCACTCATCGCCGTGGAGATGGCCCCGGGCGCGACGCGGTGGTGGCTGGCCGGTCACCGCTCGGTCGAACCGGCCCACGGCATCGCCCTGGAATACCTGGATCTCGAACCGCTGCACACCTATTCGATGCGCCTCGGTGAGGGCACCGGTGCGTTGTCGGCGCTGCCGACGGTCCTCTCGGCCGTCGACATCATGACGTCGATGTCGACCTTCGCCGACGCCGGTGTCAGCGATGCCGACGCGTTGCCGTCGGATTCCGTCGACAGCGCGGATTCCGATGTGGCACAAGCACCTTCGCCCACCTGATCTCACCGATGAGCCCGGTACGCGCGATCGCCGTCTCGCTGTCCTGGCTGACCGTGCTCCCTGTACCCCGGCGTGTCACCGACGCAACCGCCGACAGACGGCTCGGCGGCGCGGTCATCGCAGCGGTACCCGTGGTCGGCGTACTCCTCGCGGCGGTGGCGACCCTGATCGCGTGGGGGCTCTCGTACACCGCCGCGCCGGAGGCGCTGATCGGCGTACTCGTTGTCGGCGTACTCGCCGTCGGCACCCGGGGTATGCACCTCGACGGTCTCGCCGACACCGCTGACGGTCTCGGGTGCTACGGACCGCCGGAGAGGGTCACCGAGGTGATGCGTTCGGGTTCGGTGGGCCCGTTCGGCGTGGCGACCCTGATCCTGGTGCTGGCTCTGCAAGCTGTCGGTCTCACGACGCTGATCGCCCAGAATCGTTGGTGGGAGCTCGGTCTGGCGATCGGTGTCGCACGCGTCGCCGCGGTGCTCGCGTGCCGGCGGGCGCTGCCGCCTGCCCATCCCGATGGCTTCGGTGCTCTGGTCGCCGGTACGCAACGCATCGCCGCGGTCGTGTGGTCGGTGGTGGCGGTCGCCCTCGGCGTCGTGATCGGCGGCCTCGATGGCTCTGTCACCGCCCATTCGATCACCGCCCATTCGATCACCGCCGGGCTGCGGGCGGGGGCCACGATCGTGGTGATGCTCGCGTTCACCTGGCTGTTCAGTCGGCATTGTGCACGACGGATGGGCGGCATCGTCGGCGACGTCCTCGGCGCCGTCATCGAACTCGGCACCGCACTCGTCCTCGTCGGACTGATCCTCTGAGTCGGTCTGCACACTGCACAGCCGCGGCGCATCCTGGGCGTATGCCATTGCCGGACCGAAATTTTGACGGATTCGCACTGTATGCGGCACTCGACGCCCGGCGCCGGGAGCAAACGTTGTCCTGGAACGCCCTCGCCCGCCAGGTGTGGGACCTCTCGGCAGCACTCAACGCGGCACGCCCCGATGATCACTCGTTCAGCACATCGGCGATCGCCAGCCTGCGCACACACGCGGCAACACCAGCTGCCAGCACGCAGTACTGCTGCTGTGGTGGCTGAACGCGACCACGGAGGACTTCGTCACCCCGGAGGACTTCGTCACAGACCCGGCAACCGGGACCGCCGGCGTCGAACTCCCACGATGCGACGACGCGCATCGCCTTCGGTGGAATCTCGGTCGGCTGTACGCCACGCTCGACGCCGCAAGAACCCGACGCGGGGCCACGTGGGCACGGACGGCGGCTCGGCTGGGCTGCTCGCCGGGCCAGCTGACCGGCCTGCGGACCGCCCGCTACTCCACCAATATGCGCCTGGCCATGACGATCACGCAGGCCCTGCGGCGTCCCGCCGCCGAGTTCGTCTACGCCGCCGACTGGTGAGAGCGACTCAGCGCCGGTAGAGCTCGGTCATCCAGCCGTGGGTGTCGGCGAACTTGCCGCGCTGGATACCGGTGAGGGTGTCGCGCAGCGCGAGGGTCACCTCACCGGGTGTGCCGTCCCCGATCGAGTAGTCGTCGGTCTCGCTCTTGACGTGGCCGACCGGGGTGATGACGGCTGCGGTCCCACACGCGAAGACCTCGGTGATGTCGCCGGAGGTCACACCCTTGCGGAGTTCCTCGGTGGTGATCTTGCGTTCCTCGACGGCGAACCCGGCGTCGGTGGCCAGGGTCAGCAACGATTCCCGGGTGATGCCCGGTAGCAGCGAGCCGGTGAGTTCCGGGGTGACCAGTCGCGCGTCGGCGCCCGAGCCGAAGACGAAGAACAGGTTCATCCCGCCCATCTCCTCGATGAACCGGCGCTCCACGGCGTCGAGCCAGACCACCTGGTCACAGCCCTTCGCGGTGGCCTGCTGCTGGGCCAGGAAGCTCGCGGCGTAGTTGCCGCCGCACTTGGCGAAGCCCGTGCCGCCCGGGGCTGCGCGGACGTATTCGGTCGACAGCCACACGCTGACCGGCTTGATACCACCGGCGAAGTAAGCGCCGGCGGGCGAGGCGATCACGCAATAACGGTACTGCGTCGACGGGGCGTTGACGCCCAGCCCGGCCTGCGAGGCGAACATGAACGGCCGCAGATACAGCGATTCCTCACCGCCGGCGGCGGGGACCCACTCGTTGTCGGCGTCGAGCAGCGCGCGCAACGAGGAGATGAAGTCGTCCACCGGCAGCGGCGGCATCGCCAGACGCTCCCCCGACCGCTGCAGGCGCAGGCCGTTGGCCTCCGGGCGGAAGGCGGCGATCGACCCATCGGGCTGACGGTAGGCCTTGAGCCCCTCGAAGACCTCTTGGCCGTAATGCAGCACCATCGCCGACGGATCGAGCGCAATGGGGCCGTACGGGGTCACCTTGGCGTCATACCAACCACGGTCCACGTCGTAGTCCACCATCACCATGTTGTCGGTGAAATACTTGCCGAAACCGGGAGCTGCGAGGATGTCCGCGCGCTGCGACTCCGACACCGGGTGCGGGTGCTCGGTACGGGTGAACTGCAAGGTCATTGGCCCATCGTAGCGCCGCGGCGCAAGGCGATCGGTGCCAGGTTCCTGTGTGCGCCGGGCCGGGGTTGCAGTCGTGCGAGGGGTGGCAGACGTGTGGGCACCTCAGACGTGCGACTCGACGAACGGCGGGATCACGACTTCGCACGGCAACGCCCGACCGCGCACATCGATGACCACCTCGGCTCCCTTGCCGATGCCCGCGGCGGTGTCGATGAGCGCCAGCGCGATCCCCTGTTTGAGGGTCGGCGAGAAGGTGCCCGAGGTGCACAGGCCGATCCGTTCGCCGCCCGCCGCGGTGAGCACATCGCAGTCGGCGCGCGGCACCCCACGACCGGTGGCCCGCAGTCCGTAGAGACGACGGGCGGGACCGTTCTCCTTCTCCGCGAGCAGCGCCTCGCGCCCGAAGAACGCGGGCTTGTTCCAGCCGACCGCCCACCCGGTGCGGGCCTGGACGGGGGTGATCTCCGGTGAGAGTTCGTGGCCGTGCAGCGCATATCCCATCTCGGTGCGCAGGGTGTCGCGCGCGCCGAGTCCGGCGGGCAGCCCACCGAACGCGGTGACCTGAGCCATCAGCGCGTCGAACACCGGTCCGGCGTGCGCCCACCCGGGCAGGATCTCGTAGCCGCGTTCGCCGGTGTAGCCGGTCCGGCACACACGCACCGGCGCGCTACCCCCGTCGATCGACAGTTCGGCGTCGGCGAACGCCATGTACTCCATCTCGGTGGGCAGTCCCACCGCGGCGAGCACTTCCGGGCTTTTCGGTCCCTGCACCGCGAACACCGCGTACTCGCGGTGCAGATCGGTGATCGCGACACCGTCGGGCGCGACCGCCGCCAACGCTGCGACGACCGCTGCGGTGTTGGCGGCGTTGGGCACGAGGAACACCTCGTCGTCGGCGACGAGGTAGGCGATCAGATCGTCGATGACGCCGCCGGAATCGTTGCAGCACAACGTGTATTGGGCTTTGCCCGGCGCGATCTTGGCGAGGTCGTTGGACAGGGTGGCGTTGACGAACTCCGCGGCGCCGGGGCCGGCGACCAACGCCTTGCCGAGGTGGCTCACGTCGAAGATGCCGACGGCCTCGCGTACCGCGGTGTGCTCGGCGACGGTGCCCGAGTACGCGACGGGCATGTCCCACCCGCCGAATTTGGCGAAACTCGCCCCGAGTGCTGCGTGTCGATCGGCAATGGGTCCGGCGAGGAGTTCGGTCATGGCGCTCAACCTACCGCGAGCGCGGCGCACAGGACGATCACCACGGGAGCTCAGCTCCCGGCGGGAACCCCGAACCCCTGCAGTCCGGGATCGGTGGCGAGGTCGGCGGTGTGCAGGGTGACCCCATCCGGTGGCTGGTTGCCGCCGACGGTTGTCACCTCATCGCCGTTGACGGCAACCACGATGTTGGTGTGTTGGCCCCACCGGCTGGGTTTGTCGTAGATCACGATGTCGCCGGGCTGCGGGCGATGACCCGGCCCCCGCCAGCGTCCCGAGCTGTGCAGGTAGTCGGTGAGCGTCGCCACACCCGGGATGCGCCACGATCCGGAGTTCGGATTGTCCAGCGGCACACCGGATTCGTGCATCACGGTGCTGACGAAGTCGGCGCACCATGGTTCGTCGACGCCGCCGGAATAGGTGGTGCCCGACGCATTGCGCGCGTATTCGGCGCGTACCGACTCGATGATGCGGGCTCGAGAAGCGGTCAGTGTGGTGGTGTCGACGACCGGAAACGGCGGCCTCGCCCGGCCGGTCATCCCGTTCACCGCGCGGGACACCGCGTCGTCGTCATGGCGGTATGCACGGACGCCGATCACCGTCGCCGTGCATGCGGCGATCACCACGAGTGCGATCACCCATGCCGCCCTGGTTCGCCTCATCTGTTCGCCCACCCCGTCTCTCGTCGTCACACCGCCATCGCAACGCCGCGTCGTTGTGGCGGGTTCCCGCTGCGATGGCACGTCGGTCGGTCGGATGACGGGCAGCCGACGAGGCGCCTGTGGCAAGGTTGGTCGGGTGAGCAAGAACGAGAGCGTCGACCGCACTCGCGGTCCCCAGATCACCCTGACCACCTCCATCGACAAAGACGACGAGGCCCTCGTACTCGGCCTCGTCGCCACCTCCTCCGACGACACCACTGCCGACAACACCACCGACCCCGCTGCACCGACCCTGCTCGGCGCCGACGTCCTCGACGATGCGTCGGCGGCGGCAGTCACCGCCGCGCTGTCGGCGGTGGGCGCCACCGGTTCCCACGGTGAGGTCACCCGGCTGGCGGCGCCGGAATCACTCGGCGTACGCGTTGTGGTGGCCGTCGGCGTCGGCGACGAGAAATCGCTCGACGACCCGGAGAAACTCCGCCAGGCCGCCGGTGTCGCGATCCGTTCCCTCGAGGGCTTCGACGTCGTCGCCACCACCCTGGGCTCCACCGACATCGGTGCCGCGGTTGAGGGACTGTTCCTCGGCGCCTACCGCTTCGAGGAGTTCCGCTCGTCGCGCTCGGCGTCGACCAAGCAACTGCCCGGCACCGTGCACGTCGTGGTCGAGTCCGCCGACAAGGCGGCGAAAGCCGAACTGGCACATGCCATCGCGGTCGCCGATTCGGTGGCCATCGCCCGTGACTTCGTCAACACCCCGCCGAGCCACCTCTACCCGGAGGAGTTCGCCGAACGTGCGCGCGAGTTGGGCGCGAAGGCCGGACTCAAGGTGGAGATCCTCGACTTCGACTCCCTCGAGAAGGACGGCTACGGCGGGATCGTCGGCGTCGGCAAGGGTTCGTCCCGGTTGCCGCGTCTGGTGCGATTGACCCACGCGGGCAAGAAGTCGGCCAAGAAGGTGGCGCTTGTCGGCAAGGGCATCACCTTCGACACCGGTGGAATCTCGATCAAGCCGGCCGCCAACATGGATCAGATGACCTCCGACATGGGCGGCGCGGCCGCGGTGATCGCGGCGACCATCGCCGCCGCGCGTCTCGACCTGCCGGTGTCGGTGACCGCCACCGTGCCGATGGCCGAGAACATGCCGTCGGGGACCGCGCAGCGTCCCGGCGACGTCCTGACCCAGTACGGCGGGACGACCGTCGAGGTCCTCAACACCGACGCCGAGGGACGCCTCGTCCTCGCCGACGCCATCGTGCGCGCCTGCGAAGACGATCCGGACTACCTCATCGACACCGCCACCCTGACCGGGGCGCAGATGGTTGCCCTGGGCACCCGCACCCCCGGGGTCATGGGGACCGACGACTTCCGCGACCGGGTGTCGGCACTGTCGGCCGAGATCGGCGAGAACGCCTGGCCCATGCCGCTGCCGTCGGAACTGCGTGCCGATCTCAAGTCGCGGGTCGCCGATCTGGCGAACGTCACCCCGCACCGGTGGGGCGGCATGCTCGCCGCGGGTCTGTTCCTCAAGGAGTTCGTGCCCGACGGGGTGCAATGGGCCCACATCGACATCGCCGGTCCCGCCTTCAACACCTCCGGCCCCTGGGGCTACACACCCAAGGGTGGTACGGGCGTACCGGTCCGCACGATCACGAAGGTCCTCGAGGACATCGCGGCCAACGGCTGATCGGCCACTTTTGCGCCACACACCACGTCCGTGGCGCGTACGGCGGGTAGGGTCTAGCGATGGGCGCCGGGCCACCCGCCACACGCCTGGGAGACGCGGCGCACACACCGCGACACCCCGCATCACGCACAGACCCACCACGTCGAGTTCAGGAGTCAACAGCAATGGCCTTCTCCGTCCAGATGCCCGCCCTCGGTGAGAGTGTCACCGAGGGGACCGTCACCCGGTGGTTGAAGGAAGAGGGCGACACCGTCGAGGCCGACGAGCCCCTGCTGGAGGTGTCGACCGACAAGGTCGACACCGAGATCCCCGCCCCCACCTCCGGCGTCCTCACCAAGATCATCGCCCAGGAAGACGACGTCGTGGAGATCGGCGGCGAACTCGCCCTGATCGGTGATGCCGGGGAGAGCGCCGACGATTCCGGGGACTCCGGATCCGACGACTCGGCCGATTCCGACGACTCGGCGGGCGGCGACGAACCGACCGAAGCCGGTGCGGCCGAACAGGACACCGAGGCGCCCTCGACCGAGGCAGAGGCTCCGGCCGAGAAGCCCGCCGCCGCCACCGGTGACAGCGGGGCCTCCGGGACCGACGTGCTGATGCCTGAACTCGGCGAGTCGGTCACCGAGGGCACGGTGACCAACTGGCTCAAGGCCGTCGGCGACGAGGTCGCCGCGGACGAACCACTGCTCGAGGTCTCCACGGACAAGGTCGACACCGAGATCCCGTCCCCCGTCGCCGGAACCCTGCTCGAGATCCTCGCGCAGGAGGACGACGTCATCGAGGTCGGTGGCAAGCTCGCGGTGATCGGCGATGCCTCGGCCGCCGGCTCCAAGCCCGAGCCCGAACCGGAGCCGGAGCCGCAGCCCGAGCCCGCCAAGTCCGAGCCAGAACCCGCGAAATCCGAGGAGGCGCCCGCCACGAGTGAGCCGGAACCCGAACCGGTCAAGGTCGCCTCCGCCGCAGCCCCCGCCGACGATTCCACCGATCTGCAGTCCACCCCGTACGTGACCCCGTTGGTCCGAAAGTTGGCTGCGGAGAACGACATCGACCTATCGAGCCTCAAGGGCACCGGGGTCGGCGGCCGCATCCGCAAGCAGGACGTGCTCGCCGCCGCCGAGGCGAAGAAGGCCCCCGAGCCGGCCTCGAGCCCGGCCCCGGCCGCCGCACCGGCGCCCGCAGCCACACCGGCCGCGTCGTCGCCGGAGGTCAAGCCCGAACTCGCGGCACTGCGTGGCACCACGCAGAAGATCAACCGCATCCGTCAGATCACCGCGAAGAAGACCCGCGAGTCGCTGCAGACCAGTGCTCAGCTGACGCAGGTCTTCGAGGTCGACATGAGCAAGATCGTGTCACTGCGCAAGGCGGCCAAGGAGTCGTTCAAGGCTTCCGAGGGAGTGAACCTGACCTTCTTGCCGTTCATCGCCAAGGCCGTCGTGGAGGCACTCAAGGCGCATCCGAACGTCAACGCCTCCATCGACGAGGACAAGAAGGAGATCACATACTACGACAAGGTGCATCTCGGTATCGCCGTCGACACCGAGCAGGGCCTGCTCTCGCCGGTGATCCACAACGCCGACGACCTCTCGATCGCCGGACTGGCCCGGGCCATCGCCGACATCGCCGCCCGCGCCCGCACCAACGGCCTCAAGCCCGACGAGTTGGCCGGTGGCACCTTCACCATCACCAACATCGGGAGCCAGGGCGCCCTGTTCGACACCCCGATCCTGGTGCCGCCGCAGGCGGCCATGCTCGGTACCGGCGCAATCGTCAAGCGCCCGGTGGTCATCACCGGCGACGACGGTTCGGAGTCGATCGCGGTGCGGTCGATGTCGTACCTGCCGCTGACCTACGATCACCGCCTGATCGACGGCGCCGACGCCGGTCGCTTCCTGACGACGATCAAGAAGCGACTCGAGGCCGGCTCGTTCGCCGCCGAACTGGGCCTCTAGGCACCGATGCGGGTAGCCGTCGCCGGCTCGTCGGGGCTGATCGGTTCGGCCCTGATCACCGCGCTGGAATCGGCGGGCCATTCGGTGCGCCGGCTGGTCCGGCGCGAGGCGACCGAGCCCGGTGAATTCAGTTGGGACCCCGAGACATTCGGTGTTCCTGACGAGGCCCTCGACGGCGTCGACGCGGTGGTGAGCCTCGGCGGCGTCGGGGTCGGCAACGGCCGGTGGAGCGGACGGTTCAAACAAGAACTCCGCGACTCCCGGATCCCGCCGACCGAGGTCATCGCCGAGGCCGTCCGCCGGACCGGTGTCCCCACCCTGGTGAGCGCGAGCGCCACCGGGTACTACGGGGACACCGGCGCGCGGACGGCCACCGAGGTCGACGGCCCCGGCTCGGGATTCCTGGCCGAGCTGACCGTCGACTGGGAGGCCGCGGCGACCGCCAACTCGGGCGACCGGACCCGTGTCGTCCTGTTGCGGACCGCACCGGTGCTCGCACCGCACGGTGGCCTGCTGGCCAAACTCCGACCGCTGTTCAAGCTCGGCCTCGGCGGCACCATCGGCAATGGGCAGCAGTACTTCTCGTGGATCTCACTGGTCGACGAGATCCGAGCGATCGAGTTCGTGCTGGATTCGGCGATCAGCGGTCCGGTGAACCTGTGCGCACCCGGAGCGGTTCCGTTCGCGACGTTCGTCGACGCCTTCGGCCGGTCGGTGCACCGGCCCACCCTGATGGGCGTTCCCGCGTTCGTCGCCCGCAAGGCGGGCGGCGAGATGATCGAGGAAATGGTTCTGTACTCCCAACGCGTTGCACCCGGTGTGCTCACCGACCACGACTTCGTCTTCACCCATCTCACCATCGATTCGGGGCTGGAGTACGCCAATGGACGCTGACACACCGACAGCCATCGGTACCCGACGGGCATCGCTGCGCGCAGCCGACACGCCCGTCGAGATCCGGCGGCTCGGTGTCCTCGACTACCGCGAGGCCTACGACCTTCAGCATCGACTCGCCGGCGAACGTGCCGACGGCACACTCGATCACGATCTGTTGCTGCTGCTCGAGCATCCGTCGATCTACACCGCGGGCAAGAGAACCGAGGACGCCGATCGTCCGACCAACGGCGCCGAGGTGATCGACGTCGACCGTGGCGGACGGATCACCTGGCACGGGCCCGGACAGCTCGTCGGCTATCCGATCATCAAGCTCGCCGAGCCCCTCGACGTCGTCGAGTACGTCCGCCGGCTCGAGGCGGCGCTCATCGGTGTCTGTGCGGCGCACGGCGTGGCCACCACCCGCGTCGCCGGCCGGTCGGGCGTCTGGGTCGTCGACGACTCGCCCGACCTGGGACAGTCCGGGGAACGCAAACTCGGCCAGATCGGCATCCGGGTGGCGCGCGGGGTCGCGCTGCACGGGTTCGCCCTCAACGTCGACCCCGACATGAGCGCCTTCGACGCGATCGTTCCGTGCGGCATCGCCGACGCCGGGGTCACGTCCCTGAGCCGCGAGGCCGGGCGGGAACTCTCGGTCGGCGACCTCGCCGATGAGGTCGCCGACGCCGTCCTCGCGGCTCTGGACCACAGTGAGATCGCCCTCACCCCGCAGGTCGGGCATGCCGACGGCGCGCGCGTAGCATCGGTGCGGTGACCGTGTCAGAGACCCGCACCGCACCCACGGCGCCGGCGTCGACCCCACAAGGGTCGCCCCCCGCCTCGTCCGCCCTCACCTCGTCCACCCCCGCCTCGCCCGCCGCGCCGACCGACCCGTCCCCCAACGGACGCAAGTTGTTACGCCTGGAGATCCGCAACGCGCAGACCCCGATCGAACGCAAGCCCTCCTGGATCAAGACGCGCGCGACGATGGGGCCCGAGTACACCGAACTCAAAGGTTTGGTGAAACGCGAAGGGCTGCATACGGTCTGCGAGGAAGCCGGATGCCCCAACATCTACGAGTGCTGGGAAGACCGCGAGGCCACCTTCCTCATCGGCGGCGAGCAGTGCACCCGCCGGTGCGACTTCTGCCAGATCGATACCGGCAAGCCCGCCGAACTCGATCGCGACGAGCCCCGCCGCGTCGCCGAGAGCGTGCAGGCGATGGGCCTGCGCTACTCCACCATCACCGGCGTCGCCCGCGACGACCTCCCCGACGAGGGTGTCTGGCTCTACGCCGAGACGGTGCGTGCGATCCACCGGCTCAACCCTGGTACCGGTGTGGAGAATCTGATCCCCGACTTCCACGCCAAGCCCGATCTGCTCGCCGAGGTCTTCGAGTCCCGGCCGGAAGTGCTCGCACACAACCTGGAAACGGTGCCGCGGATCTTCAAGCGGATTCGTCCGGCGTTCCGCTACGAGCGGTCCCTCGATGTGCTCACCCAGGCCCGTGACTTCGGTCTGGTCACCAAGTCCAACCTCATCCTCGGGATGGGTGAAACCCCGGCCGAGGTGCAGTCGGCGATCGTCGACCTGCACGAGGCCGGTTGCGACATCCTGACGATCACCCAATACCTGCGCCCCTCGGCGCGCCACCATCCGGTGGAGCGTTGGGTCAAGCCCGAGGAGTTCGTCGATCATTCCGAGTTCGCCCGCGAGGTCGGATTCGCCGGGGTGATGGCCGGGCCGCTCGTGCGTTCGTCCTACCGCGCCGGCCGGCTCTACGCGCAGGCGATGGCGCATCACGGGCGGGAGTTGCCGCCGTCGTTGGCGCACCTCGCCGACGAGGGATCGGCCAGCCAGGAGGCCTCCTCGTTGATGGCGCGACTGGCCCGCTGAACCGGACACCTGCGCCGGTGACCGCATTGTCGATCAGCGCGCCCGCAGACGTATCCTGGTGAGCATGGCAAAGGCGCAAGCGGCGAGCAAAGCGGACAAGAAGGCCGCACGACAGGCCCGACGGAAGGCCTCCAAGGAGCGGTTCACGCAGCTCTGGCAGGCGTTCCAGATGCAGCGCAAGGAAGACAAACGGCTGATCCCGTACATGGTCGGCCTGTTCGTGCTGATCGTGGCGATCTTCGTGGTGATCGGTCTGTTCGTCGGCTCTCCGTGGCTGCTCGTTCCCATCGGTGTGGTGCTCGGTATTCTCGCCGCCTTCCTCCTCTTCGGACGGCGCGTGCAGAAGACCGTCTACACCAAGGCCGAAGGGCAACCCGGAGCAGCCGGATGGGCGCTGTCGAACATGCGCGGCCAGTGGCGGGTGCAGCAAGCGGTCACCGGCACCTCCCATCTCGACGCCGTGCACCGGGTGATCGGCAAGCCCGGGGTCATCCTCGTCGGCGAGGGCTCCCCGAGTCGCGTCACAACGCTTCTGGGACAAGAGAAGAAGAAAGTCGCGCGCGTTGTCGGTGACACCCCGATCTACCAGATCATGGTCGGCAACGACGACGGCCAGGTGCCGTTGTCGAAGCTCGAACGGCACCTCAACAAGCTGCCGGGCAACATCGACCGCAAGCGCATGGAGACCCTCGAGGGCCGGTTGTCGGCGCTCGGCGGCAAGCAGCCCGGACCGGGCATGCCCAAGGGCCCGCTGCCCGGTAATGCCAAGATGCGCAGCATGCAGCGCACCGCGCGGCGTCGCGGCGCCTGATCACGCGGCGCCTGATCACTATGCGGTCGGACGCCGACCGCGTCGGTCACGCGGCGTAACCGACGATCGACGACCGAGTTCCGGCGTCGACTCCGTCGTCGACGAGTAGCAGGTGGCCGGCCACGACCTGCCAGTGTGCCGCGGTGTTCGGTGCCGGCAGGTGCCACCGTTGGGCTCCGGTCCGAATGTCGTACGCGCCGAGTGCAGGGCTGCTCGGTCGCTGGTCTGCATCGGCCTCTCCGCCCAGGATCATGCGAACGCCGTCGAAGCCGACGAATCCCTGTCCGAAACCGGCGGTGAAACCACTGATCCGGGAACCGGACCGGGCGTCGAGCACCGTCCACCTGCGCGTGCTGCTCAGGTCTTCGCTGAATTCGTCGACGACGGTGACGACATACCGATCGCCGAGCATCTGCAGTGAGGAACCCTGCGACGGCCGCGTCCACCTCAGGTCGGCGCCGGCTCCCGACGCCAGTCCGATCGTGGTGTTCGACTCCACAGAAATGAAGTCGACATTGATGGCCTGCACCGGGCCGGCAGCACTGTCCCCGGACGAGATACGCCATCCTGAGATCTCACCGGTCCGCACCCCGTCGGCATCGAAGAAGTCGATCGTGTCCCGGCCCGCCCCGGGGAGACCGCTCGTCACGAACCCGGATCGGTGGATGACCACCGCCTCCCGACCGTCCGCCGAGTGCAGTAGTCGGCCGGAGTCGAGGCGAAGAACGGTGACTCCACCGCGAAAACCGCTCAGCGCAACCAGATTCGCGGCTTCGGAGACCACCGTTGCCCCTGATCGAGCGGCGGGCGCACCGTCCACAACGCATGCCCGCGGGAATCGAACCTGGTGATGACCGTCTGTAGCGGTGGCACATCGGCGTCGGTACCAAAGCCCGCAACGGGCACCAACGTGGAGTCCACGGGGATCTCCTCGGGGAGCGTGATGTTCTCCATCTCGACGATCAGCACCAGGAAGCCGTCGCCGGCGCGCATGATCCTCGAGGACCCCGAGATCGGGATCGTCGCGGTGGCGACGTCGTCTCCGGTATCCGGATCGACGAACGACACCCTGGTCACGATCGCGGCACCGTCTCTGGCCATTCGGGTGCACGCGAGTCTCTTGTCGCGACTGATCGCACAGGAGTTCTCCCATCCGATTCTCGGCGCCCTCCACAGCGGCCTGCCCGTGTCGGGATCGATGGCGAGCACCGCGGACGGACGGCCGAGCCTGTTCCGCGACACCCGCACCAGGAGATGATCGTCGGCCGCCTCGACGGACACGCTCGCATCGTCGAAGTCTTTGCCGAACAGCGAAGCCGCGTCGACGCTCCATCGGGCTTCGGGCGGCGCGGCCATCTGTCCCAGCGTGCGACTCTCCGGCGGTTGGGCCGCCTCACCACGCTCCAGCACACCGAACACGGAAAGCACCAGTGCGCCGATGCTCAGCACGGCAGTCAGCGTCAGCGCCTCGCGCCGACCTCGATTCGCACCGACACGCCCACGCACCAGACGCCCGCCCTCAGCGACTCCGGACCATCGCGGTGCCGGTCGCGCGATCGTGCAGTGCGCGGCCGTTGTAGTCGTTCATCAGTGCGGGCACCAGGAACACGATCAGCACCTGCCGCATCAATGCACGGATCACGCCGACCGCGGCGACGGGAGCCTTCCCGGCGATCTCGTCGGCCAGTCGCTCGGGTCCGTGGTCGACGCGCGCCACCCGCATGCCCACGGCGAACTGCCCGGGCGTGAAGCCGAACATCGTCACGGTGAACACGCCGATGACGAACCACACGGCGAGCACGGCGAGGCCGAGGTTCGGTGATCCGAAGCCGACGAAGAACAGCGACAGCCCGCCGCCGATGATCCAGTCGACGAGCAGCGCCAACGTGCGCGGCCACCCGGGGACGAGCGCTCCGGGTCCGCTCTCGGGCAGGCCGAGGTCGGCGCCGCGATATTCGAGGTCGACCGGTGCGCCCGACTGCGGGCCCGACAACCAGGAGCCGGTGGCCCTGCTCATGCGCGATCACCCCCGGCACCCACATGCCCGGTGCTCGCGTGCTCGGTTTTGCCGGTGATCCGCGGGTCGTTCATGTTTTCCATGGTAGAGGCAGTGACTTCCCTGACGAGATCACCGTTCGCTTTCTTCCGGGGCGTGCATACGGAATAGTTGCCGTGGGCACGACAACGCATCGCCACGGCCGTGTAACACAGGGGAAACACTTCCTTGACGTGCGGGCAACGTCGCGTCCATACGGTTCTGGCTGAGATCCGCCGCGGTTTCTTGCGCGGTGGTCCAGGCGCGTCAGGTCCGCGTGTACACGCCGGCCTGACCCCGACAAGTTAAGGAGTCACCGCACGGTGTACAGCAGCAACGAAGAACTACTCGAGGGCATCAAGAAGGAAGGTGTCGAGTACGTCGACATCCGCTTCTGTGACCTGCCCGGTGTGATGCAGCACTTCTCGATTCCGGCTTCGGCCTTCGACGAGTCGGTGTTCGAGGACGGCCTGGCATTCGACGGCTCGTCGGTGCGCGGCTTCCAGTCGATCGACGAGTCCGACATGATGCTGCTCCCCGATCCGGCCACCGCGCGGATCGACCCCTTCCGTCGCGCCAAGACGATGAACGTCAGCTTCTTCGTCCACGATCCGTTCACCCGTGAGGCCTACAGCCGCGACCCGCGCAACGTCGCCCGCAAGGCCGAGGACTACCTGGCCTCCACCGGCATCGCCGACACCTGCTTCTTCGGCGCCGAGGCCGAGTTCTACATCTTCGATTCGGTCGCCTTCGACTCGCAGATGAACGGCACCTTCTACGAGGTCGAGTCCGAGTCCGGCTGGTGGAACACCGGTTCGCCCACCGACCCCGACGGTTCACCGAACCTCGGCTACAAGGTCCGCCCCAAGGGCGGCTACTTCCCGGTGGCGCCCTACGACCACTACGTCGACCTGCGCGACGAGATGTCGACCAACCTGACCAACGCGGGCTTCGAGCTCGAGCGCGGTCACCACGAGGTCGGTACCGGCGGCCAGGCCGAGATCAATTACAAGTTCAACACGCTGCTGCACGCCGCCGACGACGTCCTTCTGTTCAAGTACATCATCAAGAACACCGCGTACGCGAACGGCAAGACCGTCACCTTCATGCCGAAGCCGCTGTTCGGCGACAACGGCTCGGGCATGCACGCCCACCAGTCGCTGTGGAAGGACGGCAAGCCGCTGTTCCACGACGAGGCCGGATACGCGGGCCTGTCGGATCTGGCGCGCTACTACATCGGCGGCATCCTGCATCACGCACCGTCGTTGCTGGCCTTCACCAACCCCACGGTGAACTCCTACAAGCGTCTGGTGCCGGGCTACGAGGCCCCGATCAACCTGGTGTACAGCCAGCGCAACCGGTCGGCGTGCGTGCGCATCCCGATCACCGGCAACAATCCGAAGGCCAAGCGCCTGGAGTTCCGTTGCCCCGACAGCTCGGGCAACCCGTACCTGGCCTTTGCGGCGATGATGATGGCCGGCCTCGACGGCATCAAGAACAAGATCGAGCCGCACGAGCCCGTCGACAAGGATCTCTACGAGCTGCCGCCCGAGGAGGCCAAGAACATCCCGCAGGCCCCGACCTCGCTGTCGGCGGTCATCGACAAACTCGAAGAGGATCACGAATACCTCACCGCCGGTGGCGTGTTCACCGAGGACCTCATCGAGACCTGGATCGCGCTCAAGCGTGAGAACGAGATCGAGCCGGTCCAGATCCGTCCGCATCCGTACGAGTTCGCGCTCTACTACGACTGCTGATCTCTGACACAAAGCACCGCGGGCCCACCCGACAACAGAGTCGGTGGGCCCGCGGTGTGCGTGAGACCGGACAGTCTCCGGGGCACCTCATGACGCAGGTCACAGGACAAAATGTGAATGATGCCACGGAGGACCTTTTGCTCTCACGCGATCACATCTCAGCCCGTAATCTTCTTCTCATGTCCCGTATGCTTTTTGTTGAAGATCTCGTCCCCGGCGATCGCATCGCCCTGGACGGCATCCGTGCCGTCGTCCGCAAACAGGTTCCGCATGGCACCGACCAACGCCTCGTCGAACTCGCCCACAGCTCCGACGATCGCAGCGAACTCATCTTGAAGTCCGGCTCCAAGGTCGAGGTCTACTGATCCCCATCACGTTCTGCTCGCAGATGTGAGCGAACACGATCGGTAACTCCCTCGGAGACCGTCGGCAAGCGGTCGACCGACGGCGTGCGCGCCGCCCACACGATCAGCACCGCGGTCACCCCCAGGATTCCGGCTCCCACCCAGGCCACCACCGCCATCCCGTCGACGAATGCACCGCGCGCAGCGTCGAGGATCTGTGCGGCCATCTCGGCGGGTTCGCGATGCACCACCGCGCTCGCCCCGGCCAGACTGCGGCCTGCCTCCACTGGCCCCACGCCCGCCGGATAGCTCACGCGGTAGACCGCGTTGAGCACACTTCCCAGCAGCGCGATGCCCAGCGCACCGCCGAGTTCACTCGATGTCTCCAGCAGCCCCGAGGTCGCTCCGGCACGATCGGCAGGTGCGATCCCGACGACGTGGTCGGCGATCACCGAGGTGGTCGCCACGATTCCGCCGGCGAGCAACGTCGACGCGACGAGCACCACGAGCAGTGAGTCCTGACCGATGAGGGCCGCGAGCAGCGCGAAGCCACAGGCCGCCACCACCAGTCCCCCGACCATGACCGCGGGACGGCCGAACCGTCCGGCCGCCACGGCCGCAGTCGGCGCCGCCACCGCGACGAACAGCGATGGCACCACACTCCACAGGGCGGCCCGCAGCGGGCTGAAACCGAGTACCGACTGCAGGTATTGCGTCACCATGATCGAGTTGCCGAGCAGCGCGAACATGCAGATGAGATTGGTCCAGATCGACGCCGCGAACCGGCGCTCACCGAGAAGCGCCAGGTCGAGCATCGGATCCCCCAGGCGCCGTTGACGTCTCACAAAGGCCACCCCGAGCACCACCCCCACGACACCGATTGCCAGCCGGCCCGGCGACCACCCGTCGGCGGCGATCTCCTTGATCGCATAGATCACGGGCAGGATCGTCCCGAACGCCATGAGCGCACTGAGAACGTCGATGCGTCGTCCCGGTACCGCGGTGTGTCCGGGTAGCAGCAGGGGTGCCGCGATCAGCAGGGCGACCATGACCGGAATGTTGATCAGAAACACCGAGCCCCACCAGAAATGCTCGAGCAGCACACCGGAGATGATCGGACCGAGCGCCACTCCCCCGGCCAGCACGGCGTTCCAGGTGGCCACCGCTTTCGCCCGCGCGGCATCGTCGTCGAAGACGTGGCGGATGAGTGCCAGCGTCGAGGGCATCAGCGTCGCACCGGCGACCGCGAGCACCGCGCGAGCGATGATCAGCATCTCCGGCGTGCTCGAGAAAGCCGCGAGCAACGACGCACCGCTGAAGCCGACCGCGCCCCACATGAGAACGCGGCGGTGACCGAATCGGTCGGCGAGCGACCCCATGGTCAGCAACAGCCCGGCCAGCACGAAGCCGTACACATCGAAGATCCAGAGTTGTTGTGCAGGTGAGGGATTGAGATCCGCTGCGATGAACGGAACCGCAAAGAACAACACCGACACGTCCATCGAGACGATGAGCATCGGCAGACACAGCGCAGTCAACGCCACCCAGGGCGAGCGCGCGATTCGTACGTGAGGCATGACACCAAACCTTTCCGTCTATGGCATATACTGTTTATTGCCTACGCAGATAGTAGGACTGAACTGTATACGGCGCAAGCAATTAGTAGGATGTCGACATGGATGCTCCGGACGACCCTGACGCCGTCGAGCGCGGACCAGCCGCACCCGCACCGATGCCCGTGCGGTTACCGACGTCGGTCGCACTGCTGTGGGGCCGAGTCCCCGACACCCCCCGCCGAGGCCCCAAACCGACCCTGACCATCCGCGACATCGCCCGCGCCGCGGTCGCCATCGCCGACGACCGCGGCTGGGAGGCCGTGTCGATGAAAGCCATCGCCCAGAGCGTCGGCCTCACGGCGATGTCGCTGTATCGCTACGTCGACAGCAAGGACGACGTCATCGATCTCCTCGTCGACGAGGCTTACGGGACCGCCGACCCACGCCTGGCGACCACTGGATCGTGGCGCGAGCGGATCACCGATTGGGCGCGCGCGGCGGCATCGACCCTGCGCACACGCCCGTGGCTGACCGAGATCCCGATGTCACGGCCACCGGTCGGACCCAACGTGTTGTCCTGGACCGAGTCGGGCGTCCGCGCCTTCGATCCCACCGCACTGACCGGGCCCCAGAAGATGAATGCCTTGCTACTGGTGGACGGATTCGTCCGCCAGCACATCCGGCAGTCGGCGCAGATGGGCCTACTGCCGGGCGGCGGGGCACGAGCGGGGGCACGAGAAGGGACACAGCCACCAACGCCGGGATACGAGGCCGTGGTGGCATCGCTGATCGACCCGGAACGATTCCCCGCCCTGACAGCTGCGGTGCAGACGATGGCCGACGGTGACGACGATTTCGACGTCGAACAGTTCGAGTTCGGCCTCGGCGTGATCCTCGACGGCCTCGCCGGCATGATCGACGCGCTCGATTGACGGGCGCACCGCCGGCGACGGGTAACCGACCCGCGGCAGGGTCAGCCGCGAGTGCGGTCGAGGTCGGCGAACAGTGCCTGGTTGTGTTCGAAGGCGCGGACCGCTTCGGCCACCAGACGATCCACCCCGGCGTCGTCGAGGGGTAAGGCGTCGAGGCGGTCGCGGTAGGCGTCCTTGTAGCGCTTGAGTTTGTCGATGTCGAAGGCGTAGAACGACAGCGCGGAATCCTCGACACCGTAGTGCTGGCGCATCCGATGGGCCACGACCTGACCACCGCTGAGGTCACCGAGGTAGCGGGTGTAGTGGTGTGCGACGTAGCGCGCGGCATCCGAGCGGGTCGCCTCGATCGCCTCGACGTAGGCCGCCACCGCTGGCAACGGGGATACGGCGTCGACGTCGGATCCGAGGGCGGCGAGGTCGGTGCGCAGTCGCGGGACCCGTCGCAGCCGCTCGTCGTGCACCGCGCCACCGACCGGATCCTCGGCCAGGGCATCGCCGACCGACTCCAGCGCGCGATAGACGAAGAACAGTTGCTCGGCGAGCCGCCGATACGCGGCGACGTCGAGTCGCCCCGACATCAGATCATCGATGAACGGCGAGTTCTCCGCCTGCTGATGAGCCACTGCGGTCGCCTCGCGCAGACGCGTCGAGACGGCGACCGGCTGGGTGGCGGGGGAATCGGTGAGAGATGTCATGTTGCCACCAGTGATACCACCCCACACCGGCATCCGTAACCCGAGGACGCCGATCACGGCCGGCGCCACTGCTCCGGTGATACCGACCTCGCCGTGCTCGCCGCCGCTCACCCGGCCACCAGCGACACCACCACTCCGCGGTGATCCGACCCCGCGATGGAGAACGTGTGCACGGCGGTGGCGACGAAGCCGCGGACCACGACCCGATCGATCGCGGCCAGCGGTCGGCCTCCGAGACGATCGGTCGGGAACGTCGGCTGCAGTCGGGCGCCCGCCTGCGAGGTGGCGTCGGCAAAGCCATGGGACAGCAGCGCCCGGTACTGCGCGTGGTCCCAGGTGGCGTTGAAGTCACCGGCGACGATGACCGGACCGTCGGGCAGGTCATGCAATTGGTCGCGCAGCAGCCCCAGGTCGTGATCCCACTCCCCCGCATGCCCCGACAGTGGTGCAGGCGCATGGATCGCGAGCACCCGCGTGCGCGGCCCACCCGGCACCACCGTCTGTGCGCTCAGGTTGTTGAGCAACATGTTCGGTAGCCGACGCTCGTCGTCGAGTGGGCGCAGACTCAACAGCATCCCCCCGGCGGCCGCCGGCCCGGGGAGCGCGTACTCGTACCGAAACCGTTGCGCCAGTGCGCTGTTGCGGATGCGCTCGAGGGCCTGTGGGGTGACCTCCTGCAGCGACACCAGTTGTGCGTCACGCGCCGCCGCGGCGACGTCGTCGACGGACCCCTCACCGAAACGCAGGTTGGCGCTGACGACGGTGAACCGATCGCCCGCGGGTGGGGTCTGCGATACCCACAGCGGCCCTTGCGTGAAGCACACCCCGACGACGGCCAGGACCGCCACGAACAGCGCAATCCACCGTCGCAGGACCGCGAACAGCAGGACCGCCACCGCTCCGGTCACCACCGCGACGGGCACCGCTGCGGTCGCATACACCGCCACCGTCCCGCGGGAGGCGATGTAGTGCAGCCAGATTGCCAGGCCGGTCGCGATGACCAGTAGCCACGCCAGCGACAGGGTGAGGAACCTCAGCAGGCCGCGCACCTCATGCCCCGAAGACCTTGCGCACCACATTCTTCGCGCGTCGGGTGACGCGCAGATAATTCTCCAGGAACTCCGCGGCCTGGTCCTCGGGCCAGCCGGCGGCGAAAGCGATCTGGCGCAACTGCTTTCCCGGCGCCGGGAGTTGATCGACCGGCTTACCCCGGACGAGGACCAGCGCGTTGCGCGCCTTGGTCGCCGTCAACCACGCCTCCTTGAGGATCGCCACATCGGTTTCGGCGAGCAGTTCGGCCGAGCCGATCGCGTCGAGCGTCTGCAACGTCGAGGTGTTGTGCAACGAGGTGTAACGGTGTGCGTAGCGCAGCTGCATCAGCTGCACGGTCCACTCGACGTCGGCGAGGCCACCGCGACCGAGTTTGGTGTGGGTCGCCGGATCCGCACCACGGGGCAGGCGTTCGGAATCGACGCGTGCCTTGATACGACGGATCTCGCGCACCGCCGCCGACGAGACCCCGCCGGCCGGGTAGCGGACCTTGTCGGCCATCAACAAGAACTCGATGCCGAGTTCGTCGTCGCCGGCGACCTGATGGGCACGCAGCAGCGCTTGGACCTCCCACGGCTGGGCCCACTGCTCGTAGTAGGCCGCGTACGCGGCGAGGGTGCGCACGACCGGACCGTTGCGTCCCTCGGGTCGCAGGCCGGTGTCGACGACCAGCGGCGGATCCTCGCTGGGTGAGCCGAGCATCGAGCGGACCTTCTCGGCGATGGTCTGCGACCAGCGCACAGCGGCGGCCTCCTCGGCACCGGGTACCGGTTCACACACGAACAACACGTCCGCGTCGGACCCGTAGCCCAGTTCCAGACCACCGAGACGACCCATGCCGATGACCGCGATGCGCGCGGGTGCCGGCGACTTCCGTTCGGCCTCCGACGCCTTGATCGCCACGGCCAGAGCGGCATTGAGGACCGCGGCCCACACACTCGACAGCGCATGGCAGACCTGTGGGACGTCCATCATCCCGAGGATGTCGGCCGAGGCGATCCGGGCGAGTTCGGCCCGGCGGTGTGAGCGCGCGATCGCCACGGCGCGACGCAGATCGGTCTGTCGGACCGTCGAGGCGATCAGCCCCTTGGCGACATCCTCCGGGCGGGTCTCGCACAGCTTGGGACCGCTCGCACCGTCGGAGTAGAGGTGGATGACCTCCGGTGAGCGCATGAGCAGGTTCGCGATGAACTCCGAGGTGCCCAGCACCCGCATCAGTCGTTCGGCGACCACCCCGTCGTCGCGGAGCAGTCGGAGGAACCAGTCGTTGTCCATCTCCTCGCACAGGCGGCGGTAATTGAGCAGGCCGGCATCGGGATCCGGTGTGTCCCCGATGTGTTCGAGCAGCTGCGGCAGGATCAGCAATTGGACCTGTCCACGCCGTCCGGGCGCCGAGGCGAGAGCTCGGATGTGACTCAGCGCCCGCTGCGGCTGTGCGTAGCCCAGAGCGGCCAGGCGCCGTTCGGCCGAGGTGTCGGAGAGCGTGAGCTCCTCGGTGTTGAACCGGGTCGCCGCCTCCAGCAGCGGCCGGTAGAAGAGCTTCTGATGCAGCTTGCGCACCCGCAAAGCCTGGTGCTTGATCTGCCGGCGCAGTACCGCGGTCGCGTCGAGTTCTCCCTCGCGCCGGATGTGCGCCGCGCGGGCCAGCCAGCGCATGCCCTCGTCGTCGTCGAACGCGGGCAGCAGATGCGTCCGCGACATGCGCTGCAACTGCAGGCGGTGCTCGAGCAGCCGCAGGAACTGGTACGAGGCGATGAGGTTGGCGCCGTCGTCCCGGCCGACGTAACCACCCGCGGTGAGCGCCTCGAGCGCGTCGACGGTGGCGCGCACCCGCAGTTCCTCGTCGACCCGACCGTGGACCATCTGCAGCAACTGCACCGCGAACTCGACGTCGCGCAGACTTCCGCTGCCGAGTTTGAGGTTGCGTTCACGCTGATCCTCGGGCACCAGGTCCTCGACGCGGCGGCGCATCGCCTGCACCTCGTGCACGAAGTCCTCACGCTCGGCCGCACGCCACACCATGGGGTTGATGGCCTCGTGATACGCCGCGGCCAGTTCCATGTCGCCGGTCATCGGACGCGCCTTGAGCTGTGCCTGGAACTCCCACGTCTTGGCCCACCGGTTGTAATAGGCCACGTGCGATTCCAGTGTGCGGGTCAGCGCACCCGCCTTGCCCTCGGGCCGCAGCGCCGCGTCGACCTCGAAGAACGCCAGCGAGCCGACGCGCATCATCTCCCCGGCGATACGCGCGGCCACCCCGTCGGCGGGTTCGCTGACGAACACCACGTCCACATCGCTGACGTAATTGAGCTCGCGCGCACCGCATTTGCCCATCGCGATGACACCGAGACGCACCGGGATCGGCTTGTCGCCGCACACTTCCCGGAAGGCGACCGCCAGGGCGGCGGTCAGCGCGGCGTCGGCGAGATCGGCGAGATAGGCCCCCACCTCGGGGAACCACATGACCTTCTCGTCCTCGACCGTCGACGCCACGTCATGGGCGGCGAGTTGCATCACCAGACTGCGGTACGTCGCGCGCAGGGCGACGACCGCCCGCGGTCCACTGAACCCGGCGCGAAAGATCTTGTTGCCCTTCTTTTGCTCACCCGGCTCGGCGACGGCGTCGACGGCGGCGAGCATCGTCGCGTTGATCTCGGCGACGTCGGGCAGCGTGTCGGTCTCGAGCAGGTGCCACGACGACGGCTCGGCGGCAAGGTGATCACCGAGGGCATCCGACGAACCGAGGACGCCGAAGAGCCGACCACGAAATCCCTTGTCGGTGCGCAGGAGTGCGTCGATCGCCGACCACTCGTCGGCGGCCGCCGATCGCAGGCGCATCAACGCGCGCAGTGCGAGATCGGCATCGGGGGCACGGGACAGCGACCACAGCAGATCCACCGACTCCTCGGTGTTCCAGCCCAGTTCGGCGAGATCCGCCGACGCCGTGGCGTCGAGCAACCCCAGGCGTCCGGGACTGGGTATGCCACCACGGCCGTGAAGCGTTGTCACCCCACGAAAATAGCGTCTGACGCCGACACGTCGGAGCCCGGGCGGCGAATCCGGCCGCGTGTCGCGGTGCGGCTCGACCTACAGCGGTAGGTAGCTCTTGAGTTCGAAGGGGGTGACCAGGCTGCGATAGTTGGTCCACTCGGTCCACTTGTTCCGCAGGAAGTAGTCGAAGACGTGCTCGCCGAGCGCCTCGGCGACCAGCTCGGACTCCTCCATCGCGTGCAGGGCCTCGGCCAGGCTTCCGGGGAGTTCCTTGTAGCCCATCGCGCGCCGTTCGGCGGGCGTCAGCGCCCACACGTCATCCTCGGCCTCGTCGGGCAGTTCGTAGTCCTCGGTGATGCCCTTGAGCCCGGCGGCCAACAGCACCGCGAAGGTCAGGTACGGGTTGCAGGCCGAGTCTGGGCTGCGGATCTCGACGCGGCGCGACGACGCCTTGTTCGGGGTGTAGAGCGGCAGGCGGATCAACGCGGAACGGTTGGCGCCGCCCCAGGTGGCGGCCGTCGGCGCCTCGCCGCCGTGGATGAGACGCTTGTAGCTGTTGACCCACTGATTGGTGACGGCGCTGAGTTCGTTGGCGTGGTACAGGATTCCGGCGATGAACTTCTTGCCGGTCTCCGACAGCTGCATCGGGTCGTCGGGGTTGTGGAAGGCGTTGGCCTCCCCCTCGAACAGGCTCATGTGGGTGTGCATCGCCGATCCCGGGTGCTCACTGAAGGGCTTGGGCATGAACGTCGCCCAGGTGCCCTCGGAGATCGCGACCTCCTTGACGACGTAGCGGAAGGTCATCACGTTGTCGGCCATCGACAGCGCGTCGGCGTAACGCAGATCGATCTCCTGCTGCCCGGGCGCGCCCTCGTGGTGGGAGAACTCCACCGAGATTCCCATCGACTCCAGCGCCTCGATGGCGTGTCGGCGGAAGTTCGGGGCAGCGTCGTGCACCGCCTGGTCGAAGTACCCGCCCGAGTCGGCCGGAACCGGCACACTGCCGTCCAGGGGCGCGTCCTTGAGGAGGAAGAACTCGATCTCGGGATGGACGTAGCAGCTGAAGCCGAGGTCGGCGGCCTTGTTCAATTGCCGGCGCAACACGTGGCGGGAGTCGGCCCAACTCGGGGTTCCGTCGGGCATCGCGATGTCGCAGAACATCCGCGCCGAGTGGTGACGACCCTGCGAGGTGGTCCACGGCAGGATCTGGAAGGTCGACGGATCGGGCTTGGCGACGGTGTCGGCCTCCGAGACGCGGGAGAAGCCCTCGATCGCTGAGCCGTCGAAGCCGATACCCTCGGAAAAGGCGCCTTCGAGTTCGGCGGGGGCGATCGCCACGGACTTGAGGTATCCGAGAACATCGGTGAACCACAGCCGAACGAACCGGATGTCCCGCTCTTCGAGAGTCCGCAGAACGAATTCCTTTTGGCGATCCATGAACGCCGACATTAGGGATGCCCTGTTAAATCCGTGTTACGTTCACAAGTCGAACTCTTCACCCTGGGACTTTGCGATAGTGATCCCACATCGTGAAACACCCTGACCGCGGAATGGAATGCCTTCCTGCGATGTGATCAAAGGCACAGCTCAGGCCGGTGTTCGACGATCACCTCCGGTGCGAAAATGGATTGTCCCACCCGCCCGGGTACCTGCCAGCCAGGACTCGAGGAAGAAACGAGACAACGATGTCCCCAGAGTCTGTGGTGTCCACCGCATCCGAAATCCCCGCGGCCGAAACCTCCGTCTACGGCGGCACGCCCGCCGGCTCCGGCGAGTCCGCCCCGCGCCGACGCGTCACCCGTGTCCATCACCTCGCCCAGATGAAGGCCGAGGGCGAGAAGTGGTCGATGCTCACCGCGTATGACTACTCGACCGCCCGCATCTTCGACGAGGCCGAGATCCCGGTATTGCTCGTCGGCGATTCCGCCGCGAACGTCGTCCTCGGATACGACACCACGATCCCGGTCAGCAGTGACGAGCTGATCCCGCTCGCCCGCGCCGTCGTCCGCGGCGCCCCGCACGCGCTCGTCGTCGCCGACCTCCCGTTCGGCAGCTACGAGGCCGGCCCGCAGCAGGCACTCGCGACCGCGGTCCGCTTCTTCAAGGAGGCCGGTGCGCACGCGGTCAAGCTCGAGGGCGGTGAACGCGTCGCCGACCAGATCGCCACGCTCACCGGCGCCGGTATCCCGGTGATGGCCCACATCGGTTTCACCCCGCAGAGCGTCAACGGCCTCGGCGGATTCCGCGTCCAGGGCCGCGGTGACGCCGCCGACCAGTTGATCGCCGACGCCATCGCCGTTCAGGAGGCGGGCGCGTTCGCCGTCGTCATGGAGATGGTCCCGGCCGACCTCGCCGGGCAGATCACCCGCAAGCTCACGATCCCCACCGTCGGGATCGGAGCCGGCCACGAAACCGATGCACAGGTACTCGTCTGGCAGGACATGGCCGGCTTCACCCACGGCAAGACCGCCCGATTCGTCAAGCGATTCGCCGACGTCGGCGGCGAACTCCGTGGTGCTGCAGCCCAATACGCCGACGAGGTGCGTCGGGGCGTCTTCCCCGGCCCCGAGCACAGCTACTGATCCGAGCGCCGCAACGTGCGATCCGTCGACGCCAGGGCAAGGTCGGGCGTCAGCGCACGTTGCGGCGCAGGAGCAGCACGACGAGAGCGATCAGCAACACGACGACGAGAGCGACCACCACTGTGGTCAGCCCGACGTGGCCGCCGTAGCCTCCCAGATGGGCGAACTGGCCGAAGTGACCCACGGAGTTACGTCGGGCCAACAACTCGACGTGCTCGGCGTGTTGGATCATCGCTCTCGTGTCCTTCTCGATTCGGCGCTCCTGGGGAGCTCACCTGCGCTGGGTTGTCACGCTAGCCCCCCAGCCACCCCCGACGCACGCATCGCGACGCCGACGTCATCTACTCGTATGACCAACCGCGCCAACACGATTGCGCCATCACCGGCGTATCGGACATCGCGGCAACGCCGCCGCACTGCGCCCGGGTGTCTAGGCTCGTGAACCATGCGCGACTTCTACCCCGAGATCGAGCCCTACGCCTCCGGACACCTGCCCACCACCGACGGACAACAGATCTACTGGGAGACCTCCGGCAACCCCGACGGCAAACCCGCGGTCTTCGTCCACGGCGGCCCGGGCGGTGGGACCGCTCCCGATCAGCGTCGCTTCTTCGATCCGCACCGCTATCGGATCGTCCTGTTCGATCAGCGCGGCTGCGGTCGCTCCCGCCCGCACATCGCCGACGGCGCCGACCTCTCGGTCAACACCACCGGCGCACTGATCGCCGACATGGAGGCGCTGCGCGAGCACCTCGACATCGACACCTGGCAGGTGTTCGGGGGTTCCTGGGGTTCCACGCTCGGGTTGGCCTATGCGCAATCCCATCCGGACCGGGTGTCGGAGCTGGTCCTGCGCGGCATCTTCCTGCTGCGACGCAGCGAGATCGACTGGTACTACAACGGCGGTGCCGCGCACATCTACCCCGACATCTGGGAGTCCTATCTCGCGCCCATCCCCGCCGCCGAGCGCGACGGTGACCTCGTGGCCGCCTATCACCGGCTGCTGACGTCGGCCGAGCCGGAGGTCGCCGCGGCCGCCGCCCGTGCCTGGACCGGTTGGGAGCAGGCCACCAGCTATCTCATCCCGAAACCCGAGGAGGCCGCGGCGGCCAAGGAGGACTCCGGGCCACGCTTCGACATCGCCTTCGCCTCGATCGAGAACCATTACTTCGTGAATCACGGCTTCCTCGACGACGGCCAACTGCTGCGCGACATCGACCGCATCGCCGACATCCCCGGCGTCATCGTGCAGGGCCGCTACGACGTCGTCTGCCCCATGCGCAGCGCGTGGGATCTGCACCGGGCGTGGCCGTCGGCGCAGCTGCACATCGTCGACGACGCCGGACACGCATCCTTCGAACCGGGCATCCGGAGCAGACTCATCGAGGCGACCGACGCCTTCGCCGACGACGTCCGGTGATCACCCGCATATACACTTCACGCGTATCCGACATCCGACAGGAGGACCAGTGGCAACCGAACAGGTCGAGGTAGAGCTGAAGTTCGACGTCGAAGCCGGAACCGCCACCCCCGACCTGCGGGTGTTGCCCGGCGTCGTCGGCGCACGCGAGCCCGAGACGTTCACCCTCGACGCCACGTACTTCGACACCGACAACCTGGATCTGGCGGGCAACCGGATCACCCTGCGACGTCGCACCGGTGGCCACGACAGCGGCTGGCATCTCAAGCGCCCCAGTGGCATTCCCGGCGCCCGTCGAGAACTGCAGATCGGGTTCGACGAGGCTCCCGCCGACGGCGATCTCCCCGACGCCCTGTTGATCCCGGTGCTCGCGCTGACTCGGCACCGCAGCCTGATCCCGGTGGCGGTGATCTCCACCTCCCGCACCATCACCACCCTCTTCGGGGTCGACGAGGAGCCTCTCGCCGAATTCGCCGAGGACCTCGTGACCGCGCGGTCGCTGCTGCCCGGTGGTGAGGTCGCGCAGTGGGCCGAGTGGGAGTTCGAGTTGCTCTCCGGTGGCACTCCCCGATTGCTGAAAGCCGCCCAGAAACTGCTGCGCTCGGCCGGCGGATCGGACCCGTCGAGTGCCTCGAAGCTCGCGCGTGCCATCGGTTCGACGCCGACGACGACCGTCGAACCACGGTTGCCCAAACGCCCGTCGGCGTTGGAGCTGGTGGTCACCGACCTGACCCTGCATCGCAATGCCCTGCTCACCTACGATCCCGAGGTCCGGGTCGACGCGCCCGACGCCGTGCATCAGATGCGGGTGGCCACCCGCCGCTTCCGCAGCGTGCTCTCGGGTTTCCCGACGGTCCTCGACCCGCACCGGACCGCCCACATCAACGACGAGCTGCGCCTGCTCGCCCGAATCCTCGGTGACGCACGGGATTCGGAGGTCCAGCTCGAGATCGACACCGCGTTGTTGCGTGGGGAGTCGCCGTCGGAGGCCTTGGTCTCGGCGCTGACGGGGACCGAGTCGGACTCGCATGACCGCGCGATCCGCGCCGCCCATGCTGCGATGAACTCCGAGCGTTACTTCCGGCTGCTCGACGACATCGACGTCCTGATCACCGATCCGCCGTCCGGACCCGACGCCGACATGCCGGCCGCCGCGGCGGTCGACGCGGCGATCGCCAAGAGCCGCAAGAAGATTCGAAAGGCTCAGGCAGAACTCGCGACCTTCCCCGAGGGTTCGCACGAGTGGCAGGAGCAGGTGCACGTCATCCGCAAGCGGGCCAAGAAGTTGCGCTACGCCACCGATGCGGGAGAACCGTTGGGCATCAAGCGTTATCAGAAGATCGCTGCGGTGGCCAAGAAGATCCAGTCGGCGCTCGGCGATTTCAACGACACCCGGATCAACCGGGCGCGCCTGGCCGAGCTCGCCGAACGCACCGATCTCCCCGGTCGTGACATGTTCCTGCTCGGACGGCTCGACGCCCTGCAGGAGGCCGCCGGAACACGCGCCCTCGATGCCTACCGCAAGGCCGCCAAGGACCTCTGAGCTTTCGTGCTCAGCCGACCGCCGCGAACCCCACGGTGCGCCGTACCGGGTCGGCAGCGGTCAGCTGCACCCGAATCCTGGTCGCCGAAGCCGGATTTCCGCTACAGCCGGCAATGACAGCCGGATCGTCGATGAAGATCCGGGCGGGCTTCTTCGCGTCGGCCTCGGCGAGGACCACCGCGTCGAAGACCTCTCCGACGCGGCCGGCGAGAACCGTCGCCTCGGCCAGGTCGATCGAGAGCCGGTCCGCCGAGGCCCCCAGGGAGTCGGCCGACCGCAGGATCTTCGGCAGGGTGGGAAATGCGCGCGTCACCCAGTCGGGTACCGGCTCACCGGCGGTGATCGCCAGACATGCCTCGGTCGCGAAACGATCACCCAGCCGCCGTAGCGGCGCGGTGACGTGGGCGTAGATCCCGCCGATCGCTGCGTGCACCATCGCCGACGGCGCCGGCGTCTCGCCGCCCCCGAGGGCGAGATAGCCGGCGCCACGCATCAGTGAGCCGGCGTGCGACATCAACGCCAGGGTCGACGGCGCATCCGCCGGCAGAGCGGCGAGGAACTCGCCTGGCGCCTGCTCGTCCGGCCAGTCCACGCCCATCGCGCGTGCCGTGTCACGCAATGCCCGCACGGCACCCGGCTCGGCAGGCGGCAGGGTCCGCAGCAGTCCGACGCCCGCGTCGGCCATCAGGGTTCCGGCGCACATCCCGGCGAGCAACGACACCTGCGCGTTCCACACGTCCGCCGGTGTGTGCGGCGCGATCTGCAGGCTCCAGCCGTCGGCGTCGTGCACCACCTCCTGGTCGGGGAGGTCGAGTTCGATTGCGCCGCGCGACAAGGCGATCCGCTGCCGCAGTGCACCGAAGGCCGGTAGCGCCGTGATGGACGGGTGCGCCCGGCCCGCCGCGGCGTCGGCGGTGACGCCCGAGTAGTCGAGGCGGGCCACCGAACGCACCAGGGCGCGACGCACCGCCACGTCGCCGATCTGTCCGTCGGCGCCGACGTGGATGGTCCAGAGGACGGCCGGGCGCGCCACACCGGGCAGCAGCGAACCGCTGCCCTCCGACAGCACCCGCGGATGCAACGGGACCGAGCCGTCGGGAAAGTAGACGGTGGTGCCGCGTCGACGACTCTCGGCGTCGAGGGCGCCCTCCGGTTCGATGAGGGCGGCGACGTCGGCGATCGCGTAGTCGACCACGAAACCGTCGCCATCGGTGGCGATGTGCACGGCCTGATCGAGGTCCATCGATCCGGGCGGGTCGATCGTCACCAGGGGTAGATCGCGGTGGTCCTCGCGCTGCTCGGCATATCGGTCGCGCGCGTTGGCGGCTTCCTCCAGTGCGGCGTCGCCGTAGTCCTCGCTCACCCCGAGTTCTCCACGGATGGCGTCGAAATCGATCTGGGGCGCCGACAGTCTGCGTTGCACTCCCCGACCATAACGCCGCACTCGGCGTGCAGACGGTGACATGCATGCGTAGACATGGCCTGATCAGCGTCGACGATGACGTCGGGTGCCGGAGGGGGCGAACGAGTCGGCGTGTAAGCCGGATCCTGTCCCGACCGTGAGGTCGGTGGCGACCATCCATCTGGGCACACCGTCGCCGGGTACCTCGAGCGGCCCACCCGCGGACTGGGGCGAGCAGCCCTCATCACGTCCGCGCACACGCACCGCAAGCGGTCCGTGCTTCGGCCTTGCTCCGGGTGGGGTTTACCGAGCCGACGCGGTCACCCGCATCGCTGGTGCGCTCTTACCGCACCGTTTCACCCTTACCGGCCGTGCGGCCGGCGGTCTGTTCTCTGTGGCACTGTCCCGCGGGTCGCCCCGGGTTGCCGTTGACAACCACCCTGCTCTGTGGAGTCCGGACTTTCCTCGGCGCGTGGCGTTTCCAGTGACTGGCCGTCCCACGCGCCGCGGCCGCCCGGCCGACTCGTTCGCCCGTACAGGATAGCGTCCGGGGTGTCACCGGCGATGCGAGGTGTCGCCTCACCGAAGGTGCGCCGTGTCACTTCTCCGCAGGTGCGAGGTGTCATTGACGCAGCGGACGACCGCACCGCCGTCGGGAAAGAACTCGGCCACCGACACCGACGCCAGGTCGAGGTGCAACCGGAACAACAACTGCGGTCCGACGTCGAGGGCGTGGCGCAGGAGGGACTTGATCGGGGTGACGTGACTGACAACGACGACGGTCTGGCCCGGATAACGTTGCAGCAGACGGTCGTTGGCGGCGATCACCCGTGCAGCGGTCTGGGTGAAGCTCTCCCCACCGGGTGCGGGCACCGACTCGTCACCGAGCCACCGTGCGTGGACCTCGGGGTCGCGAGCCTTGGCCTCGGCGAAGGTCAGTCCCTCCCACGCACCGAAGTCGTTCTCGATGAGGTCGTCCTCGGCCACCACCTCTCCGCCGACGAGGTCGGTGATCGCCTGGGCGGTCTGCCTGGCCCGGTCGAGGGGTGAGCTGACGACCGCGGCGATCGGCTGCTCGGACGCCGCACGCTGTGCCGCGCGCAGCGCCTGCGTCACTCCCAGGTCGGTCAGCGGCGGGTTGCCGCGGCCCGAGTACCGCCGGTCCACCGACAGCGCCGTCTGACCGTGACGGACCAACACGATGCGGGTCGGGGCGGCCATCTGGCCCTGCCACGACGGCGTTGCGGGGGTGTTCCCGGAGGGGGTGCTCACAGTCCCGACTCGTGGGTGCGGATCAGGATCGCACCGCACTCCTCGCAGCGGATCACCTCATCGTCGGACGCCGCGGCGATGCCGGCGAGTGTCCCGCGATCGAGTTCCATCCGGCAGGCGCCGCACCGGCGGGCACGGAGCGGCCCGGCTCCCACCTTGCCCGCGCTGCGCTGGCGTTCGTAGATCGGGAGCAGTTCGTCGGGCACCTCGGCGACGATCTGGGTACGCCGCGCCGCCAGCGCCTCCTTGTCGGCGTCCACCGCGGTGACGGCCTCTTCCCGACGACCGCGCAGCGCGGCGAGTTGCTCCTCGAGATGGGCGATGGTCGCCGATGCCCGATCGCGTTCGGACCCGAGTGCTTCTTGACGCTCCATCAATTCCAGCATGTCGTCTTCGAGGACCTGCCTACGCCGACCCAATCCGGTCAGCTCATGTTGCAACTCCGACAACGCTTTCGGCGCAAGGCCTCCGGCGGTCAGCTGAGCCGAGTCCTTCTGTTCGCGATCACGCATGCCGGTGATCTCGCCATCCATGCGGCGATACTCGCGGTCAAGATCCTCCGCGGCGATCTCCGCGCGCACGAGGTCGTCGCGGGCGGCCTCGATGGCGGTGATCGTCTCCGCGATCTCGGCGTCCTCGGGCAGGTGACCGACTCGATGGTCGAGTCGGGCCAGGCCGGCGTCGACGTCGGCGAGTTCGAGCAGGAGTCGTTGCCGTCCGGCATCGACCTTCATCGGGTGTCTCCTCGTGCACTGGGGGGATCGGTGGTGGGGTGCGCCGGGTGAGCCACGGCGCGCCGTTGCACCGGGCGGTGAACGTTCACGGTACGCGCCGTGTCAGGCGGACGTGTGCACGGTGAACGGATCGGTGGGTGCGTCGTGGCACTCCGCCGCGCAACCGGTGGCGGCGGTGATCTGTTCGGCGGCCTGCCTGCACCATGGGAACTCGGTGGCCCAGTGCCCGGCGTCGAGGAGCACCGGGCCGCCGGACCGCAGCGCCTCGTCGACCGGGTGATGCCGGAGGTCGCCGGTCAGATAGGCGTCGACGCCGAGCTGCGCGACGGTGGCGAGTAGTGAGTCACCGGCCCCGCCGCACACCGCGACGGTCGTGATCTGCCGATCGGCCGGGCCGGTGGCACGCACGCCCCACGGCGTACGCAGCGCGTGTGCCGCGCGTTGCGCGAACTGCGCCACGGTCATCGGTTCCGCCAGCACACCGACGCGGCCGAGACCGAGCGCCGACGGGATCGCGGCGAGTTCGAGGACGTCGAAGGCAGGTTCCTCGTACGGGTGGGAGTCGCGCAACGCGGCGAGGACCGCAGCCCGCAGCCCTCGGGCGGCGACCATCTCCACGCGCGCTTCGTCCACGCGCTCCCGCTGCCCGATCTCACCGATGGCCGGGTTGGCACCCGGGGTCGGCTCGAACTGTCCGACGCCGATAACCGACCACGCGCAGTCGCGATAGTCACCGATCGCTCCGGCCCCGGCGGCGAACATGGCCTCGCTGACCTGTTCGGCGTTGCCCTCGGGCACCATCACCACCCATTTGTCGACGGGTGGCAGCGGTTCGGGATCGATCGGCGCGACCTCTCGCAGTCCTAGTGCGGAGGCGAGCGCGTCGGACACACCGGGATCGGCCTTGTCGGCGTTGGTGTGGGCGGTGAACAGGGCGATGCCGGCCCTGATGAGCCGGTGGACGATGCGGCCCTTGGGTGTGTCGGCGGCGACCGACTCCACACCCCGAAGCAGCAACGGGTGATGCGCCACGATCATCCGGTAACCCTGCGCACATGCGACGGCGACCACGTCGTCGGTGACATCGACGCACACCAGGATCGGCCCGGCCGGTTCGCCCGGGTCCCCGCATACCAGCCCGACGGCGTCCCAGCTCTCCGCCAGGCGCGGCGGATACGCGGCCTCCAGCACCGCCACCACATCGGCGACACTCACCTCGCTCGGACCGTGACCCGTGTGCTCATGCGCTGCCAACGGTGATCTCCTCTCGCGCCCGGTCGAGCGCCGTGACCAGCCGATCGACCTGTGCCGCCGGGCGCACCGCCAACCGCAGGTGGTCGTCGGACAGTCCGACGAAGTTCGCGCAACTGCGCACCGCAATCCCCTGGCCCCGCAGGCTTTCTCGCACCGCCAGTGCACCGGGCATCTCGACGAGCACGAACGGCGCCGCGGGCGGCGCGCACGGGATCACGCCGACCTCGGCGAGTCGCGCGAGCAGATGGTCGCGTTCGATGGCGACGAGCTCGGCCTGCTCGGAGCAGAAGCGTTGCCCGTCGGGTCCGCAACAGGCGGCCAGCGCGGCGAGCGCAGGCGTGGACAGTGGCCAGGCGCGGCGCCCGGCCGCCGCCCGTTCGATCACCTCGGGCGCCGCGAGCAGGTAACCGGCGCGCAGTCCGGCCAATCCGAAAGTCTTGGTGACACTGCGCATCACGATGACGTCGTCGACTCGCCGGTCGGCCAGCGACTGCGGTTCGCGCGCCCCGGTCACCGGGTCGAGGGTCAGATCGGCGAACGCCTCGTCGACGACCACGAGGCGTCCGGGACGACGAAGCGCGTCGATCGACTCCGCGGGGTGCAGCACCGACGTCGGATTCGTGGGATTGCCGACGACCACGAGATCGGCGTCGTCGGGGATGTCGGCGGCAAGGTCGGCCAGCGGCGTGTCGGGCCGGCCGATGACCTGCGTGATCGGAATCCCCGCGGCCCGCAACACGAGTTCCGGTTCGGTGAACGACGGCTGCACCAGGGCCGCATGTGCCACACCCAGTTTCGGCAGCAGCTCGAAACCGTCGGAGGCGCCGGCGAGGAGCATCACCTCGTCAGTGGGACGGCCGTGCAGGTCGGCGATGATCCCGGTGGTGTGATCGGTCTGGTCGGTCGTCGGGTATCGGGCCAGGTCGTCAAGGGTGGAGGCGATGGCCGCCTGCACGAACGGCGGTGCGGCCCCACGAACATTGACGGCGAAATCGAGCATGCCCGCGGTGCTGTCCCGGTCGCCGTGCCGGTCGAGCGCATGCAGCCCGGATGTCATACCGACTGAGCCTACGTGCACCATGGGTTGGTGATGTCCCGACCAGACCCCACTGATCCCGACACCGTTCTGCTTGTCGATCTCGACGGGACGATCACCGACAGTTTCACCGGGATCGCCAACAGTTTTCGGCACGCCTTGACCGCTGTCGGCGCGCCACCGGCACCCGAGGCGGTGGTCGCCGGGATCGCCGGACCGCCGATGATCGACACCTTGCGCGAGCTCGGGCTCGACGAAGCCACCGCGAACGAGGCGATGCGCGCGTATCGCGCCCGTTACGTCGACGTCGGCTGGCTGGAGAACTCGGTGTTCGACGGCATGGACACACTCCTCGGCGATCTCGGCGCGTCGGGTCGGACGCTGGCCCTGGCGACGTCGAAGAACCAGACGACCGCGCGCGCCATCCTCGACCACTTCGGACTCGCCGGCCACTTCCGCGTCATCGCCGGCGCCAGCGACGACGGAACCCGCCGCCACAAACCCGACGTGATCGCCCATGCACTGGCACAATTGGACATATCGCTCGACCCGCACACACACCGACCCGCTCGTCCGGCGGTGATGATCGGCGACCGATCCCACGATGTCGAGGGCGCAGCCCGATTCGGCATCCCGACGATCCTCGTCGGATGGGGTTACGCTCTGGCCGGGGAGCGCGACGCTGCGGCTTGGAGCGTCGATTCGATGTCAGATCTGCGCGAGGTACTCGGTGTCTGATCAACTACACATCTGTTTCGTCTGCACCGGCAACATCTGCCGGTCGCCGATGGCGCAGAACATCTTTGCCAAGGCGCTGTGTGACGCGGGGCTCGCCGACCGCGTCGAGGTGAGCAGCTGCGGTACCAGCGGCTGGCATGTCGGCGAGGCGGCCGACAACCGCGCGCGCACGGAGCTGCTGGCACACGGCTACTCCGACGCGCACGTGGCCGATCAGCTCGGGCCCGATCACATCGGTGCCGACCTGTTCGTCGCCGCCGACGCCGGACACGTCAAGGAACTCGAACGCAAACGACTGGGCGAGCGCACCCGACTGTTGCGCAGCTTCGATCCCGACGCGGGCGACGATCTCGATCTGTCCGACCCGTACTACGGCAACGCCGACGATTTCGCCGTCACCCGCGAGCAGATCGAGGCCGCAGTACCGGGCCTGCTCCAGTGGGCCCGCGAACACCTCGACGGCGCCACCGGCTGAGCCGACGCCGGTGCTGCCGTGATCGGGTACTGCGGCGCACGTCACGGCCGAATCCGGCATACCGTCACCAGACGCAGCCGGGGCTGCTGTGACGGTTGCCCACTGGGTACCGTTGTCCTATGCGCGCGCTGCGAAACATACGACCGGGGTGGATCGCCCTGATCATCGTTGTCGTCGCATTCGCGGCGGCATGTTTCATGGTGCTCGCCCCATGGCAGCTCGGTAAGAACTCCGCGACGTCGGAGCGCAACCATCTGATCAAGAGTGCCGTCGGCACTGCCCCGGTACCGATCAACGAGGTGGCCCCCGCCGGAAAGGGATTCGTTCCCTCGACCGAGTGGCGCGAGGTGACGATGACCGGAACCTACCTCGTCGATGACCAGGCCCTCGTCCGCCTGCGTTCGGTCGACGAGCGGCCGGCCATCGAGGTCCTCACCCCGTTCCGCATCGCGGGCACAGATCGCGTCCTGGCGATCGATCGCGGCTACGTTCGCCCGGACCAGAGCAACACGCCCGCGATCCCTGCGCCCCCGACGGGTGAGACGACCATCAACGCCCGCATCCGGGCTTCGGAGGGTACATCGGAGGGCCGCGGCGCGCGGACCGAGGGCAACGCGCTGACCATGTACACGGTCGACCCGACCCAGCTGGCCAAGGCGACCGGCACCCCGATGGACCCGTTCTATCTGCAGCTGTCGCCGAATCAACCCGGCTCACTCGGCGAGATCCCACTGCCACAACTGGATTCGGGCCCCTACCTCTCCTACGGCCTGCAGTGGCTGGCCTTCGGTGTGATGGCACCGCTAGGGGCCGGATACTTCATCTACTCCGAGATTCGTCAACGTCGACGAGCTTCCGCCGCCAAGAAAGCCCACACAGCCGAGGCCGCCGCCGGTCCCGACCCAACGACCCCCGACGACGCCACCGGGCTCGACGTTGCCGCACATCCCGAGGCGGCCCCACATCTCCTGACGCGATCTGAACGCCGCAAACGCATGCGCGAGGAACTGCGCGCAGCAGCCGGAACAACCACCGTGTCCGCTCCGGTCGACGCCCACGACATCGACGAGCAATCGCCCGCCGGCATCGGCGTCGGACCCGACACCGAGCACTTGTCGTCCACGGTGCGCGACAAACTCACCGAACGCTACGGCGGCTGAGGCTCCCGCTTCACCGGATACTTCCCGGTCAGCGGCGGGGGTGCGCGGCCCGTGCCGTCCCCCATCGGTGATCGCGCATCCCATCGGCGGCCGAGCTCTTGTATCGGTGGTCGAGGTGCGAGGCGCCCCAGGCGCCGAACCTCGAGACCGAGCCGAACCGACGCTGGAACCCAACCGAGACTCACCCGAAAAAACTTTCGACAACCCCTTGCCAACCCGACAAACCCGGCATACACTCGAACACAACAGCACACAAACACATGTGCGCTTATCGCCGGGGGGTGAGAAATGATGGTCGACACCACACTCCCCGCTGACGCGTTACCGGATGTGTCCGGGTTGTCGACCACCCAGAAACTCGCCCTCGCCCACACGCTGATGGACGAGTTGGCCACCGATGATTTGACCGGCCTGTCCAACGACGACCTGGTCACCGTCGCTCAATCCACCGAACAGTTGATCACCCGGGTCACCGTTCAGGGGGATCGGCAGATCGTCGAATTCTCCGACCGCCATCTGGCGCGCGAGTACGGGTTCGGGTCGATCACCGACGCCATGATCGGCCTGTTGCGGATCTCGGAACCGTGGCGGCGGTGGAAGCAACTGAAAGCGACCGCCACCTTCCACACCTTTACCGGTGAGGTCGCCGCGCCGAAGTACCCGGCGTTGGCCGACGCGATGGCCTCCGGTGCGGCCGGCTCGTCGCATGCGGCGGTGGTGATCGACGTCCTCGACCGTATCCCGGCGGCAGTGCCGTTCGACGAGAAAATGTCGGCCGAGGCCACGATGGCCGGGTTCGCCCGCACCCACACCCCGTCTGATCTGCGGATTTTGGGGGCGCGGGTGTTGGCGCACCTCGACCCCGACGGCCAACTGACCGACGATTCGGATCGGCAACGCCGCCGCCAGATCCGGATCGGCCGTCAAGACGCGCAGAAGATGAGTGGGTTGTCGGGGCAGATGACCCCCACCCTCACCGCACACCTCGAAGCGGTGTTGGCGATGTGGGCGGCCCCCGGAATGAACAACCCCGCAGATCCGGAGTCCCCAACCGGGAGTCGTGAGGATGCCGACCCCGACGCGTTGGCGGTTGCCGCATCGCGGGATCGCCGTGATCAGGTGCAACGCAACCACGATGCGTTGGAAGCGGTCCTGCGCGCCGGACTGGATGTCGGTCTCGGCCCCCAGTCCCATCGAGGCCTACCGCCGCATCTGATCATCAAAGCCACCCTGTCGGAGTTGATCGCGCAGACCGGGATGGGGGTGAGCGCGACCGGCACCCTGCTCCCGATCACCGATGTCATCGCCCTCGCAGCTCAGTGCCAGCCGTGGTTGGCGGTGTTCGACGACCACACGAACCTGCCCCTGTATTTGGGTCGGGCGCGGTTGGCGAGTCAAGGGCAGCGGATCGCGTTGTTCGCCAAAGACGGTGGTGAATACTGCTCGTTTCCCGGGTGTACTCAACCTGCCGCGCACGTCGAAATTCATCACGCCACCAAAGATCATGCGAAAGGTGGGCTCACCAACATCGGTGACCTCGCCCCCGCCTGCGGGAAACACAACCGGATGGTCGGCGACAAACCCGGACAATTCACGACCGGGATTTATCGGGACGGGCCGTGGGCCGGACGGTGTTGGTGGCGCAAAAACACCCCGGTCGGGGCGGCGACACCGAACCCGAAACGCACCAACGCACTCCCCGACGTCGGCACCACCTTCCGCGCCACCCTCGACAAAGTACGCGCCGACCTGCACCCACCACCCGACCCACCACAGGCCGATGCCGATACCGATCTCGCCGAGCGCGACGACCGGGGATCGATGCTGCCCACCGACCGAATCCGCCGCAGCCGAATCCCGCTCGGGCACGGGTACTACGACCTCGTCGAAATCCTCACCCCCGACCCCAGCCCGGACTCGCCGATCGAAACCCGACTCGCCCACCTACTCGGTGACCGCGGACTCTAGGCCCGGGGCACACTTCCGTTCGGGGACGGAACCAGCAGCGGCGCAACAGGTCTCGAGGCTCGTCGCTAACGCTCCTCGACACCTCGACCACCGGGACGAAAGATCCGCCGGGCTGATCGACCACCGTTCAAGGAGCGCCCCCGCCCGGCGAGGAAGCCCCCTCCCGATGGTCGAGGTGCTGAGGAGCGCCAGCGACGAGGCCTCGAGACCCCCGACAGCCGAACACCAGATCACGAGCGTCGAGCGCGCCACCAGGCTATGGCGATGGCGGTGGCGAGCGCGCCGACTTGCACCTGTCGGGACAAAGCCAGGGCGGCACGGAGATCCGTTGAGGTCGGATCCCGCCCGTCGCCGAGGGTGGGTCGGTTCTCGGTGCGGTGCGGGTAGACCGTGATACCGCCGAGACGGATGCCAAGAGCTCCGGCGAAACTCGCCTCCACGACCCCCGCGTTGGGGCTCGGATGTGCCGATGCATCGCGCTTCCACGCGCGCACTGCACCCCGCCGATCGGGACCGGCGGCCACGACGAGCACCCCCGCGATCCGGGCTGGCAGGATGTTGAGCGCATCATCGAATCGTGCTGCAGCCCAACCGAAACGGTTGTAGCGGGCATTTCGATGACCGATCATCGCATCCAGTGTGTTCGCGGTCCGGTAGACGAGGAGACCGGGAACACCGGCCAGGGCGCCCCAGACCAGCGCTCCCACGGTGGCATCGGAGGTGTTCTCGGCCACCGATTCCAGTGCAGCGCGACAGATTCCGGGTTCGTCGAGTGCATCTGGGTCGCGGCCGCACAAGCTCGGTATGAGTTCCCGCGCGCCCGGAACGTCGTCGGACTCGAGACAGTCGGCCACGTCGTCACCGACGCGGATCAGGGTGGTCCCACCCAATACGGCCCATGTCACCGCGGCGGTGAGCAGTGTTCGCGCCGGACCGTTCTCGGCGAGTGGGCGGGCCGCGAGTGCCCCGGCCACACCGACAGAACTCACACACAGCGCACAGTGCGCGCTGCCGGCGATCCGGCTGTCGGCGTATGTATGTCGTTGCAGCGCGGTGGCGAGGGAACCGAGACCGGCAACTGGGTGCCCACGTCTCGGGTCGCCGACCGCACGGTCCAACAGGTATCCGACCAGTAACCCTGCCGGTGAAGGCCGGACGGCAGCGACCCACCACCTCCATGCGCGCATCAGAGCAACCCCCGCATCAGTAGTCCGATGCCACAACGGTCTGCTGCTCGCCACGCACCAAGAGCGCCTGGTGGTCGGCGAGCGGGGTCACGCGGTGGCGCGACTCGTACTTGCGGCGCACCGACTCGATCACGTCGGCGGGATACACCGGGAACTGGCCGTCGGCATGCGGGAGCACCACCGTGTCGATGAGTTCCAGACCGCGCGGATCGACCGGACCCGGTGCCTCGGCCGGATCGTCGAGGCCTTCCACTGGCGCGATGGTCGGACCCACCACGACCGCGCCGGCGCTGCATCCGATGTAGGGCAACGACGCTCGTACCCGCTCGGCGAGCAGATCCCCCGCGCCCGCCCGACGCAGCGCCCACAGCAAGGCGAAGGTGTTCCCTCCGGCCACGTACACCGCGTCGACCCGGTCGAGCGTGGTGGCGAACTCCTCGAGATTCTGCCGCACTGCCGAGAGGTCCACGACCGCATACCCTGCGGCCGTCAGGCGGTCACGTTCGGCGCGCACACCCGGCTGGCCGGCATAGGGGATCCGCGCGTCGTCGAGATACCCGATCTGCAACTCCGACAGCGCTTTTCCCGTGGCCTCCGACAGGAAACCGGGCACCGCCCCGAAACCCAGCGACAGGAGCAACAGATTCACGGTGGTCACGCTACCCGCAGCTGATCGGCCCGCCGAAGCCCACCGTCCGCGTGGTGTCGGTCAGGGACTCAACCGCATGGCAAGATCACGAACGCCCGCCCCACGATCGAGCATTCCGGCACGACACATCATGCGTGATGCCAGGGCGATTCGGTAGGCCGAGCCTCTGCGGTCACGTTGGTATCGCCGGAAGCCTTTCTCCATGTCCGACAGTTCGTCCGGACCGACAGCGGTCAGTGCGCGAGCCAACGCCTCGGCGTCGAGGATCGTCTCACAGGCCCCTCGCCCGAGATTGGGAGCCATCGCATGAACGGCATCCCCGAGAAGCACAACGTTGCCGCGGTACCATCGTCCGATCCTCGGCATCGTGCGCACGTGATACCGGGTCACCGTCTCCGGAATCGTCGACGCGATGGCGTCGGTCACCTCGCCGCACCACGATTCATACAGGGCTGCAACGAATCCCAGCGGATCGGCGACCTCTTGCTTGGCCTGAGCCGCCCCGGGCCGCGGTGACCGATAGGCGGCATGCCAGTCTCGCCGATCGCGGCTCAACGGCGTGATCCCGAAGGACCGACCGGGACCCCAGTATTCGGTGAACATGTCGGTCGCGCCCGCGAACTCTCCCAGGATCACCGACACGTCGAGATCCCGCGATTCGATATGCTCCCCTGTAACGGCCTCGCGGACAACACTGTTGATACCGTCTGCGCCCACAATGACGTCATGATCGAGCGCGCCGACATCGGTCACCCGCGTCCCGAAATGAATGCGGACGCGATCGGTCAGCAGAGCATTCAGCAAAGCCACCCGAGAGATCATCACGGTTTCTCCGCGAGCCGCGATTCGCGACAGCAGCGCACCTCCCGGATCACGCACCTCCGCCGACTGCTGCGGATGACCTCCGCGTCGAATGTCGTCGGCGAGACCGAGGGAGTCGAATACACGCATGGCATCCGGCCACATCCCGAGCGCGCTCCCCTTCTCGGGCAAAGCTCGTGCACCCTCGTAGACCTCGACCGGCCAGCCGGTCGAGGTCAGCAGGTTCGCCAGAACCAAGCCTCCGATACCTCCGCCAACGACGGCAACCGATCTCATGCCAGCAGGCTACTACGATCGTAGTAACCTGTCGAGATGAGTTACCGTGACCCCATGGCCAGGCGCGACGACGTTCTCACCGCCGTGGTGAGCGCACTGGGAGAGCACGGACTCTATGGATTGACCCATCGGAAGGTCGATCGGGCGGGCGCACTACCCGAGGGCACGACCTCGAACTACTTCCGAACCCGGGCCCAACTGCTCTCGGGCGCGGTCGAGCACCTCGTGGCGGGAGATCTGCAGGTATGGCAGACGATGGGTGCTGACGAGATCACCACCACAGACGATCTCGTCGACATCGCCGCCGCGTTCGTCGCGTGGGCCGTGGGCGACGGACGACCCCGGTCGTCGGCTCAGATCGCGCTGTTGGAAGCGGCGATCACCAATCCCGAGGTGTCTGAAGTACTCACCCGCGCACGGAAAGTCATCGAGCACCGCGCGAACCAGTTGTGTTCCCCACTCGGACTCGACCGCACCCAGGTGGCCATCCTGCTCGACGCCACCGACGCGATCATCTTTCGCCAACTCGCGATGCCGGAGTCCACCATCGGATTCGACCCACGCCGGTACTTCTCGGCGTTGCTGAATACACTCACGCGGTGATGGCACGCCCCCGCCCCGTTCCCGTCGCGGGCACCTATCCGATCGACACCGGCGTGGCCGAGCTGGCCCCGGACCCCATCTCGGGCGGATGGCTCCTGCAGATCAACGGCACACACAGCTCCCACATCGACGACGATCCGCATGTTCTGGACTTCGAATACCTGCGACAGATGGCGGCCGTCATCGAGGACCGCCATTCCGCGCAGGCGAAGCTCTCCGTCCTGCATCTCGGCGGCGCCGCGTGCGCGCTCCCCCGCTATCTCGCGTCGACCTTTCCGCAGTCGCGACACGTCGCGGTCGAGATCGACGCCGAGCTGGCGCGTCTCGTCCGCGAGTGGTTCGACCTGCCGCGCGCACCGCGTCTACGTATCCGCGTCGGTGACGCACGCGCCGTGCTGGAGTCACTCCAGCCCGACACTCGAGAAGTGATCATCCGGGACGCATTCGAATCCGACCGCACGCCAACACATCTGACGACGGTGGAGTTCACGCATGCCGTCAAGCGGGTCCTCACCCCGAATGGCCTGTATCTGGCCAACTGCGGCGACACCCGCGATCTCGGTCGCGTGCGCGCCGACGCCGCCGCGCTGGCCGAGGTCTTCGACCACATCGCGCTGATCGCCGACCCGGCGATGTTCAAGGGACGGCGCACCGGCAACGTGGTCATCGCGGGCAGCGACGGCCCCCTCGATCCCTCGCCGACACTCGTCCGGCGACTGCTCAGCGATCCGCTTCCGGCGCGGGTGATCGCCGGCGACGAGGCCAGGGCATTCGGGTCCGGGCAGGCACGCCACGATCCACCGAGCGTCTCCGACGAGACCGCCGACGATCAGATCATGTAGTTGAGGGAGCCCAGGATCGCTTGGCCCAGCTCCTGATCGCCGCGAACCTTCACCGCCGACGGATCGGCGCTGCGCCGGCCACCGGCGAGCCGGACCAGATCGACGGCATCGAGTTCGAGCACCACGTCGGCGGCCTCGTCGCCACCGTCGAAGGCCTCGACGAGGCCTGCCCGGTCGGCGACGGCGATGCGCACGGTACGCGGTGCCGCACCGGTGATCTCGAACGCGACGGCGCTTCCGGCGGGCGCCTTGGCGCGCTTACCGACCACGAACGGCAACGACGCCGCGATCTCATCGAGCACCCAACCGACCGGTGCCGCAGACGGAGTCCCACCGATCGTGCCGTCGCGGAGGTCGACCTCGTGAATCCAGCAGTCGAACAACCGGATTCGCATGAACCGACCGTAGGTGTCCGGGCCCGCCGGAGTGGCCGCCGCGGCGTCGAAATCCGACTGCGACATCGCCGACAGGGCCGCGCTGCGGACCGCGATGATCTCGTCGTAGGCAGCGAGTACCTCGTCGGCGGGTCGCCCCCGGAAGTGTTCGACCCATTTCTCGTTGAATTCGCCGATCGGATTGCGCACGTGGTCGAGATCGGTGAGACCTGCGGGTGCCTCGACGTCACGTCCATCGAGCATGCTCTCGGTCCCGATGATGTGCGCGATGATGTCGGCGTTGGTCCAGCCTGGGAGGATCGACGGCTGCGTCCACTGCTCACCGATGTCGTCGGCCAACGCCCGCAAGGCGGCCCACTCACCGATCAGGTCCGGGGTCAACGTGGTGTGGTCGATGGACGTCGTGGGCATGAAGGTCTCCGATTCGCGGGCTGGTCGACTGCGCCCGAGGAGGGGACAGGGGCGTCCAACGAGCCTGACCATCACGGGCGGCTTCGACGCTACCCCGGTGGCGCTGCCGCGACCGCCGGGTTCACACACGGCGACAAAATGTCGCGAGTGCTTCTCGGACACCGGCATCCGGGCGGGAAGCGTGCCGGAGATGTCCTATCCTTGCACGGGTGCGGGTAGCGAGCAGGTGGTCAGGGCCGATCGTCACGATGCTGATGGTGAGCGTTTTCGCCGCCACCGCCGCTCTGCTCACCGGGGCCGGAGCGCCCGCACATGCCGCCCCCTCCCCGGTCGCGGCGTGCGCACCACGGGCTGCCGCCCCGGCGAACACCGTCCACACGACCACTGTCGAAGGTGTGACACGAACGTACCGGGTGCATCTGCCCGCGGGATACACCGGGCGCGCACCCCGATGCCACTGATCCTCGCGTTCCCCGGTCACACCGAATCGCCGACGACGTTCGAGCGCTACACCGGTCTGTCCGCCCTACCGGCCGTTGTGGTCTACCCCGACGGCTTGCGCGGCACCGACGGCACATTGTCCTGGCAGGGCGCGCCGTACTCCTCGCCGCAAGCCGACGACATCGCGTTCACCGCGGCAATCCTGCGGGAGGTGCGGGCGACGAGCTGCGTCGACCGCACCCGCACCTATGCGGTCGGCCGATCCAACGGCGGTGGGTTGGTGTCGATGCTTGCGTGCCGGATGCCGGGTCAGTTCGCCGCGTACGCCATCGTCAACGGAGCCTTCTACGACCAGAGCCTGCGCGGCTGCTCGGCGTCCAAGGCGCCCGCGTCGATCATCGACTTCCATGGCACCGCCGACGCCACGATCCACTACGGTGGCGGCACCCGGCTCGGCGGTCACTACGCACCGATCTTCGACGTCGTACGGTCGTGGGCCGCGCGCAACGGGTGTATACCGACACCCCTGGAGGTCCCCGTCAATTCTGCTGTCACACAGTTCCTCTGGCCGCTGTGTCGGTCGGTCGGCAGCGAGATCTCGCACTATCGCATCGCCGGGGGCGCCCACGTGTGGCCCGGATCGTCAGTACACCGGGGTCGGACCGGCGTCAGCGACAGCATCTCGGCCACGACCCTGATCTGGCAGTTCTTCAACCGGCACCCACTCACGGTGGGCGGACGATCGAGATGAGCGCCGTCGACGACCGGACCGGGACCACGCTCGGACCCTATGCCATCGCCGAGCTGCTGGGCCGGGGCGGGATGGGTCAGGTCTATCGCGCCACCGACACCCGCAAGGGACGAACGGTCGCGCTCAAGTTACTCAATCCCGAGTTCGCCGACGATCAGGTGTTCCGTGACCGATTCCTACGGGAGTCACGGGTCGCGGCGCGGATCAACGACCCACACGTCGTCCCGATCCATGACTGGGGCGAGATCGACGGGCTGTTGTTCATCGACATGCGGCTGGTGACCGGACGCGATCTGCGCGCGATCCTGGTCGAGCAGGGAAGCCTGGCGCCCGAGAGGGCGGTGGCCATCCTCGGGCAGGTCGCCGACGCCCTCGACGCAGCCCACCTCGACGGTTTGGTGCACCGCGACGTCAAACCCGACAACGTTCTCGTCGACGCCCGCGACTTCACCTATCTGGCCGATTTCGGGCTGGCCCAGGGCACCGCCGACACACGCCTGACCACCGCGGGCACCGCCATCGGGTCGTTCGGCTACATGGCACCTGAACGATTCGGCGCCGACGAGGTCGGCGCGGCCGGCGACATCTACGCCCTGGCCTGCGTGCTCTACGAATGCATCGCCGGGACACAACCTTTCGCATCCGCCACCAACCTCGAGCGACTCATCGCCGCTCACCTCAACGCCGAACCACCACGGACCGGTACGGCGCTCGATCCGGTCATCGCCCGCGGGATGGCCAAGAACCCACGCGACCGGTACCCGAGTGCCGGTGCACTGATCGACGCTGCCCGCACCGCCCTCGCCTCCCCCGGCGAAGCGTCCCCCGGTGCGCCATTCCCTGGCACGTCGGCGGCGCCCGCGACGCTTGCACCGCACACCGCACCGCCCACCGGTCACACCACCGAGCGGCCGGCTGCGATGAACCCGGCTGTCGTGAATCCGGCGTCGTACTCTCCGACAGAGATCGCTGCAGGCTCCGGCGCCCGCCACTTCGAGCCGTATCCGTATGCACCGCAGCACCATCCGCAGACACCGACACGCCGGTCACCCATACTAGCGATCCTCGTCGCCATCGCGGTGCTGCTCGCGGGCGGCATCGGAGTCGGCGCATGGGTGCTGCTGCGCGACTCCGACGACGGGGCCCGCACCGTCGCCGACGCCAGCCTGACCACCACACCGACCACCGCGGCGCATCCCAACACCGCGAGCCAGGCCACCCCGACCCCGACCACGCCATCGGTCACCACGCCATCCCCCGCCGGTTCGGCCAGGGCCGCCTTCGATCTCGGCCTGGCCACACCCATCAGCACGCCGGCATGTGACGGCACCGGGATCGTCGTGGTCGGCAATGCCGTCGATCCGTCGAACTACGCGGGCGAGGTGCAGGGCTATCTCACCGCCTTCCCCGGGTCGAGTTATCTGCGCACCGACCAGTCCTGCTCGTCGTTGCGGGCACGCGACGACAACGGCAATCCGATCTACGCGGTGTACCAGGTGGCCGGACGGACCACCGCCGACATCTGCCGCCTCCGCAACCAGATCGGCGGCACCGCCTACGGCAAGTGGCTCGACAACACCACCGATCCGACGACGTTCATCACGCCGAGCGAATGCGGGGCGTGAGAAAGCCGCCCCTCGCCTATCGAGGACACCATCGGTCCGCAATGTCCGGCAAGATGAGCGCATGCTGGAAACATCGGCTCGACTCCTGCACCTGCTCTCGCTGCTCCAGACGAGACGTGAGTGGTCCGGCCAGGAGCTCGCCGACCGGCTCGAGATCACCACGCGCACCGTGCGACGCGACGTCGACAAGCTGCGTGAGCTCGGCTATCCGGTCGACGCGACCGTCGGCGTCGGCGGGGGGTATCGGCTCGGCGCGGGTGCGGAGATGCCGCCGCTGCTCCTCGACGACCAGGAGGTGCTGGCCGTGGCCCTCGGGCTCGACGCGGTCACGACCGGGCCGGTGGCCGACATGGCCGAGGCCTCGGCCGGTGCGCTGACCAAGTTGCGCCAGGTCATGCCCTCGCGTCTGCGCCACCGGCTGGATTCGTTGTCACTGGAAGCCGTGCCCCGCACGCGAGGCCAGGTGACGGTGTCGGCCGATGTTCTCACCGACATCGCCGCGACCTGCCATCGCCACGAACGGCTCCGCTTCGACTACCGGCGTGGTGACGGCACCGAGTCGCGGCGCGAGGTCGAACCCTACCGGTTGGTGCGCAACGGAATGCGTTGGTATCTCATCGCTTTCGACCTCGGCCGCGACGATTGGCGCTCGTTCCGGGTGGACCGGATGGTACCCAAGATCCCGACCGGCCCCCGGTTCACCCCGCGTGAGCTCCCCGAAGGAGCGGCGTCGAGGTTCCTCGAACGCAGCCTGGGCGCGGTGTATCGCAAATCCTCGGCGCGCGTGCGTATCCACGCCCCGGTGGAGACGATCGGTCCGATGGTCTCCGATGCGTGGGGCACCCTGGAGTCCGGCGATGAGCAGACCTGTGAACTGACCCTGTACTCCACGTCGCTCACCTCTATTGCCCGGTGGCTGCACGCCTTCGACGCCGACTTCACGGTGCTCTCCCCGGACGCATTGCGAGACGAACTGGCCGGCGTCGCCGAGCACCACGAACGGGTGGCCGCCCGCTATCGGCGAGCGTGCGACGCAGCGCCGTGATCTTTTCGTGACCGTGCGGGCGAGGGCTGTCTCGACTCCGCCACGACCCCGCCGCGTCCCTGGGCGGCAGCGGATCCGGTACCTACCGTGGTGCTCATGAGGCTTTTCGTGACTGGTGCCAGCGGATATGTCGGCTCGCGGTTGGTGTGCTCGCTGCTCGCCGCCGGACATGAGGTGGTTGTGTCCTCCCGGAATGTGGACCGCTTGACCGACTTCAGCTGGTTCGACGCGGTGACCGCGGTGTCGATGGATGTCGACGACCCCGAATCGGTCAAGCAGGCCCTTGCCGCCGCCGGGCCACTGGATGCGCTCTACTACCTGGTTCACGGGATCGGTCAGTCGGGGTTCGCCGACGCCGACCGCAACGCTGCCGCGAACCTCGCGTCGGGCGCGCGTGACGCCGATGTCACACGCATCATCTATCTGGGTGGCTTCGTCCCCGATGACGAGGACCTGTCGGATCATCTGCGCAGCCGAGCCGACGCCGGCGAGGCCCTACGACTGCCCGACGGGCCGGAGCTGGTGTGGCTGCGCGCAGCGGTGATCCTCGGCGCCGGGTCGACGTCGTTCGAGATCATCCGCTACGTCGGCGACCGCCTCGCGGTCATCCCGGAGCCGTCGTGGACGCGAAACCCCATGGACCCCATCTCGATTCGCGACGTATTGCACTACCTCACCGCCGCCTGCGAGCCCGAGCTACCCGCCGGCGACTACGACATCGCCGGACCCGACGTCTGTCGGTACCGCTCGGTCCTCGAGGCCTATCTCGACGCGATCCGCATGCCGAAGGTGCGGGTGTGGGTGCCATTCGTCGGGACGCGTCTTGCCGGCAAGGTCGCCGGGCTCCTCGTCCCCATCCCGTCTGCGCTCACCGAAGAGCTCATCACCTCCCTCGATCATCCGATGCGCGCCGACGAACACCGCATCCGGGAGCTGGTACCGCCACCTGCCGGCGGGTTGACGCCGATGCGCGACGCGGTCGCCGCAGCAGTGGCCTCACCGGCGCCCCGGTCGGTCTGTGCGCTCGACGACCCGCACCATCTGGCCTCTACCGATCCGGCCTGGGCCGGAGGCGATTGGCCTCGCGTACGACGCCGGATCAGCGGCACCGTCCGCGGTGCGTTCGGGACGGCGGGTCGACTCGGCCGGGCATTGCTGCCAGTCTGACGACGTGGACTCACCAACCCAGAGCCCTGTCCGACACCGCGGCGCGATCGCCGAGCTGATCGACGAACTGCGCACCGACCGCAACGGGAACCTGCCCACGCGGCAGGCGCGCCGGCGATGGATCGTCGGCGTGACGCTGGTGGTCGGCGCGGTCCTTCTCGGCTTCTCGTTGTCGGCGACCCCGGGTGACAGCAGGTTCTATCCGCTGACCGTCGCGCTCGGCGTCGTCTGGGTCGTCGGTGGTTTCCTCGCCGGCCCGATCCCGGCCGGGGCGTTCCCCGCGATCGGTCGACACTCGCCGGAGGGCGCACCCACCCACCCGCGGCGCAACGCGGTGCTGCTCGGCGTGTCGGTCGGCCTATTGGTCGGCGCCTGCTTTGTCGTCGGCGCTTTCGGCACCCGCCTGATCCCCCCGCTCAACGATCTGATCGGTCGTGTGCTGGCCTACGCCGATTCCGGCAGCCTCGTCGCGATCGCGGCGATCACCCTCGGCAACGGCGTCGCCGAAGAACTGTTCTTCCGCGGGGCGGTGTACACCGCCGCCCGCCCGTGGCACCCACTGGTGGTGTCGACGGCCATCTACGTCGTCGTCACGATGGCCAGCGGCAATGTGATGCTCGGCTTCGCCGGGGTGATCCTCGGCGCGGTGTGCGCGGTGCTGCGACGCGCGACCGGTGGCGTGCTCGCACCGCTGTGCACCCATGTGGTGTGGTCGGTGATCGTGCTGTTCGCACTGCCGCCCATCGTCGGGGTGTGAGCCAGGTTTCGGCGAACCCGAACCGGTTTGGGCGAAGGCCACCTCAGCCGCTACATTCGTGAGTTGGTACGGCACCTCGGCCGTGGCCACGCGCGTATAGCTCAGCGGTAGAGCTCTGGTCTTACACACCAGCGGTCAGGGGTTCGAATCCCTTTGCGCGCACCGTAGGATCAGGGCAGGTCGTGACTGGCGCTGGGGTGGAGTACCACCGGGGAGCGGCCTCCGGAGTGTGTGTCGTGCGCCTGGGCATTGACGAGGCTCAGGAGTGTTCATGTCGAAGGCACAGCTGTTGTCAGGTGTCGATCTGGCAGTAACCATCAATGCCGATACCGCGTCACGGGCGGCTCGCGTGACGGACGTGTCCGGACTGCCGCCCACGCTGGCTACTGTGCTGGTCGGCGACGATCCCGCGTCAGTGACGTATGTGTCGATGAAGCAGCGACGATGTCAGCAATTCGGGCTGGGCGCAGTGCACGTGGGATTGCCGGCCTCGATTGGCACCGCAGAAATCGTCGAGCGCGTCGAGGAACTGTCGAACAACACTGGTGTCGACGGCATCCTGGTGCAGCATCCCATGGGCGAGTATGTCGATGAGCGCGCGGTGTTCGATGCGATTACCGCGACCAAGGACGTCGACGGGGTGAGCTCGACATCGTTTGCGGCGATGGCGTTGGGCCAACCTGGTTTTCAGTCGTGCACTCCAGGTGGGGTGGTGCGCCTGCTCGAGCATCACGGGGTGGTGGTCGCCGGTGCCGACGTGGTCGTCGTCGGGCGCAGCGCCATCCTCGGAAAACCGTTGGCTGCGTTGTTGTCCGCGCGCGATGCCACGGTGACGTTGTGTCACTCCCGCACCCGCAACCTGGCCGCTCACCTGTCCCGGGCCGACATCGTGATCGCTGCTGTGGGCCGGCCCCGGTTCATCAACGGCACACATCTCAAGGACGGAGCGGTCGTGGTCGACGCGGGCTATCACCCCGGCGGGGTTGGTGATGTCGACTTCGCGTCCGCCGCGCGGGTAGCGGCAGCGATCACTCCGGTCCCCGGTGGGGTCGGCCCGATGACCATCGCGATGCTGCTCTCACAGACTGTTGACGCCGCCGAAACCAGGGTGCAGCAGGCCGGCCCTGCGACAGGCTAGTCCACCACCTTCAGAATCCGGCTCGACCACGCGCGGCCGAGGTCAGCGGACCCGCCAGCCAGCGGTCGACCTCGGATTGGGATCGCAGTCGGACGATAGGTGTGGTGCCGGTGTCGAAAGCTCCTGGCGAGAGCAGGGGTGCCCGGTACTTATGTCTCGTCGATACCGACCAACGAATGACGTTCTCGCGGTGAGTGAACAGAGTGCGCAATGGTGGCTCAACGTTTCCGTTCCACAGAACCTCACGCCGTAGACGTCGACACAAAGTCCTGCGGACCACACGCGGGAACGTGGTGCACCAGAATGGCAGGTCCAGCCATACCAGCAGGTCAGCGCGCTCGGCAATCAGCGCTCGGGCGTCGTTGTACTGCCACTCGATGGTCCAGGTGTCCGTTGCGACAAGTGCTCTGACATCTTCGATGAATGACGGCCTCGGCTCCCATTCCGGCCCGTGATACAAAGCGTCGATCTCGATGTGTTCCGCGCCGATGAGATGCGCAATCTGTTGGGCTAGTGTGGTTTTCCCGGACCCTGACACCCCTGCAACTGCCACCCTCCGCGGATCAACCGGTAGCCGATCGTCAGCACACAGCACGGTGAACAAGATTACCCGCCCCAACACCCCGGTTCGACCGTTGTCGCGCGGATCGTCTCTCAGGTCGCTTTAATCGTTTTCATGCCTTCTGTACATGTTCGTACCCGTCGGTCACGCGCCGGCCGGGTCGCGATCGCCGTCCTGACCGTCATCATCGGCCTCACGACCGCCTGTTCGGTCAGCGGCACACCCGTCGCGGCAGGCCCCGCGATCGACGGCTTCGTCACCGGCGTGACCGCGATCAACGACTCGGGCGGGTCGTCGTCGACGGTGTCGGGGACGCTCGGCGCAGGACAGTCGGCAGGACCGACGCTGCGGTTGCCCGACAACGTCACAGCGATCAACGGCGGTAGCGTCCTCCAGAACACCACCTCGTCGACGCCCATCACCTCCATGCGAATAGCGTTGGAGGCCAAGCACAATGGCAAGGCAACCGGCAAACCCGCGCCCGGATACACCGAACTGAAGCTGGGATCGGCGACGGCAACCGCCTCGGTGGTGATGACGTTGGCGCAACAACTTCCGTCGGAGGATTTCGCCTTCTACTTCGCAGGTGTCGACGCATCGGGCGTGCAGGGTCCGATGGTGCGTCAGGAGGTCAAGGCGCTCAAGGTCGGAACCGGCGCGGTACAGGTCAGTACGTCGTGGACCGTCGACAGCGACCTCGATCTGATCCTGGTCGAGCCGTCGGGCGACAAGATCTATTTCAACAACAAGACGTCCTCGTCGGGCGGCACGCTGGATCTCGACTCCAACGCCGACTGCGACATCGACGGCAAAAACAACGAGAACATCACCTACCCGCAGGCACCCTCCGGCACCTACACCGTGTACGTGAATCTGTATTCGTCGTGTGGAACGCCGGCAACCGATTACGTCGTGACGGTGAGTGTGGGCGGTCAACAACCACGCACCTTCACCGGGACTTTCACCGGTCCCGGGTTGCGTACCGCCGACACCTCCGAGATCCGTGAGGTGACCACCTTCCAGGTGGGCTGAAGTTCACGCGGGACCACCTGCCCGAGATCACCAAACCGTCCGCTGAGATGGGCCGTCGGCCGCCCGTCATCGACAATCGTCGACGCCGTTCCTCTCCCGCCTGAACGACTACGGCACCGGTCGCGACGAGGTGTTGGGTATCGTCATCCCGGAATCGCTGGTGGCGTATCAGTGGCTGGCCGAGGGGGAAGTGTGTGAACGCGGGCAATTCGGGGATGGTCGCCGGGTATCACCTGATCGGTCCCATCCGTACCGATGCACTCGGGCAGGTCTTCATCGCAGACCGTCCCGGCCCCACCGGACGCGTGTTGATGCGGCTGTTGGCCGTCGACCCGAATGCGCCCGGCTTCCGGTCCCGCTTCGCCGCGCAGGCGCATGCGGTGCAGGGACTGGTCCATCCCGGCCTCGGTGGACTCCTGCAGTACGGCGAGGAGTCCGGCCGCACCTGGTTCACCAGCCGCTTCGTCGACGGCCACCTGCTGACCACCGACCGGCGCGCCGACGCCGAGGCCCTGGGTATCGCCGGGCAGGTCGCCGATGTCCTCGATCACGCCCATCGCCGCGGGATCGTGCACGGCGACCTCGGGCCGGGCGAGATCCTGCTCCCCGGTGCCGCCGGGCCGGGTACGACAGGTGGATCGGTCGTCGTCCTCGACGTCGGCACGCTGGCACTTGCCGGCCGCCCGATCCTGAACCCCCTGTCGGGGTCACCGGAGTACACCGCGCCCGAGGTCATCGCGGGTCAGCCCGTCGGTCCCGCGTCAGACCAATACTCGCTGGCCTGCCTGCTGTACCAGATACTCACCGGCACAACACCTTTCGCCGCTTCGTCGCCAACCGAGGTCGTGAGCGGCCACCTGCACCGCCAAGCACCGCCGATCAGCGCGACGCGTCCCGATCTCACCGCACTCGACGTGGCGTTCGGCCACGCGCTCGACAAGGACCCCGCCCGGCGCTACCCGGACTGCCGGGCCTTCGTCGGAACGGTCGCCACCCTCGCGTCGCGGGCCGCCGCGCAGCACCAGCCCTCCGCACCCGAAACACCGCCGACGTCGTTGCGCGAGCGCGCCCACTCCCCTGCACCGGGACCCTCTGCACCGGTGGTCACAGCGGCACCGGCTGCACCCCCCGTGTCCGTGCCGGAGCAGCCGACACAAGCGCCCGTCCAACAACTCCCCGTCCCCGAACGTGCTGCACGCCACGCAACCGTTCACCCCCTGTCCGTTCCGCCCACACCCGACGTCGCTGCGCCCGACGTCGCTGCGCCCGACGTCGCTGCGGCTGACGTCGACCCCACCTCCGGCCCGGTGACCCCGGCGCCTGCACCGCCGACGGTCGTGCCCCTCGATACCGGTTCTACGCCCGGCGGCGCATCGACGCCGCCGGCATCACCCGCCACCGGGCCATCCCAGGGCGACCTCTCCCCGAGCATTCCCATGCCGAATCCCTCTGTCGGCCAAACCATTCCATCCGGCATGGGAGTGGCAGCAGACCCACCGCCACCGCATTCCCCCGACGACCGGCTCGCACCGCCGCCGACCGGATCGGCGACTCCCGGTTCGCCGGACACGCTGCCACCGATGGAGCTTCCGGCGGACCCGTCTGCTTCGGGTCGCGGCACGCGCGTCCGTCGCCGCGTGCTCGCCTCCGCGCTGGCGCTCGCCGCCGCAGCCGTGATCGCGGTCGTCGCCGTGGCGGCCACGTGGTTCGTCGTCGGCCGTGGACCGACGCTAACCCAGGTCACTGCCACGCCTCTGTCCAACGCCCACAACACCTCGTGCGCCATCCGCAACGGCCAGGCCTACTGTTGGGGCTCCAACTCCGACGGCGCTCTCGGCAATGGCACCACGGTCGACTCCACCACTCCGGTACAGGTCGGCACCTTGTCCAAGGTGACGAGCATCTCGGTCGGGTGGACCTCGGCGTGCGCGATCGCCGACGGAACCCTGTATTGCTGGGGGAACAATGCCGCCGGTCAACTCGGCGACGGCACCACCGACAATCGCCTGACCCCCACCAAGGTGGCCGCACTACATCACGTGACGTCGGTCTCGGTCGGGTCGGACGTGACACTGTCGGGCGACAACGTCTCCTCGGACTCCACCACCTGCGCGGTCGCCGACGGCGGTGCGTACTGCTGGGGCGCCAACACCTACGGCCAGCTCGGCGACGGCACCACCGACAACCGCACCACCCCGACCCGGGTCCAGGGTGTCGACGGGGCCGTTTCGCTGACCACGGACTCCGGCCAGACGTGTGCACTGACCGACGGCGGGGCCGTGTACTGCTGGGGATCGAACAGTCGTGGCCAACTCGGCGATGGCACCACCAATGATCGCCACACCCCGACCCGGATAGGCGGACTGTCCGACATCACCGACGTCGCGACGTCGGTCGGGACGACCTGCGCCGTCGGCGACGGAAACCTGTACTGCTGGGGTAACGACACCTTCGGCCAGACCGGCGGTGGCGACCGCCTGACGTCGCGGACCCCGACACAGGTCCCGGGCCTCACCGACGTCACGTCCGTCTCGCTGGGAACCCAGACGACGTGTGCGGTCGCCGGCGGGGCCGCCTATTGCTGGGGAAACAACAGCTCGAACGGGGCCGGATACGATCCCCGCGGGTACTTCAGCACCCCGATGAAGATCTCCGGACTGAACGGCACGGTCACCGCCGTCACCACCGACTCCGTCGCGTCGTGCGCCCAGGTGAGCGACAAGGTCTATTGCTGGGGCGACAACAGTCGCGGCGATCTGGGAATCGGCTCCACCGATCCGGTCAGTGCGCCCGTCGAGGTCGCGTTTTGAGCGCGCGTCGGGTTCTGCTCACACAGACCGGTCGCACAGAGAGGAGCACCCAGTAGTGGCACAGCTCGAAGAAGGCAGCAGTTTCGCCGGCTATCAGGTTCTCGCCAAGTTGGGCGCCGGCGGGATGGGCCAGGTCTATCTGGTCGAGCATCCCCACCTGTTGCGTCGCGAGGCGCTCAAGGTGATCTCGGTCAACGCCGCCGACAACGCCGAGTTCCAGCAACGCTTCACCAACGAGGCTCGGACCGTCGCGTCACTGAATCACCCGGGGATCGTTGCGATCCACCACTACGGCGTCGAGGGTGATTCGCCGTGGTTCACCATGACCTACCTCGACGGCAGGGACCTGACCGCGGGTGGACTCTCGGATGCTGAGATCGGCCTCGTCGCCCTCCGTGCAGGTGAGGCGCTGGACTACGCGCATCGCCATCAGGTGATCCACCGCGACATCAAACCGGCCAACATCATCGTCACGCGCGAGCCGGACGGATCGATCGAGCAGGTCGTCTTGCTGGACTTCGGTATCGCCAAACTCGCGGATTCGACGTCGATGACCGCCACCCACGCATTCATCGGGACGCTGGCCTACGCCGCACCAGAAGTCATCGACGGTGTCCCCGCGGGCCCGTTCAGTGACCAGTACGCGCTGGCGTGCAGCATGTACGAACTACTCAGCGGCGCTGCACCTTTCGAGGCCCCGACGCCCTCGGCGATGATGGCCGCACTGTTGTCCAAACCAGCACCGCCACTGAGTGCACGCCGACCCGACCTGGCGGCGCTGGATCCGGTGTTCGCCCGTGCGCTCGCCAAGGACCCCGCGCAGCGCTACCCCGACTGCCAGTCGTTCGCACGCGACCTGGCTGCGGTGCTGATGACCTCTACGGGCGGCCCGGCATCGGCGATCAGTCCTTTGGCGACGACGGACCCCCGCGGCGGGGGCCACCTGCCGCCCGACGCCGATGCACCGACCGTCGAATCGCGTCAACGCACCACCCGCCGTCGTCGCAACCTGCTGCTGGCCCTCGCAGCGGCGTTCGCCGTCGCGGTGATCGCGGTGGCGAGCACCGCATGGGCGGTCGGACGCTCCGACCCGGTACCGCCGGCCGCCGCGCCACTCGCCTTGCGCGAGGTGAGCATGAACTCGTCGGACACCTGCGCCGTCCACAACAGGCTGGCCTATTGCTGGGGCGAGAACGACAACGGTCAGATCGGCGACGGCACCACCACCGACCGCAGTTCACCGACGAGGGTCAGCGGTCTGACCGATGTCTCGGCCATTACGGTCGGCGGCGCCGCCACCTGCGCGGTGGCCTCGGGTAAGGCCTACTGCTGGGGCTCGATCAGCAAGGTTCTCCTGCCCAAGGAGGTCCCGGGGCTGACCAATGTCACCGACATCGTCAGCAGCGCATTCACCACCTGCGCCATCGCCGACAGCTTCTTGTACTGCTGGGGTCTCAACGACAAAGGGCAGGTCGGGGACGGTACGACGACCACGCGCACCGCGCCGACCAAGGTGGAATCGTTGTCCTCGGTCACATCGGTGTCGGTTTCGGCGGGCTCCACGTGCGCCATTGCCGACTCCGTCGGCTACTGCTGGGGCCACAACGCCAGTGGAGAACTCGGCGACGGGACCACCCAGGACCGATTGACCCCGACCCAGATCAAGAATTTCCGCTTCGCCTCCACGCTGACCGTCGGCGACAACTGGGACGACGGCACCACCTGCGCGCGCCGGGCCGACAAGGTCGGGTACTGCTGGGGCAACAACAGCTCCGGCCAGATCGGTGACGGCACCACGGCGAATCGCCCTCTGCCGACGAAGGTGCTCTCCGACGTCGACTCGATCACCTCCAACGGGGGCGCCACGTGCGCGGTCACCAGCTCGCGCACGCTCATGTGCTGGGGGGATCAACGCAACAATTACTCCAATCAGCTGACACCGGCGCTCGTTCACGGGATCGCCGGTGTGACCTCGGTGGCCGTGTGGGACAACAACACGTGCGCGATCTCCGATGACCAGCTGTTTTGTTGGGGACTCAACAGTGAGGGACAACTCGGTGACGGCACCACCCAGTCTCGACCGACACCGACTTTGGTGAAGTTCCCCACCTGACCGGTCGCCGGCGTTGCCCGGCCGTGATCGAATTGTGCCACAACTCGAATTGCTACAGAAGTGGCTGATGTAGTTCAGTGTGACTATTGTGATTCGACTTTCTCGTGGTACTCGGACCCGCCGCACCGCCTTCCGCCGCACCGCCAACGCCGTCCTGGGTGCGACGGCTGCACTCACACTGATCGGTGCCGCGGCGGGCACCGCCGCGGCCGATCCCCTCGACGACGTCGCCGGCGCACTGAGTCAGCAAATGGCGACCGGCTCCGCAGAGCTCGGACTGCCACAGCTACTGCCGATGATCCCCGGACTCGGCGATCTGCTGCGCTCGGGCGGCGCACCGGGCACCACACGCTGCGCTTCGGTCGTCCAGATCGGTGATTCGACCTCGGTCGGTGTGGACTCCCCGACCAAGGTTCCCAGCCCGGCAGACACCCTGTCCGCGCAGTACAAGCGGGTCGGCGTCGGCACCGTCGATCTCGACGCCGATGGTGGCCGATCCATCGTCGGCGCGGTCGACGGCCGGCCGAATGCGGCCGAGGCCGTCGCGGCTCACCTGGCCAAGGGCGAGAAGGGCTGCTGGGTGATCGCGGTGGGCCTCGAGGACGCAGCCGACATCGCCAAGGGCTCGACAGTGGCCGCCGACGAGCGCATCGATCGGATCATGAACCAGTTGCGGGGCCAGCCGGTGCTGTGGCCGACGGTCACCACCTCGGATGCGACAGTGCGCGGATACACCGCCGCGGAGATGGCCGGATTCAACAACGCGCTGCGACGCGCCGTGGTGCGCTACCCGAATCTCGCCGTCTACGACTGGGCCGCGGTGGCCGCCGGGCAACCCGACTGGTTCGTCGATGGAATCCACTACACCGCCGCCGGAACCGCGGCACGCAACACGCGTTTCGCCGACGCACTGGCCACGGCCTTTCCTCCCGGCACCGGTGTCACACCGGCAACGAAGTGGGTGTCGAACTGACCTGGAAGTAGTTGCAATCGCAACGAATTCTTTTGGGCCACAATCCATATTCGCGAATCGGTCATCGTTCCCCCAACCGGAGGACACTGCGGTCGGTCGTGCGCAGAAACGTCTCGCCACACCGCTACACTGAGCGGCTGATGCTCCCCTGCGAGCACCTCGACATCGCTGTCATGTCACCACCGCACCCGAACGAAACGCTCACCTGCCTGTATGCCACGCCCCATCCACATAGGGTCAGCCCACCTGCCCGCCCTCGACGACGTGCGCGCGCATGCCGTCGGTCTTGTCGTCACCGATCCCTGGTCTCGTAGCCACATCGACCGAGCCACGACGAGGGTGATATCGATCGTCACGGAGGTAGACACGACACCGACGACAGCATCGAGAGAAGGGAGGGCGAACGCATGAAGGCACGTCTGCGCACATGGCGCGCGCGTCGGCACATCCCATCGATGACCCATCACCACGGCTCGGGGCACACGACGTCGACCCTGCTCGGTGCGCCGCCCCCCACGAGCCTGGCGATCACCGGCCCGATGGCGAGCCTGAGCCCGATCGGAGTCCTCCACGAGCCCGGAACGGAGCCGGTGTACGCGCTTCCGGCGCCACCACGAGGACCCGAGCCGTACATCGAAGGCTCCGATGCGGAGACCGTGGAACTCAGGGCGATCAGCGACGCCGACACCGTCGAGCTCCGACGCCTGTCCGACGAGGTCACCGCCGAACTCCCGATCGCCCTCGGCACCGAGACGACGTCGGACGACACCGACACAGACACAGCCGAGGAGGAGGCGGCCAACACCCCGTCGGATGACGAGGAAGCGGCCGAGACCGACGGTCCCGAGGCGGACGACACCGACTCTGACCGCACCGACTCTGACAGCACCGACTCGGCCGCCACCGACTCGGTCGGTGTCGAGGAAGAAGAACTCGTCGACGGAAAACGCGCCGACACCGATAACCCCGACACCGATGAGGTCGGCGAGAAGACCGAGACCGACGCCGACGTCGAGGCCGGCGAGACATCGGTGGTCGAGGATGCTCCCGACGCCGAAGCGTCACACGAGGACGAGGACGCGGAGGCCACCGCCGACGCGGCGGAGGACTCCGACCACGCCGACGACGCTGACGAGCCCGCCGACGACGACACTTCCGCGCAGGAAAGCGCCGAGACCCCGTCCGACGACACGGTCGAGATACCGGTCGATGCGGCCCAGGCCGCGACGGTCACGGCGATCCCGAACATGCGGGACCGGCGCACCGCCCAGAAGAGCGCCGAGCCAGACGCCGGCACAGACACAGACACAGAAACAGACACCGACACAGACGAGAAGTCGTCGGCGCCCACCGTCCGTATCCCCAAACCGGTCTGGACGCTGTCCACGAAGCTCCTCTCACCGACCACTCCCACGACCTCGGAGCCGGCAGCTGATCCGGAATCGGCTGTCTCACCGGCCGGCGCAGCCACTCTGGCGCCGGGTCGCATCCGGCGCAGCCGTGCGCTCGACGGCGTTCGCGGTATCGCAGTGCTCGCCGTCGTGCTCTATCACTTCTTCGGCGACGCGGTTCGCGGCGGCTACCTCGGCGTCGACGTCTTCTTCGTCCTGTCGGGCTTCCTGATCACCTCGCTACTCGTTCGCGAATACGGAGCCAGCAAGCGAATTTCGTTGTCGCAGTTCTGGACCCGACGCGCCCGTCGCATTCTTCCGGCCGCGCTGACGGTCCTGGTCGTGGCCACCGCCGTCGCCGGACTCATCGGCGGCGACGTCGGAGTGCAGCTCAAGAGCCAATTCCTCGGGTCAGCGTTCTTCGTCAACAACTGGGTGCAGATCGCGCAGTCGCACAGTTACTTCGCCGAGACGACACCCCAGATCTTCATGCACTACTGGTCGTTGGCGATCGAGGAACAGTTCTATGTGGTGTGGCCACTGCTGTTCCTCGGTGTGCTGTGGTTGGCACGCCGAACCTCGACGCGTACGCAACTGCGGATCACTGCCGCGGTGACGATCGCACTCGGCGCGGCGTCGGTGGCCGCGATGATCGCGATCTACAACCCGGACACCGACCCGAGCCGGGTCTACTTCGGCAGCGACACCCATTCCTTCGGCCTGCTGATCGGCGCCGCACTGGCACTGCTGTGCACCGCCCCGGCCGCCGATGCCGCCGATTCGTGGCCACGTCGGGTCTCGCCGCGCACCGCCGAGATCCTGGGCAAGACCGTCGCACCGGTCGTCTTCGTCGGGCTTCTGGTCCTCATGTTCACCTTGCCCGATACCTCACCACTCACCTACCAGGGCGGGCTCCTGCTGGCTTCGGTACTGACCGCGGGCGTGATCCACACCGCGGTCGGCGAGACCGGGCCGGTCCCGGTGATCCTGCGCGTGAAGGCCCTGCGATACCTCGGCGAGCGATCGTTCAGCCTGTACCTGTGGCATTGGCCTGTGGTGGTCTTCCTGCGCGCCTGGTTCCAGGAGGGCAAGGGCACGGCGTCATTCACCCTTCCCGGCTGGCTGATCGGCATTCTCGCCGCGGTGATCACCCTCGGCCTGTCCGAACTGTCCTACCGCTACATCGAGACACCGTTCCGCCGTAAGGGTTTCCGCGGCGTGCTGCGCGACCTCGGGAATTCGGCACGTCTACCGATCCCGGCCGCGGTGTTCGCCGCCGGCCTGGTCGTGATCCTGTTCGCCGGTTCCGCGCTGGGTACCAGCCCGTCGAAGTCGCAGTTGGAACTGCAGCTCGACCACCTCGCCGAGCTGCAGCGCCAGGCCAATGCGAGCCCGCCTCCGGCTCCCCCACGTCCGGCCGCGCCGAGTGCACCACGGCTACCGACCGGCCAGGAGATCACCGGCATCGGCGACTCGGTCATGCTCGCCTCGTCGCAGGCGTTGCGTGCGCGGTTCCCCGGCATCTACATCGATGCGCAGGTCTCGCGTCACTACAGCGGCGGCGAAGGCGTCATCGAGGATCTCCGCGCGTCCGGCGCGCTCCGCAAGTTCGTGGTGCTGGGATTCGGCACCAACGGGCAGGCGTTCCCCGGACAGCTCGATCGCATCCTCTCCGAGATCGGCCCGGGTCACCTGATCGTCTTGCTGGTCCCGTTTGGTCCGGTCGACGGCATCCCGCAGGCAGCACAACAGGTTCTGCAGTACGCGCCGCGACACCGCAACGTCTTCTTGGCGCCGTGGTGTCAGGCCGCGGCCGCCCATCCGGAGAACCTCGGTCCCGACGACGTCCACCCGATGGGACCAGGCACCTGGATGTATGCCGATGCGGTGACCGTGGGCCTGCAGCAAGCCGTCACCGGTAAGCGTGATCCCAACATCACCTGCCCGATCTGAGGACCGTCAGCCGGCAACCCATCGCGTCGAGGGCGCGGCGCCGACGCTGCCCGACGGATACGCCGCGGCCAGCGCATCGGCGAATCGCTTGTTGCGATCGGCGGTGCCCGCGGCGGTGTAGTGGATGCCGTCGGTGAACTCGGCCGGCGCAGCGGCGCCGGCCCAGTCCACCACGGCCAGATTGGCATAGCGAGCGGTCGCGTTGCGCAGTGCGGTGTTGAACGTGGCCATGGCGGCCGAATCGAACGCCTTGTTACTCGGGTTCGACGAGGTGACCGTCGGCCAAAGGACCGGCTGCCCGGACAGCTGGCGCATGATCCGATCGATGCGGGCGTCGGCGTTGATCGAACTTCCCGTCGAGATGTCCCCGACGTCGTTGACACCCATGGCGATCACCCAGCAGCCGCGTGCGCCGGACGCGAGCCGGGACGCGACGGCGTGTTCGGCATCCGGTGAGGGTCCGCCGACGATCGCCCGGCCGCTGACCGCATCGAGGGTGAAGCTGTTGACCCCGACGCGGCGGTATTGGGCACTGGCGGTGTCTCCGGCCGCCGGAACGTACGCCGGATCGTCGGCGCGCACCGACGTCGAATCCCCGACCTGGATCACCGAGGTGCATCGTGACATACCGGTCTGGTCACCCGTCCCGGGGATCAGGCTCTGCAGGCTGGGCAGCAGATCGCCCAACCCCATGTCCGACGACGAGTTCGGGATGCCGGCGACGATGCCCGGCAGGTCGTTGAGGTCCGGCAGTGCGTCCGACGGCGCGGCGGCGCAGTGTCCGGCTCCCGCGAAGGCCAGCGCACCCCCGGCGAGCATGCCGACGCCGACGCGGCGCAAGCGGCCACGGGTGCAGATCCTGGTGAGCTGAGACAGCGACAGTTTGTTCACAATAGTCACACTGAACTACACCAGTCACTTCTGTCGCAACCCGAGGCGTGCAACGACTTGGTCAAGACTTGGCGCCCCGCTCGTGGCGAGCGGTGCGGTGACAGTGGAGTCAGACGGCGGCGAGCGCCTTGTCCCAGAGGGCCTCCGAGCGCGCCTCACCCGGGCCGACGACGTCGGCGAAGGCGATGCTGCCGTCGGTGTCGACCAGGAAGGTTCCGCGATCGGCGTATCCGCGGCCCTCGCTGAACACGCCATAGGAGCGGGCGACGTCGCCGTGCGGCCAGAAATCCGACAGGATCGGGAACAGGAACCCCTGCGCCGCCGACCACACCTTGTGCGTCGGCGGCGGCCCGACCGACACCGCGACCGTGGTCACCTCGTCGTTGGCGAAGCGCGGCAGATTGTCACGGATGTACCCGAGTTCGCCCTGGCAGGTGCCGGTGAAAGCGAGCGGGAAGAACACGATGAGGACCTTGCGACCCTCGGAACGCAACCGCGACAACGAGACCCGCTGGTTGTTCTGGTCGCGTAGCTCGAAGTCCGGTGCGGTGGCGCCGATCCCCAGCGGGACCGACATCTCCGGAGCGCTCATGGGCGTTTGCCGGAACGCGACTTCGGTTGCACCAGACGCGAACCCGACCAGTCGCCGAGACTGACCACCGAGGTCTGGGTCAACCCGGCAGTGGGCGCCGCCTCGGCGATCTCACTCGGGTCGACGTAACCGGGATTGCCCGTCTTCGGCGAGAAGACCCAGACGTATCCGTCGTCGGCGAGCGGGCCGATCGCGTCCATCAGACGGTCGACGAGGTCACCGTCGTCGTCGCGCCACCAGAGCACCACCGCGTCGATGACGTCGTCGGCGTCCTCGTCGAGCATCTCCGCGTCGATCGTGTCCTCGATGTCGGCACGCAGGTCGTCGTCGGTGTCCTCGTCCCAGCCGAGTTCCTGGACCACCATGCCGGGGGCGAACCCCAGTTTCTGTGCACTGCTGCCGTCGGAGCCATTGCTCCCTGAGGCGGCTACCACCGCGCGAGACCTCCCAAGTCAACATGTTTCGCCGTGTCGGCAATTCGATCGCAGCCGACCCGATCAGCCGACTATTGGGACAGCGTAATGCACTCGACGATCGTGCACCGACACGAATTCATGAACTCGCGCGCCGCGGGGCTATCCGGGTGGGCGTGCACCGGTCGTGGTCGGGGCCAGTCCGGGCGGGGTCGGCAGGTAGGTCGCGCAGGCGGCCAGCACGGACTGCTTGTCGCGGGTCCAGGTGTCGGCGATCGGATTCAGGCCGACGAGCTCACGTCGTCCGATGGCGTCACCGAGCCGCCCCGAGCTGGTGAGAAAGGCGTTCACCGGGCCGGTCACGTCGGCGGTGACCGCATCGGTGACCTTCGCCCGGATCTGGTCCACACCGGCGATCAGGCTCGCCCGGGCGCGGTCGTCGAGGTCACCGACACGGTCGTAGGACTGGACCGCGTTCAGACGATCGACGAAGGTGTTGTACCCGCGGACCATCACGACCATCGACGACATGGCCTGCCGACACAGCGTCACCGCGAGCTCCCGGCGCGCCGCCGAGGTCGAGGCCGACTGTTCGGACCGGTACATCGACACCTGTGCGGAGTCGACGGTCGGCGCGCCGGGCACCGACGTCGCACATCCGGCGACGATCAGCACCGCGGCCGTCAGGACCACGGTCACACCCACCCGTGTCGCACCCCCGGCGGTTCTCCGGCCGCGCAACACCCCGGAGCGCCCCTGGTCGGCGTCCGTCTGATGGCATTCTTCTGTCCCGCTGTGGCACCCCCCGACGTTGCGCAGCTCCGCCCGGTATGCCCGGCGGGCCGATGCACGCCTCACTGCACGCTCCTTACTCCGTGGTAATCACAAACCGAACGCTACCGCAGGTCAGGTACTACGCGCCCAATCCGAACACCCCCGATGCCAAGCGAGGCGACATGGGGCACGATGTGGGGTGGGTCCGTGAGCGAGCACACCATCGTCGTCGACGGACTCTCGTGTCATCGCATGCCGGGCAGCACCCCCGCCCGGCCCGATCGAGGAGTAGGCATCACCGTGACCGAACAGGCAGAGAAGGACGTCAGCGCGACCTCCGGCGGCACCCCCGACAGGTCGGGTCCGCGCGTGCGCGTCATCCGTGAGGGTGTCGCGTCCTACCTGCCCGACATCGACCCCGACGAGACCGGCGAGTGGCTGGAGAGCTTCGACAACCTCGTCGCACATGCCGGACCGGCCCGAGCCCGCTATCTGATGCTCCGGCTGCTCGAGCGCGCAGGCGAGAAGCACGTCGCCATCCCCTCGCTGACGTCCACCGATTACGTCAACACCATTCCCACCGAACTCGAACCCTGGTTCCCCGGCGACGAGGGCGTCGAGCGCACCTTCCGTCAGTTCATCCGCTGGAACGCCGCCATCATGGTGCACCGCGCTCAGCGTCCCGGGGTCGGGGTCGGCGGTCACATCTCGACCTACGCGTCGTCGGCGTCGCTGTACGAGGTCGGCTTCAACCACTTCTTCCGCGGGCACGAACACCCAGGCGGCGGCGACCAGATCTTCATCCAGGGTCACGCGTCGCCGGGTATCTACGCCCGTGCCTTCCTCGAGGGCCGGATCACCGCCGAGCGGATGGACGGGTTCCGGCAGGAGCACAGTCACGCCGGTGAGGGCGGCGGTCTGCCCTCCTACCCGCACCCGCGACTCATGCCCGAGTTCTGGCAGTTCCCGACGGTGTCGATGGGTCTCGGTCCCATGAACGCGATCTATCAGGCGCGCTTCAACCACTATCTGCACGATCGCGGTATCAAGGACACCTCCGACCAGCACGTGTGGGCCTTCCTCGGCGACGGCGAGATGGACGAGACGGAGTCACGCGGGTTCGCCAGTTTCGCCGCGACCGAGGGCCTGGACAACCTCACCTTCGTCATCAACTGCAATCTGCAGCGGCTCGACGGACCGGTCCGCGGTAACGGCAAGATCATCCAGGAACTCGAGTCGTTCTTCCGCGGCGCGGGCTGGAACGTCATCAAGGTGGTGTGGGGCCGTGAGTGGGATGCACTGCTGCACGCCGACCGCGACGGTGCCCTGGTGAATCTGATGAACACCACGCCCGACGGCGACTTCCAGACCTACAAGGCCAACGACGGCGCCTTCGTGCGGGAACACTTCTTCAACCGCGATCCGCGCACCAAGGAACTCGTCAAGAACATGTCCGACGCCGAGATCTGGAATCTCAAGCGCGGCGGCCACGACTACCGCAAGATCTATGCCGCCTACGCGTCGGCGATGGCGCACAAGGGTCAGCCGACGGTCATCCTGGCGCACACGATCAAGGGTTACACCCTGGGCAAGCACTTCGAGGGCCGCAACGCGACCCACCAGATGAAGAAGCTGACCCTCGACGATCTCAAGGACTTCCGCGACGAGACGCGAATCCCGATCAGCGACTCCCAACTCGAGGAGAATCCGTACCTGCCGCCGTACTACCACCCCGGGATGGACGCCCCGGAGATCCAGTACATGCTCGACCGCCGCAAGAACCTCGGCGGCTTCCTGCCCGCGCGCCGTACCAAGGCCAAGGCGTTGTCCCCCGATGTGAGCAAGGCGCTCGCGACCACCGCAAAGGGCTCGGGCAAACAGCAGGTGGCAACCACCATGGCACTGGTGCGCGTGTTCAAGGATCTGTTGCGCGACAAGGAGATCGGCCATCGGATCGTGCCGATCATCCCGGACGAGGCGCGGACCTTCGGGATGGACTCGTGGTTCCCGACGCTCAAGATCTACAACCGCAACGGACAGCTCTACACCTCGGTCGACGCCGAGTTGATGCTCGCCTACAAGGAGAGCAGCGAGGGCCAGATCCTGCACGAGGGCATCAACGAGGCCGGCTCGGCCGCCTCGTTCACCGCCGTCGGCACCTCGTATGCGACGCACGACGAGCCGATGATCCCGCTCTACATCTTCTATTCGATGTTCGGCTTCCAACGCACCGGCGACAGCTTCTGGGCGGCCGCCGACCAGATGGCGCGCGGCTTCGTCATCGGCGCCACCGCGGGACGCACCACGCTGACCGGCGAGGGCCTGCAACACGCCGACGGCCAGTCACCGCTGCTCGCGGCGACCAACCCGGCGGTGGTGGCCTACGACCCGGCCTTCGCCTACGAACTCGGACACATCGTCGCCGACGGTCTGCGTCGGATGTACGGCGAGAATCCGGAGAACATCTTCTACTACCTCACCGTCTACAACGAGCCGATCAGTCAGCCGGCCAAGCCCGACGACCTCGACATCGAAGGTGTGCTCAAGGGCATCTACCGGTTCAGCCCGGCCCCGCAGGACAAGCAGTACCCGGCCAACATCCTCGTCTCGGGGGTGACCATGCCCGACGCGCTGCGCGCCCAGGAGCTCCTGGCCGCGGACTGGAACGTCGGCGCCGCGGTGTACTCGGTGACGTCGTGGAGTGAACTCGCCCGCGACGGCATCGCGATCGACCGTGCCGCGGTGCGGACCCCGTCGCAGGATGCGGGTCAGCCCTACGTCACCAAGGTCCTCTCGGACGCCGCCGGGCCGTTCGTGGCGGTCAGCGACTACATGCGTGGTGTCCAGGAGCAGATCCGCGCCTACGTGCCGGGCACGTATCTGACACTCGGTGCCGACGGCTTCGGGTTCTCCGACACCCGTCCGGCCGCTCGTAGGGTCTTCAACGTCGACGCCGAGTCCATCGTCGTCGGGGTGCTGGTGGCCCTGGCCCGCGACGGGCACATCGATGCCGGCGTCGCGGCGCAAGCCGCCGACAAGTACCAGATCACCGACGTCAACGCCGCCGAGGTGTCCTACGCCGACACCGGCAGCGCCTAGAGTTCGACCGGTCCGTCGACTGCGGCGGTCGCCCCTTCGCGGGCGACCGCCGCAGTCGTTGACGGCGCATTCGTCGGCCCGGCGGCCGCGGACGCCTACTGTGAACACATGTCGGAGCATCGGGTGAATCAGACGCCGCCGCCCAGCGACGTCTTCGGGGAACGTGGTGCGCACGTGCCCGCCCCGGCCACCGTGCACGACGCACTGCCCGACACGCTGCTGCGTCGCGTCAAGCAGTACAGCGGTCGACTGGCCACCGAGGCCGTCCACTCGATGCAGGACCAGCTCCCCTACTTCGCCGATCTCGACGCCGCGCAGCGTGCCAGCGTGCAGCTGGTCGTGCAGACCGCGGTAGTGAACTTCGTCGAATGGATTCAGGACCCCGAGGGCAACGTCAAGTTCACCGTTCAGGCCTTTCAGGTCGTCCCGCAGGATCTCGCGCGCCGCATCACGCTGCTGCAGACCGTGGAGATGGTGCGCGTGGCGATGGAGTTCTTCGAGAAGTGGTTGCCGCTGCTCGCCCGCAACGACGCCCAACTCCGCGCGTTGACCGAGTCGGTGCTGCGTTACGGTCGCGAGATCGGGTTCGCCGCCGCGGCCATCTACGCGTCGGCGGCCGAATCGCGCGGCGCGTGGGACTCGCGTCTGGAGGCCCTGGTGGTCGACGCCGTCGTCCGCGGCGACACCGGCCCACAGTTGTTGTCGCGGGCGGCCGCGCTGAACTGGGATTCCGACGCCCCGGCCACCGTCATCGTCGGCGCGCCACCTCCCGAACAGAACGTCTCGGTCCCGCTGGCGATCCACAACACCGCGAAACGCTATGACCGGGCCGCACTTTCGGTGGTGCAGGGCACGTTGCTGGTGACCATCGTCAGCGGGCCGATCAAGATGACCGATCCGTTCAGCAATGCGTTGCTCGACCACTTCGCCGACGGGCCGGTGGTCATCGGGCCGACCATGCCCAATCTGGGCGCAGCGCACACCAGCGCCACCGAGGCGATGGCCGGGATCTCCGCAGTCGTCGGCTGGCCCGGCGCACCGCGGCCGGTGCACAGCCTCGAACTGTTGCCCGAGCGGGCACTCAACGGTGACGCATCGGCGACGGCGACACTCATCGAGACGCTGGTGCGTCCGCTGTCGACCGGCGGTTCGACCCTCAACAGCACCCTCGAGTCCTATCTGGACTGTGGCGGCTCTGTGGAGGCATGTGCCCGCGAACTGTATATCCATCCAAATACTGTCCGGTACAGACTGAAGAAAATTGCAGAAGTGACAGGACGTGATCCAACTAACCCTCGCGACGGCTACGTCTTACGTATCGCGGCAACCGTCGGACGATTGACACATCTGAGGAACGAATCGCCACACTCAGCCACATGAGGAACATCAGTAACACCGCTGTTTCCACATTTCCGCTGGCAGATGCCTTTCGGACACATTTCTGTAACGAATCTCGAAGTGATGACGATGCGGAACCAGCCAGAGACACCTTTGTGGGAACCCCACAAATCCTTCCGATGAGGTCTAGCGACCTCCACACCCACATAGGACGCCGAAACGGTGTTCTCTGGTCACGTGCTTTCGATGCTTGCGCCCGGTCAGGGCTCTCAGACACCCGGCATGTTGATTCCGTGGCTGGAACTCCCCGGCGTCCGCGATCAGCTGGCGACGTGGTCGAAGCTGATCCAACTCGATCTCGAACGGCTCGGCACCACCGCCACCGCCGAGGAGATCACCGACACGGCGGTCACCCAGCCGCTCGTCGTCGCCGCGGCCCTGCTGGCCTTCGATGAGTACCTCAAGCGCGGTGAGCTGCCCGACGACGCCGTGATCGCCGGCCACTCGGTCGGCGAACTCGCCGCCGCGGCCATCACCGGCGTCATCAGCTCCGACGAAGCCGTCAAACTGGCCGCGATCCGCGGATCCGAGATGGCCAAGGCATGCGCCCGCCAGGCCACCACCATGGCCGCGGTGCTCGGCGGCGACGAGGGCCAGGTGCTCGCCCGTCTCGACGAGCTCGCGCTCGTGCCCGCCAATCGCAACGCAGCAGGCCAGATCGTCGCTGCCGGTCCGGTGGAGGCCATCGACGAGCTGATCGCGAGTCCGCCGGAGAAGGCCCGCATCCGTAAACTCGCCGTCGCCGGCGCCTTCCACACCGACTACATGGCCCCGGCACGCGACGCCGTCGCCGCTGCCGCGTCGAAGATCACCCCCGCCGACCCGGCCCGGGTCCTGCTGTCGAACTCCGACGGCCGGCCGGTCGCCGACGGCGCCGAGGCGCTGAGCAAGCTTGTCACGCAGGTCACCAGCCCGGTCCGCTGGGACCTGTGCTCGGCCTACATGCGCGAGGTCGGCGTCACCTCTCTGGTCGAACTCCCGCCCGCCGGCGCTCTCGCCGGCATCGCCAAGCGCGAGATGAAGGGGACCCCCACCGTGGCGTGGAAGACCCCCGACGACATCGAGAAGGTCATCGAACTTGGATAGAGGTCGCGTCCCACGCGACCCCACCGGAAATCCGGTTGTCACCGGATATCCAAGCACCCGAGGTGCTTTCGTGCCTCGGGTAGCTCCGGACAATCACCACCCACAGCTAAATCACGAGAAGGGAACCACCCACGTGGCTGCCACCCAGGAACAACTCATTGCCGGCATCGCCGAGATCATCGAGGAAGTCACCGGCATCGAGCCGTCCGAGGTGACGATGGAGAAGTCGTTCGTCGATGACCTCGACATCGACTCGCTGTCGATGGTCGAGATCGCGGTGCAGACCGAGGACAAGTACGGCGTGAAGATCCCCGACGAGGACCTCGCCGGCCTGCGCACCGTCGGTGACGCCGTCAACTACATCCAGAAGCTCGAGGCCGAGAACCCCGAAGCCGCTGCCGCCATCCAGGCCCAGATCGAGGCAGAACAGAACTCGTGAGCTCGCCGTCCCTCCGCGAATACTCAACGCTGGGCGGGAACTTCCCGAGTGTGGTGGTCACCTCGATGGTGGCCACCACCTCCCTCGGTGTCGACCTCGAATCGACCTGGCAGGGGCTGCTCGACGGCAAGACCGGCATCCGTGAGCTGACCGACGACTTCGTCACCAAATTCGGCGAACTGCCCTGCCGCGTCGGCGGGCGACTGCTCTCCGATCCGGCCGACGAGGTCACCCGCGTCGAGGCTCGCCGCATGGCCTACGTCGAGCGGATCGCCCACGTCATGAGCAAGCGCCTGTGGGCGCAGGCCGGCGAACCCGAAGTCGATCCCGAACGCCTCGCCGTGGTGCTCGGCACCGGCCAAGGCGGCGGCGACGCCATGGTCGACGCCGTCAAGGCGATCGAGAGTTCCGGCAACTACCGCAAGGTCTCCCCGCTCGCGGTGTCGATGGCCATGCCCAACGGCCCGGCCGCCGTCGTCGGCCTCAACATCGGCGCACGCGCCGGTGTGATCACCCCGGTCTCGGCGTGCTCGTCGGGTGCCGAGGCGATCGCGCACGCCTGGCGGCACATCGTCATGGGCGACGCCGACATGGTCGTCACCGGCGGCGTCGAAGGACACATCGATGCGATCCCGATCGCCGCGTTCTCGATGATGCGCGCGATGAGCACCCGTAACGACGATCCGGCCGCGGCGTCACGACCGTTCGACAAGGATCGCGACGGATTCGTCTTCGGCGAGGCCGCCGCGATGCTGATCCTCGAACGTGAGGAACACGCCAAAGCCCGTGGGGCACATATCCACGCGCGCGTGCTCGGTGCCGGTATCACCTCCGATGGTTTCCACCTCGTCGCCCCGGACCCCAGCGGTCAGGGCAACGCACGAGCGATGACACGGGCCCTCCAGACGGCCGGGCTGACCAAGAAGGACATCACCCACGTCAATGCGCACGCCACCTCGACCCCCATCGGCGACACCGCCGAAGCGGTCGGGATCAAGGCAGCCATCGGCGACCACGCCGCGGTGTATGCCCCCAAGTCGGCCCTGGGTCACTCCATCGGCGCGGTCGGAGCCCTCGAATCGGTGCTCACGATCAAGAGTGTCGAGGAAAGCGTCATCCCGCCGACGCTGAACCTGGAGAACCAGGACCCCGAGTGCGACATCGAAGTGGTGCACGGGCAGGCCCGTCATGGTCAGATTGATTACGCGCTGAACAACTCGTTCGGCTTCGGTGGGCACAACGTGGCGCTCGCCTTCGGTCGCTACTGACCATTCGCGACACCCCCGAGGAGACAGCGATGACCACATTGGCCCCCATCACCGGCCATGAGGACTCAGTCGATCCGCGAGATCCACTGCTGCGGTTGACCAACTTCTTCGACGAAGGCTCCCTGTCGCTGCTGCACCCCCGGGACAAATCGGGAGTGCAGGCAGCGATCGGAGAGGTCAACGGCGTTCGCACCGTCTCCTACTGCACCGATGGCACCGTGATGGGCGGTGCCATGGGTGTCGTGGGGTGCGCCCACATCGTCAACGCCATCGACACCGCGATCACCGAACAGGCCCCGGTCGTGGGCATCTGGCACTCCGGTGGTGCCCGTCTGGCCGAAGGCGTCGAAGCCCTGCACGCCGTCGGCGGAGTCTTCGAGGCGATGGTGCGGGCCTCCGGCTACATCCCGCAGATCTCGGTGGTCGTCGGATTCGCCGCCGGCGGCGCCGCCTACGGACCCGCACTCACCGACGTGGTGATCATGGCCCCCGCCGGTCGCGTCTTCGTCACCGGACCCGACGTCGTCAAGAGCGTCACCGGCGAAGAAGTCGACATGGAATCGCTCGGCGGCCCGCTCACCCACGGAAAGAAATCCGGGGTCAGCCACATCACCGCAGACTCCGAGGCCGACGCCTATTGGCGCGCCCGTCGACTCGTCTCCACCTTCGCCCGCCCCGGCCGGTTCGACACCGAGCACGCCGAAGCCGGCGACACCGACCTCAAGGCCCTGCTGCCCGAATCCAACCGCCGGGCCTACGACGTGCACCCCGTCGTCACCGCCCTCCTCGACACCCAGCACGCCGCCGACGGCGACACCGAGATCTCGAGTTTCGAAGAGCTGCAAGCGAAATGGGCTCCGAACATCGTCACCGGGTTCGGCCGCCTCGCCGGACACAGCGTCGGCGTCATCGCCAACAACCCACTACGCATGGGCGGTTGCCTCAACTCCGAGAGCGCCGAAAAAGCCTCCCGCTTCGTCCGACTCTGCGACGCCTTCGGCATCCCGCTCGTCGTCATCACCGACGTCCCCGGCTACCTCCCCGGCGTCGGCCAAGAATGGAACGGCGTCGTACGACGCGGCGCAAAACTGTTGCACGCCTTCGCCGAATGCACCGTACCCCGAGTCACCCTGGTCACCCGCAAGATCTACGGCGGGGCCTACATCGCCATGAACTCCCGCGCCCTGGGCGCCACCGCCGTCTACGCCTGGCCCGGCTCCGAGGTCGCCGTCATGGGAGCCAAAGCCGCCGTGGGAATCCTGCACAAGAAAGCCCTCGCCGCCGCCCCCGACGACGAACGCGAAGCCCTCCACGACCGCCTGGCCGCCGAACACGAAGCCATCGCCGGCGGCGTCGGACGCGCCCAATCCATCGGCGTCGTCGACGAAGTCATCGACCCGGCCAAAACCCGCAGCATCATCACCGCCGCACTCGCCGCAGCACCGTCACGACGCGGGCGGCACAAGAACATACCTTTGTGATTGGCGCCGGCTCCGCCGTCGCGTGCCGTCCGCGCTATAACCCGCGTCTTCCCTCCTCACCGCATTGTCGCTGCGCTCCTCGCGCTTCGTCAGTCCAGACGCGGGCGCGCGGCGGCATGGTGAGCGGGCCCACGCCGTAATCGCATTGTCAGGGCGCTCCTCGCTCCTCGTCAGTCCAGACGCGGGCGCGCGGCGGCGTGGTGAGCCGGTTCGCGACGTAATCGCATTGCCACTGCGCTCCTCGCTCCTCGTCAGTCCAGACGCGGGCGCGCGGCGGCGTGGTGAGCGGGTTCGCGACGACAGCGCTCTCCCCTACGCCGACAGCGCCCTTGGGGACGACGACGGCGCTTTCGCTCTTGATGGTGACACTCTCGTGAGCTATCCGACGCGCTGCTGCAGCCAGGTGACCTCGGCGCCGTAACCGCCCATGCGATAAGCCTCGAGTGCGTGGTCCCACGCCGTGCCGAGCACCGATTCGATCTCGCCGGCCAAACCCGCACTGTCGGGCTGCGACTCGATCATCGCGCGCAGCTGGGTCTCCCCGACGATCACGTCGCCGTTGGCACTCATCGAACCGCGCCACAGACCCAATCCCGGGACGTAGCAGAAACGTTCGCCGTCGACGCCCTCACTGGCGTTCTCGGTCACCTCGAAGCGCAACGCCGACCACTCGCGCAGCGCGGTCACCAAACGGGCGCCTGTGCCCACCGGCCCTGCCCAATCGACCGTCGCACGCTGCATTCCCGGCTCGGCATCCTGTGCCGACCATTTCAGGTTCGCGCGCGCATTCAGGGTCGACGACAGAGCCCACTCCACATGCGGGCACAGCGCCACCGGCGCCGAGTGGATGTACACCACTCCTGTTGTCACGTCCGCAAACTGATTCAGGTTGCGCACCTTGGTCACCTCCGGTTGTCGACGAGGAACGTCTTCCCCAACACACCTCGCAACACCGGATAGCACACTCGTGACCTTGATTGTGCCCTATGAGGTACGTGTTGCGCCAGTTTCTGATGCGCTCTATTGAATCGGATGTGACGGAGGTTGTTCAGCCGTTGCGGAGATCGGCGACCACCGCGTCGTTGAACTCGCTCCACAGCGGCTTCGCCCACGGCCCGAAGTCGCGATCGGTGAGGACCACGCAGGCCGCCCCCAGCACCGGATCCACCCAGAGAAAAGTCCCCGACTGGCCGAAGTGCCCGAAAGTCTCCGGCGAGTTCTGGGTACCCGTCCAGTGCGGGGACTTGTGTGCGCGGATCTCGAATCCGAGACCCCAGTCGTTGGGCCGGTGTTTGCCGTAACCGGGCACGAATCCGTCGAGACCCGGAAAGCACACGGTTCGGGCGCGTGTCGAGGTGGACGACGAGATCAGCGTCGGCGACATCAGGTCTTGGGCGAATCTCACGAGGTCGTCGACGCTTGAACGGGCGCCGTGCCCGGCCGGTCCGGCGAGCATCGTCGAGCCCAACTCCAGTGGCACACACAGCGCCTCGTGCAGATAGTCGGCGAACTCGATGCCGGTGGCCTGCTCGACGACCTCGGCGAGCACCTCGAAACCAGCACTGGAGTAAATCCGTCGGGTGCCCGGGGCGGCTTCGACATCTCGGGTGCCGAAGGCTAGGCCCGACGCGTGCGAAAGCAGATGCGCGACGGTCGCTCCCGGCGGCCCGGCCGCGTCGTCGAGGCCGATCGCCTCCTCCTCCACCGCAACCAGAACCGCCTCGGCGACCAGGAGTTTGGTCACCGAGGCGAGTTCATAGACACGGGAGCTGTCACCGAAACCGGCGACCAGCCCGTCGGTGGTCAGCAGCGCGGCCGAGACGTTGTCGACGGGCCAGTCGGCGAGTGCATCGAGTACGGACACGCCTCGCAGACTACGCGGACACCGATCCGGCCTCCTCCCCCACGCGAGATCGCCGGGTCAGTGGTCCTCGTCGGTGTAGCGGATGACGCCGCGGATGTTCTTGCCGTCCAGCATGTCCTGGTAGCCCTGGTTGATCTGGTCGAGACGGTACTGCCGGGTGATCATGTCCTCGATGTTCAGTTTGCCCATCCGATACATCGACAGCAGTTGCGGGATGTCGAGTTTGGGATTGGCACCGCCGAAGATGGTGCCCTGCAGGTTCTTCTGTAGCAGGGTGAGCATCGCCAGGTTCAGCGTCACGTCGGATTCGAGCATGTTGCCCATGCCCGTCAACACGCACGTACCGCCCTTGGCAGTGATCCCCATCCAGCTGTCGACGTCCTTGCCGTGGACCTCACCGACGGTGACGATCACCTTGTGGCACATGTGCCCGTAGGTGATCTCCGCGATGGCCGGTGCCGCCTCCTCGATCGAGGCGAAGGTCTTGGTGGCCCCGAACTTCATGGCCTGTTCGCGCTTCCACTCGACCGGGTCGATCGCGAAGACGTTGCGCGCACCGGAGATCACCGCACCCTGCAGGGCCGCGGTGCCCACGCCGCCGACGCCGACGATCGCGACGTCCTCACCCGGGCGGACGTCGCCACTGCGGGTCGAGGAGCCGTAGCCGGTGGGAATCCCGCAGCCGACGAGCGCCGCCACCTCGAACGGAATCGACTTGTCGATCTTCACCGCCGACGCCTCGTGCACCACCATGTACGGCGCGAACGTACCGAGCAGCGTCATCGGGTAGACATTCTCACCTTCGGCGGTATGGATACGGAACGTGTTGTCCGACACCGCTTCTCCCTGCAGCAGCATGGCACCCATGTCGCACAGGTTGGCCATGCCCGACTTGCACGACGGACACTTTCCGCACGACGGGATGAAGGAGAGCACCACGTGATCGCCGACCTCGAAATCGGTGACCCCCTCGCCGATCTCCTCGACCACGCCGGACCCCTCATGACCGCCGAGAATCGGGAATCCGGCCATCGGGATGCCACCGGTCATCAGATGATGATCGGAGTGGCACATCCCGGCCGCTTCCATCCGGATCTTGATCTCGTGCGCCTTGGGATCCCCGATCTCGATCTCCTCGATCTGCCACGGCTTGTTCAGTTCCCGCAGCAGTGCACCTTTGGTCTTCACCCTCGAACCTCCACTCGTGCCGGCACAGCGTGGCGCATGCCACTCCTTAGGCAGAATTGTAACGTGTTCCAGTTTTGGATTGTAACGTGTTCCAGTTTTCGAATCTGTGAATCTTGACCTGGCCGTGGACCACCGACCGGTCGACGACCACGAAGAAGACCCCGGCCGACGACGTGGTGCGCGTGGCAACCACCTCACGACCGGGGTCCACCCCGCGTTCATGAAAGGGTCGGTCAGTTCGCCAGACCGGCGTCCTTGCTGCCGTAGGTCGATCGCAGCGACGGCTTGACGACCTTGCCACCGGCGTTGCGCGGCAATTCGTCGACGATCACGAGATCCTTGGGGTGCTTGAAGCGGGCCAGGTTCTCGTTGAGGTAAGGCTCGAGGTCGTCGAGGGTCAGATCGTCGACGCCCTCGGCGAGCACGACGACGGCCACCGGCACCTCGCCCCACTTCTCGTGTGCGCGACCGATGATCGCCGCCTCGGCGATCTTCTCGTGGCCGAACAGCACGTTCTCGACCTCGGCGCAGTAGATGTTCTCTCCGCCGGAGATGATCATGTCCTTGGCGCGGTCCACGACGTAGAGGAAGCCCTCGTCGTCCTGGCGGACGAGGTCTCCGGAATGGAACCAGCCACCGTGGAAGGCATCTGCGGTGCCCTGCGGGTTCTGCCAGTAGCCGATCATCATGTTGGGACCGCGATAGACGATCTCACCGACCTCGCCGGGGGCGACGTCGTTCATCTCCGGGTCGACGACGCGGGCGGTGACGGCCGGCACCACCTTGCCGATCGAACCGATCTTGCGCAGGGCATCCTTGCCCTCGAGGACACAGGTGATCGGCGACATCTCGGTCTGGCCGAACACCGCGACGTTCAGCGCATCCGGGAAGGTCTCGTTCATCGCGCGCAGCACCGTGTCCGACGCCGGGGCCGCACCCCAGCTGATGACCCGCAGCTTGAGATCGCGGGGCCGGGCCTGCTGCGCGGCGCACACCGCCTGCCATTGCGCGGGAACCAGGAAGATCGAGGTGGTGCCCTCCCGTTCAAGGGTGTCGAGCATGTCATCGGGGTCGAAGGCCCCGAGCGGGTGGATCACCGACAGCGCACCCATGTAGATCAGCGGCGCCATAGCGCCGAGTCCGGCGATGTGGAACATCGGCGCCACACACGAGCCCACGTCGTCGGGTCGGGTACTCAGCGCCTGCAGACAGGTGACGGCCTGGGCCTGCAGGTTCTGGTGGGTGAGCATGGCGCCCTTGGGCTTTCCGGTGGTACCCGAGGTGTACATGATCAGTGCGACCGACTCCTCCGGCACGTCGATCTCGGGGAGATCCGACGAATCCTCGGCGACGAGGTCCTCGAACTTCAGGTGCGCGGGGTTGTCGGTGTCACCGACGACGATCGTCGCGTCGATCGCCCCGGTCGAGGCACTCACCGCGTCGGCCAGCGGCGCGAGAAGGGACTCGGTGACGATGATCTTGGCACCGGAATCGCGGACCAGGAACGCGATCTCCGCCGGGCTCATCCGGACGTTGACCGGTACCGGGATGGCACCGATCAGGTTGGCGCCCATCACGGCCTCGACGTACTCGGAGCGGTTCAGCAGCACCAGCAGGATGCGGTCGCCGAAGCCCACGCCGCGTCGGCTCAGTGCGGCGGCGAACCCGCGCGTGCGTTCGTCGAGTTGCTTCCACGTGGTGACGTTGCCCAGGAACTTCAGTGCCGGTCCGTCGGGATTCATGAACGCATGCCGACGGACCTGGTTGTTCCAATGGTTACGACGGGACCGGAGTGGTTCGGTGGTGAGGTCGGCGGTGTTGTCGATCGTGGCGGTCATCGTGGCGTTTTCTCCTTGGTGTGCTTCGCGAATACGCTTGTGCGGCAATGTGTATGTGCGGGGCCAGGGTTCGGCGGCAGGTTCGGGATCAGCCTCGTCGCCCGGTGAAGGCGGCGAGCGCCGCGCGGAATTCCGGCGACTGGAGCAACTCGGTCTGCCCGTCGAGTTCCCGCTCGATCGCGGGCTCGAATCCCGACATCGTGTGCGCGTCGAGGGCCGCCTTTGTTCGACGCACCGCCGAGGGCGACAGACCCGCGAGTTTGTCGACCGCTGCGGCGACCCTCGCGTCGAGTGCTGCGCGGTCCTCGAGGACCTCGGTGACCAGTCCGGCGTCGTATGCCGCAGGCGCCCGGAGCTTTTCGCCAAGGAGTGCCATCGCATTGGCGCGCGCCCGACCGACTGCGGCGGCCACCAGCATCGAGGCCCCGCCGTCGGGCATCAGACCGATGTTGATGAAGGCGAGTAGGAAGTACGACCGGGCGGTGGCATAGATCAGGTCGGCGCCCAGTGCCAGCGAGGCACCGATTCCCGCCGCGGCCCCGTCGACCGAAGCAATGACCGGCACGGGCACCGCACGCAATGCGCGGGCCAGATCCGAGCCGGAGGCGATGATCCCGTGCGCCTGCTCGCGACCCAGTCCGTCGAGGCCACCGCCGTGAGCGATGGAGGTGACGTCGGCGCCGGTGCTGAAACTGCCTCCCGCACCATCGATGACGACCACGCGAACGGAGTCGTCGGCCGTCCACTTCGTCAATGCCTCGACGATGCGTCGATTGGCGTCGGTGTCGAGGGCGTTCATCCGCTCGGGCCGCGAGATCGTCAGCCGCGCCACGCCCCTGTCGTCGAGTGACTCGATCACGCCGGGAGCCTCCTGCGCCCCGCCGGCCACGTCGTCGATCGTCGTGTTCTCGCTCACCGCTCTCCTGACTCTCGCCGCTGTCCGCATCTGCGGGCGCAGGCCTCACGGTACACCACCATGAGATCTGAATCACGAGAATATCGATTAACATATATTTTATCAACAAGCGCTTCAGCAGCACTTTTCGTGAAATTTTCCTGGATCGTCTCTGCGAATGGACCATCCGACTACGCTGTCGACGTGACCATCCGGAGTACGCCCCGGCGGCGGCCGGTCGATCGCCGCAAGCACCTCATCGAGGTGGCGACGCGTGCGTTCAGCGATGGCGGCTTTCACGCGGTCCGCCTCGACGACATCGCCGAGGCCGCGGACGTGTCGGCACCGGCGCTGTATCGCCACTTCCCCAACAAATATGCCCTGTTCGCCGAGGCCACCACGGTTTTGGCGGACCGTCTCGCCGCAGCCACCTCGGACGTCCCGGCCGAGACCGATCCACGCCGGGAGTTGCATGCACTGTTGGCAGCCATCGCGGCGACCTCGATCGAGAACCGGCGCACCGGCGGTCTCTATCGCTGGGAATCGCGGTATCTGAGCGGGGCCGACGCCGCACACGTGCGTGCGGTGGTGATCGCACAGCATCGTCGTATCCGGTCGGCGATTCTGCGCGCGCGCACCGATCTCGACCGCGACGACGCCGACACCCTCGCCGCCGCGATGACCAGTGTCGTGGCCAGCCCCGCCACCCATCGGGCCACTCTGCCGGCACCAGAGGTGCAACAACTGCTCTGCGACGCGGCGATGAGCCTGCTCGACCTCGATCTCCTCGAATCCGCCGCGTCGGATCCCGTGACCGGACCCGGACTCTCCCCGACGGGCAGACGCGAGATCATCCTGTCCGAATCGATCGCCCTGTTCGCCGTCCGAGGTTTCCACGACGTGACGATCGAGGAAATCGGGCAGGCCGCGGGCATCCCGGCCTCCGGGGTCTACCGGCATTTCACCAGCAAGGTGGCGATTCTCGAGGCAGCGTTCTGGCGAGCCTCCGACCGTACCACCGCCAGTATCGCCGACGCCCTCGCCGCGTCGCGGACGCCGGCCGACGCAGTGGCGCACATGGTGCGGCGCTACATCGACCTATGTTGTGCTGCACCGGAACTGATGACCGTCTACCTGTCCGAAGCGGGCCATCTCGAGGCCCGTACCCGGACCGCGCTGCGCACCCAGCAACGCCGCAACGTCGAGGAGTGGGCAGCCTGGGTATGTCGGGCGCACCCCGACGTCGACGCGAGCCGAGCGCGCTTCCTGGTCCATGCCGAACTGGCGGTCGTCGCCGATCTGGTTCGCGGCTCCCAGCCGCCCGCGCCGGCTCGCATCGACGCGATCGGTCGACGAATTCTCTTGACCCGGTGAGTTATTCGACGACCGTGAACCCCGCCAGCATCCAGCGTCCGTCCTGCTTGGTGAGCGTCACCAACACCCTGGACTGATACGGGATGCCCTGGGGCACCTCGCTCGTCAGCTCCGGTGAGGTGATGGTCTGATCCAGGCTGACGAGCACGACGGCGTTGTCGGCGCTCATCGACTCGATACCCCCGTGTGCGGCGGTGGCCTTGGAGACGCCCTTGGCGTTGGCGTTACCTGCTCGGGCGTCCTGCGAGGACGCGATGAACGTCTTGGCGAAGTCGGGGGTGGAGATCTGGCGGATACGCGCGTCGAGATCGCCGTAGTTCGACGAGTCGTAGGTGGTCAGCGTCGCGGCGTAGTTCTTGGCGGTGTCGATCACGGTCTTCCGGTCGGCATCGGACGGCCCGGCGGCCGCCGCACTGTCGGCGCTGTGCAGGCGATAGGCCAGCACACCGGTGGAGACCCCGAGTCCGACCACGAGCACGACGAGCACCGCAACCACCGCGAACAGGGCACGGCTCCCGCCCACCGTCAGGCGCCGGCGCCGTGCGGGTCCCGACGTCGCAGCCGACTCGTCGTCACCGAGTTTGCGCGGCACCCGATCCGGGTCCGACGAGCGGGCCGCCTTGCGTTCGGCGTCGGCGCGCAACCGCTCGCGCTCGCGGCGATTGGCCTCGAGGAAGCCCTCGCCGTCGAGCGGCGTGGGTTCCGAGATCCCCGATCCGGCACGCTCACCTGCACCGACCGAGTCCTCGCCCGCTGTTACGGTGTCGACGTCTGCCCTGGTCTCACTCTCATCGCCATCGCCGGCAAGCGAGCTCTCGTCCACTGGAGAACTCTGCGTTGATCGGCGTGCTGACTTGGGCATGGCCACCAATGTAGCGGCAGTATCTGTGGCGCCGGTCACGGGTAGACATATCAAACATATGATTCGGAGGCGGCCGTGGCGATCCACGGGCGACGCACGCACCCGGATTCGACCCGACGCCGGATGCGTGGCGCACTCACCTCGACGGTCTACGGTGGCACCAATGAAATCCAGCGCGACATCATCGGCACGACCCTCGGCGTCCGAGCGTCCGGAAGGTCGCGCGGGCGGCGCCGACGACCGTGCGCGCCTGCGCCGCCGCCCGCAGCTGTCCGAGGAGGTCGCCGCGCACCTGAGGCACCTGATCATGACCGCGGACTTCCGGCCCGGCGAGTACATCCGCCTCGACGAGACCGCCGAGCGGCTCGGGGTGAGCGTGACACCGGTCCGCGAGGCCCTGCTCACGCTGCGCGGTGAGGGAATGGTCAGCCTCGAGCCTCATCGCGGTTACCGGGTCTCCGATCTCGACCGCATCGACGTCGACGACCTCTTCTGGCTGCAAGGTGAGATCGCGGTGAAGCTCGCTCTGCGCACCGCCGAGGTGATCACCTCCGAGGAAATCGCCGACCTCGAGTGGTGTAACCAGAAGTTGCGCTCGACCGTGGCCTCCGGCGACACGGCGGCCATCATCGACGCGGAATTCGAGTTCCACCGGCGCCACAACGTGATCGCGGCCGGGAAGAAACTCGCCTGGTTCCTGCTCTCGGCGGCGCGCTACACCCCCACCCAGCTCTACGCCTCCGACCCGGAATGGGGCGAGGTCGCCGTGGACAGTCACGACCGACTGATCGCGGCCTACCGCGCCGGCGATCGCGACGAGGTGATCGCTCAGACCCGCCGCCAATTCGACGACGGCGCCGAGCGACTGGTGAAACACCTTGAGCAGACCGGCATCTGGAACGACGTCGACAGCTGAAATCGCGTTGGACGTAGGGTCAGACGTTCCCCAGGTCCGCCGAGACCCACTGATCTGTCCGGACGGTCACGCGGGTCTGGGTACCGTGCTCGGCGGCGGCGAACTCGACATAGCGGTCCACCTTCTCGGCCGGCAGATACCGCGCGGCCATCTCCACGAGATCGGCACGCGTACCCGGCGCGGTATCGATCACCGGCCCGGACACCGCGACGTACCGGATCGACGGGTCGAGACGCTCGACCATCAGCGAACAGCGTCCGGCAGTGTCGAGCAGGCGCATCTTGCGTGAATCGGCTCCGGTCAGAAACCACAGGTCGCCGCCTGGGGTGTACTGATACCAGATCGGCACCACGAGCGGAGCGCGGTCGGCACCCGCCTCGATCGAGAGCGCACCAATGTGGGGCTCGGCCAGAAAAGCTTGTCGTTCTTCGATACTCAGAGCCATGCCACCAGGGTAGTCGCAGGCGCCGCCAGCGTCGCCGGAGCTCGATCTCGGTGGGGCGGGCGGGGCTCGAACCCGCGACCTACGGATTATGAGTCCGCGGCTCTAACCGACTGAGCTACCGCCCCAGCGGGCACGTCGTGCCCGAGCAGCGACAATACCGCACGGTGTGGCAGCCCCGATCACGCGTCGACCTGGCGCCTCGGGCACAACCGACCGCGGTGCGCCCGGGCACTAGACTCGACGGCGTGCCTGACGCGGTAGCACCGACGACGCGTCCGGCGAGCGAACGAGAACCAGCAGAACAGGAGTGACGGCGCATGGCCGGGGTCGATGACGCAGGACCGGGGCGAGGGCTCCCCGAAAGCCTCGTCGACGTGGCCGCCCGACGCATCCGCGACGCCATCTTATCCGGGGCGTTGGCGCCGGGCGAGAAGATCGTCGAGGAGAATCTCTGCGCGAGTTTAGGTTTCAGCAGGGCGCCGATTCGGGAGGCGCTCCGTCTACTCGCACAACAAGGCCTCGTCGAGCATCTGCCCCGCCGTGGCGCGCGGGTGGCCGAGTGGTCGCCGCGAGACATCCTGCAGCTGTTCGAACTACGTCAGTTGCTCGAGCGCTTCGCCGTCGAATCGGCATTGCCGCTGGCCGATCCGGAGACCCAGTTGGCGCCGGTTCGCGCCGCGATCGAGCAACTCGAGAACGCCTCCGACGAGTTGGAGAAGGACGACGCCCACCGGCGTTTTCACGCCGCCGTCGTGGGACTCGCCGGCAATCGGCAGCTCGACATCGCCCTGGCGCCGATCCTGCTGAAGCTCCAGCTGCCGATGGCGGTCAATCTGCGCGCGGAGACCGCCGATCACGGTTCGCACGACGGGTTGCGTCGCCACCACGACATCCTCGCCGCACTCGAGGCCAACGACGTCGAGGCCACCGTGGCGGCGCTGCGCGATCACGGCCACCTTCGATACCTCGACCTGGTCGCCGCGCTCGACGACGACGCGGCATCCGCCTGACAACCAACTCGCACGCGCTCCGACACTCCTGCGGGCATGCCGCGTGTGACGCCGCCTAACACGAACGACACACAGTTGTTCTACGGTCGCCATGATTCTGTCGACAATCGACGATATGAACATTCGCAGCGACTCCCGTGGGCCCCTCGGAGGTCCGACCATCGCAGAAATTCTCGACAGCCACATCAGCGGCGGCGGATCGCCGACACGGACCGCCCGGCGCGTGGCCGACTCCATCGCCGCCCGCGGAGACGACGGAACCTGGATCTCGACGGTTGCCGGCGATGACCTCGTGCGCGCCGCCGCCGACCTCGAGGCACGCCCCGGTGCCCGCGCGCTGCCCCTCTACGGGGTCCCGTTCGGGGTCAAGGACAGCCTCGACGTCGCCGGCGTGCCGACGACACTGTCGTGCCCCGACTACGCCTACACACCCGACACGACCGCGCCTGCGGTGCAACGCCTGCTCGATGCCGGCGCCCTCTACGTCGGCAAGACCAACCTCGATCAGTTCGCGACCGGACTCAACGGCACGCGTACCCCGTATACGGTGCCGCGCAGCGTATACGGCAACGAGATGATCTCGGGCGGTTCGAGTTCCGGTTCCGCCCTCGCGGTGGCGCTCGGTGAGGTTCCGTTCGCTGTGGCGACGGACACAGCGGGCAGCGGTCGGGTGCCGGCGGCCCTCAACGGGATCGTCGGCTACAAGCCCTCGCGGGGATTGATCAGCACGGTCGGACTCGTCCCGGCGTGTAAGTCGTTGGACTGCATCACCGTGATGGCCGGAGGCATCGACGACGTCGACCGCGTGATGGCGGTGATGACAGCCCGCGACGACGCCGACCCGTGGTCCCGCTCGCCTGGAGCGGACCACCGCGGTGGCCTCACCGTCGGACTGCCGCCGATGACGCAGCTGGAGTTCTTCGGCGACGACGCCCTGCGCGAGGCTCACCAGGCGTTCCGGGAACGACTCGCGCACATGCACTTCCCGGTTCCCGTCACCATCGAGGAGATCTCTCTCGAACCGTTCCTGGCCGCGGGCGAATTGCTCTACGCGGGTCCATGGGTCGCCGAACGACTCGTCGTCTTCGGCGAGTTCCTCGCCGACCATCCCGACTCGATCCATCCGGTCGTCCGCGAGATCCTCGAGGGCGCAACCGAGTACACCGCGGTCGATGCCTTCGCCGCGATGCAGCGACTCGCCGAATTGCGCGCCGAGGTCAGCCGGATCTGGGACGGCATCGACGTCGTCATCGTACCCACGATCGGCCGCACCTTCACCGTCGAGGAGGTGCTTGCCCAACCCCTGGCGACCAACACCATGCTCGGCCACTACACCCACTTCGGCAACCTCCTCGACCTCACCGGAGTTGCTGTCCCACAAGGACTCACCGCCGACGGCCGACCGCACAGCGCCATGGTGCTCGGCAACGCCCTGCACGACGACGCGGTGTTGCAGATGGCGGCGAATCTCCTCGACGAGCCGCGTCATCACCCTGAGCAACAGCACCCCGAGCTCCATCAACCCAGGCATCGGCACCCCGAGCATCGGCACCCGGCCGAATCCGACTCGGACGCAATCACTCCCAGGCCGTAACCAACCGCCACCCCGTCGCTCACACCCCCCGGAGACCCCATGGCCGTGACCATCCCTGCCACACCCGCCCCGATCGACCTCGATCTGGACCACACCGCACTGCTGATCATCGACATGCAACGCGACTTCCTGCTTCCCGGCGGTTTCGGCGAGTCCCTCGGCAACGACGTCACCTTGCTGCAGAAGGTGATCCCGCCGCTCGTCGACCTTCTCGCCGCTGCACGTCGAGTGGGCATGCCCGTCATCCACACCCGAGAAGGACACGAACCCGATCTCTCCGATTGCCCGCCGGCCAAGCTCCGACGTGGCGCGCCGAGCAAACGCATCGGTGACACCGGGGTGTTCGGCCGGATTCTGATCAGGGGCGAGTACGGACACGACATCATCGACGAACTCGCGCCCGCCGCGGGCGAAGTGGTGATCGACAAACCGGGTAAGGGCGCCTTCTACGCCACCGGCCTCGCAGAGACCCTGCAGGATCGCGGCATCACCTCACTGCTCGTCACCGGGGTCACCACCGAGGTCTGCGTCCACACCACCACACGCGAGGCCAACGACCGCGGCTACGAGTGCGTCGTCGTGTCCGACTGTGTCGGTTCGTATTTCCCCGAATTCCAGCGTGTCGGCCTGGAGATGGTCGCCGCCCAGGGCGGCATCTTCGGGTGGACCGCCCGCAGCGCCGACGTCATCGCCGTCATGGGCGATCCCGACACCGACAACGCCGCTTCCTGATCCACCCTGCCGGACAGCGTCGTCCCCCAGTCCCCAACACCCCTGGCCCCAACACCCCTGTCCCCCGCCCCCCCCCCCCGACACAACATCCGCCCGAGCATCTGAAGGAATCGCGATGAGCGCCACCGCCGAAACCACCTCTCCCGCAGCAAATCCGTCCCCGACACCGAACCCACGGATCCCCTGGTGGACTCGCGGTGACACCAACGCGTTCTTCGGCCTGGGTTTCAACATCCTGGTCAACGTGTTGACCCTGACCGGCCTCATGATCGGTGTGGTCAAGATCCCTGCCGACGATGTCTTGGGGACAGTGCTTCCAGCCCTCGGCGTCGCGTTGATCCTCGGCAACGTCTACTACACGTTCCTGGCCCGCCGCCTGGCCGGTCGTGAAGGCCGCACCGACGTGACCGCGCTGCCGTACGGCCCGAGCGTGCCCCACATGTTCATCGTCGTCTTCGTCGTGATGCTGCCCGTCTACCTCAAGACCAAGGACGCGATGCAGGCCTGGGAGGCCGGTGTCGCGTGGGCGTTCATGATCGGCGTCATCGTCATGATCGGGGCGTTCGTCGGGCCCTACGTCCGAAAACTGACCCCGCGCGCCGCGATGCTCGGCACCCTGGCCGGCATTTCGCTCACCTTCATCGCGATGCGCCCGGCCGGCCAGATGTGGGACGCCGCCTGGATCGGGCTGCCGGTGCTGGGCATCATCCTGATCGGTTTCTTCACCGATGTGCGGCTACCCGGCAACATCCCCGTCGGCCTGGCCGCACTGTTGGTCGGTACGGCGATCGGCTGGATCGGTGGCTTCATGTCGGTACCCGACCTCACCGCAGCGGTCTCCGACATCGCGGTGGGCATCCCCGACCAACGCTTCGACATGCTGTTCTCCGGACTGGGACATCTCGCCCCACTGCTCGGGACGGCGATCCCGTTGGGCGTCTACAACTTCACCGAGGCGATGAGCAATGTGGAGAGCGCCGCGGCGGCCGGCGACAGCTACAACCTGCGCAGCGTGCTGCTCGCCGACGGCGCCGGTGCGTGCATCGGTGCGGCGTTCGGGTCACCGTTCCCGCCCGCGGTCTACATCGGTCACCCCGGCTGGAAGGATGCCGGCGGTCGGGCCGGGTACTCCCTGGCCAGTGGGCTCGCGATCGGTGTGCTGTGTTTCGCCGGGCTCTTCGGTGTGCTCGAGGCGTTGCTGCCGGTTCCGGCGATCGTCCCGATTCTGCTCTACATCGGCCTGCTCATCGGCGCCCAGGCGTTCCAGGCGGTGCCACGTCTACATGCAGTCGCGGTGGTCGCCGCGATCCTGCCCAACCTCGCCCAGTGGGGCAGCGGGCTGATCGACAATGCCCTGTCCGCCGCGGGGACGACTGCCGACAAGGTCGGCGACGCCGCTCTCGGCAATGCCGGCCTGGTCTACAGCGGCCTGACCACGCTCGGCCAGGGTGCGGTACTGGTCGGACTGATCCTGGGCACCATCGTGACCTTCATCCTCGACAAGAAGTTCCACTACGCGGCGATCGCGTGCGGCGTCGGTGCCGTGCTGTCGTTCATCGGGCTCATCCACGCACCGGAGGTGGCGTGGGCGGCCAATCCGGCTGTGGCCCTGGGTTACCTCTTCTTCGGCCTTGTCTGTCTGGCCTACTGGTTCCTCCCGGGAGCCCGGACACCGGTGGTCGTCGACGAGGCCGACGTCGTCGCCGGTCACTGAGCGCCCGAGGGACTGCTCGGGCGGCGCGAACTGGCGTTTTGTTCTTTGCCCGATCCATGCGCTAGAGTCAGCGTTCGGTTCTGATGCCGCCCCGACGGGGTGACACCGGCACCACCCGAGCAGTCCCCCATAGCTCAATTGGCAGAGCATTCGACTGTTAATCGAACGGTTACTGGTTCGAGTCCAGTTGGGGGAGCAAGAAAACCGCCTGGTCACAGGCGGTTTTTTGCGTTTCGCCTCACACCACGTGGGTCATCGATGCCGGCGAGTCGGCCGGGGACAGGGCAAGCACCTCATCGAATCCGGCGACGACGCTCTCGGCGAAGATCTCCGGTTCGGTGATCGACGCCGCATCGAAATTGATTCCCAGACAGGCAATACCGTTGTGGGTGATCATCGTCGCCATGACCGCGCAGCCGGGCAGCGGGCCGAAGGGATACATCCGTTCCACCTTGGCGCCGGCGACGTAGGTCTCCCATGGGATTCCCGGTACGTTGCTGGCCTGCAGGTCGTTACCGCTCGTGGCTCCGCTGAACTGTCCCAGCAGTCGTCCCGGTATCCAGGCCAGTACCGATCCCATGGTGTTGAACACGTCGACGGCGGGTTCGGTGCGTGCCGCCCGCACCTGCTCGCGGATCGTCAGCACCCGCTCGAAGGGGTCGGCGATGCCGACGGGACCGGCCATGCGGCCCACCGCAATCCGATTGCCTCCCTCGGGGTCCTCGGGTCGGCGCACCGAGATCGGAATCGCCACCGGGATCGCCTCGACCGGCCGGCCGAGGCGTTCGTGATAGATGCGGAATCCGCCGATCAGCCCGCCGAGGTACACGTCGTTGACCGAGGCTCGTACGGCAGAACCGGCGGCTCGCAGATCGGCGAAGGGCACCTCGAACGCCGCGAACCGCCACGACAGACTGCGGTGGGCCAGCAGCGGTGACCCGGGTGGGCTCACCAGACCTGCCACCCGTGGCACCGAACGCCCATAGCGCAGTACCTTGCTCAACGCTCGTTTCGGGTCGACAAGTGCACGGGCACCGCTCACCACGACGTCGACGCGATGCGGTACCCGCGCCACCTCGTCGCCGATCTGCCGACGCAGCACCTCCAGCGCCGAGACGTCGACCGGGACGGGCTCGGGCGGCTGCGGCTTGTCGGGTTTCGGCTCGCGGGTGGTCGAATGCAGTTGCGCCAGTGCGATGATCGCGCCGAGACCGTCGGTCAGCGCGTGGTGGCCCTTGAGGAAGTACGCCGCCTTGCCGTCGGGCAGCCCCTCGATGAGATAGCCCTCCCACGGTGGCCGCGCCGGGTCGAGCGCGGTCATCGCCAATTGTTCACAGGTGGACAGCAATTCGCGCATCGAGCCGTCCCCGGCCAACCGTAGCCGGCGAACGTGATAATGCAGGTCGAACTCGGGGTCGATCGCCCAGCTCGGTGTGCCGGTACCGAACGGCGAGTCGATCACCCGCTGCCGAAAGCGCGGCGCCATACGGCTCCCCCACTCGTGGGCGGCGATCAGCCGATCCCAGTCCGGCACACGGTCATAGATCTCCAGCATGCAGATCGTTCCGCGTAGCCGGCGATCACTGTCACCGCGCCACATCACGGTGTCGACCGGGCTCATATGCGGTTCGGTGCCCCAGTCGAGTGGACGGTCCTCGCTCATCCGATCACTTCCTGGTCCGGCGCTGCCCCGCCGTCCTCGCCATGGTCGACCGGCCAATCGGCCAGTGTCGAGATGAATTGCTGCCGAACCTCTTCGGCGTGGCGCCCGATGTCGTCGGCGCTCCACGACGAGGTATCCACCGGCTCGAGCACCTTGACCTCCACCACCCCCGGCTTGATCAGCTGCGCCCCACGCCACATCAGCTCCCCCGTATTGCGCAACACCACCGGGACCACCGGTACCCCGGCCTGCATCGCGATGTGAAAGGGCCCCTTCTTGAACGGGCCGATTCGTGGTGTCGCCGAACGGGTTCCCTCGGGTGCGACGACCAACGAGGCGCCCTCGTCGCGGAGTTTCGCCACCGCGGGCGCGAGTTGCTCGATGGCCTTCCCGGCGTCGGCACGATCGATGAACACCACCCCGGCGGCGTCGAGGACCTGCCCGAAGACCGGCAGCCGGCCGATCTCCTTCTTCGCGACGCCCGTGGCATCGGAGCGAACCAGATGAATCATCACCGGCAGATCGAGTTTCGACTGATGGTTGAAGACGAAGACGCACGGGCGGGCCGACGTCAGATACTCTGCGCCACTGGTGACCTTGACACGCACCCCGGCCAGCGCGAGCCCGACGTCCATACCTCCGGACACCGCGGACTGCATCATCTCCGCCGACCGGTCCCGCCGCACCAGCCCACCGAGCACCCCGACCGCCGCCGAGGTGAGAAAGGTGCCGTAGAACGCGCCGGTGCGCACCGCCATCTCGAGTCGATTGTGGGTCGGGTTGCGCAGATCCAGGATCGGCCATCCCCGGGCTTGCGCCTCGGCGCGCAGGACATGTTTGGGCGACACCGCCGCCGGATGCCCCACCGACTCCAGGTACGGAATGTCCTCGTTGCCGTCGCTGTAGGCGAACGACGCGTCGAGATCCATATCGTGTTCTCGCGCCAGCGCACGCACCGCCGCCGCCTTACCCGGCCCCCACAATGGCCGGCCCACCACCCGACCGGTCACCACGCCGTCGATCACCTCCACGTCGGTGGCCAGGGCGTGATCGGCGTCGATCTCACGGGCGATCGGGGCTATCTGGAACCGCGTCGCCGACGACGCGATGACGATGCGGTGGCCCATCGCCCGATGGGCACGCAGGATCTGCCACATCTGCGGTCGCAGCTGCGCGGCCGTCTCGTGCTTGAACAGGCTCTCGCCCAACGCGAGTAGGTCCTCATAGGTCTTACCGGCGAACGTCGGTCGGGTCGCGTCGAGCACCTCGGCGTAATCCTGCTCGGACTCGACGCCGCGCAGTCCGATGAGCAGGAAGTCGGCGAGTTCACCGAGTCCGAATTCCATGCTGCGCACCCGCGCCCCGATGATCGCGGTCGCCGAGAATCCCTCGATCAACGTGCCGTCGTAGTCGAAGAACGCCCCGATCTGTTTGCCGCGCTTGGCCGATCGGATCTCGGCGAGTCGCGCGGCGAGCGCGCTCACCGGATGCCCCCGGCCTGCTCGCCCTCGATCGCCGCGATCTTGGCCAGCCTTTCGCGCATCTCCTCGACCTCGTCGAGCCACGCCCGCCGCGCCACGGCGAGATCGACACCCCGCTCGGAGCCCTCCGCCGGGCTGATCAGATGACGGTTCTCGGCAAGACGGAATGCAGCGTCGTACAGCTCGGTCGACACCGAGTCCTTGCTGCGGATCACCGCCTGCAATTCCAGCTGGCGGCCGAGTCCGAGACAGTCGGCGAGCACCTGCTCCTTGTCGATGGGCGCGTCGTCGAGGGCGACGAGTCGTTGCGCGACAACGAGTTGCGCGTCGAAGAACGTCTGCAGTGTGCGCCGGGCGAACAGCGCACCGGACGTGGCGAGCAGGGTCTGGTGGATCCATTCCGGGGTCGGTGGGGTCTCGCGCCACTCGGGTGCGATGAGATCCAATTCTGCGCCGAGTCGGTGCAAGAACACCTCTTTGGTGGGAAAGAAGAACTCGAACTTCAGCAGATCGCGGATGCGCAATGCCTCCTGCTGGGAGGCGGAGAGCATCGCATCCACATCGGCCTCGAGATCACCGCGATCGGCAGCCACCAAGGCCATCTCGACGATCGCCCGGTCGACGAAGTGGTGCAGGGCGCCGTTGCGGTAGTACGCGGCGACGGCATGATTGCCGGGTGCGATCGACCAGACGGTGTCGGTGCCGCCGTCGAAGCGGGTGAGCACACCCGCGGTGGTGAGCTCGCGCAGGGTCGAGAGCAAACCGAGGCCGCGGCACAATTGTGCGTCCGGACCGGGCAGCCCCCGGCGGTCGATGTAGTCCAGCAGCGGCTCGAGGATCTCCTCGATCTCGCCGGCGGTGTAGGCGCGCTCGCCCGCGCCCAGCAGTGCGAAACCCGCCAAGGACGTTGCCGAAATCGGTGTGGCGGCATTGATCTCGTCCATCACCCGGAACGCGATCTTGTCCAGTGCCGCCGGATCGTCCCCACCCTCGACGATGGCCTCCCGCAGCGAGAAGGGCGTCCCGAAGCGTACCCGCGCCTCACCGAGGTGGGTGCGTTGAGCCTTGGCGTACTTCAGCAGCCAGGTGACGTCCTCGGGCTTCTTCGCACCACCGGCCGATTCCCGTGCCATCGCCGCGATCTCGTGGAGTTGGTCGTAGACGATCGAGGTCGGCACCACCATCATGTCGGCGTCGTCGAGCTGTTCGATCGCATCGACCACATACGACAGCAGGCCGAGTTTCGGTGGGCGGAGTTTGCCGGTTCGGCTGCGGCCGCCCTCGATGTACCACTCGAGGTTGAAGCGCTTCTCGACGATGAACGACAGATACGAGCGCATCGCGAACTTGTAGACCGGGTCGCCGCCGAACTTGCGCCGGATGAAGATCACCCCCGCACGGCGTGCCACCGGCGCGATCGGCCAGATCGCGAGATTGTTGCCACCGAGGACCAGATTCGGCGGGAAGTCATGGCTACGAAGGACTTCCGAGAGCACCAGGGTGTCGACGTAGGAGCGGTGCGAGGGCAGGAAGATCAGACCGTGGCTCTTGTTCAGCGTGCGCAGCCGGCCGAGGGTGTCCAGATCGACCGATACCGTCCACGCGCGCTCGTAGAGCGCGCGGAATGTGGAGGAGAACACGTCGTCCATGAGTCGGCTCTGGGTGGCCACGAAGGCCGACATCTTGTCGGTGGCCTCGGCCATCACCGCGGCCACCGGCCGGCCGAGGTCGGCGGCGAGTTTGGCCGCATTGTCACGGAAGCGTGCCGAGGAACCGATCTGTTCGGCCACCAGCCGCGGCACCTTGTATCGGTCACCGACGATCTGGCGTTCGGCCCGTTCGGCCGACAACGCCGCCTGTACCCCCACGAATGCGGTGAAGGCCTCCCCCTCCGCCGACGACTGCTCGTGCCTGGCACGCAGATCGGCGACCGTGGCCGCCTCCCCGACGGCCACCCGCACCCGATCGGGTCGGCGTTTCTTGATCGCGTTCTGCCGGAACGCCGGCGGTCGCCGCGGATTCGACAGCACGAGAACGTCGGCCACCGACACCCGCCGCTCGCCCTTGCGGACCGGGGGGAGCCACACGACGCGCGCGGGGATGAGCGTGGTCTCGGGTTCGAGGTTCTCGGCATCGATCTCGTCGAGGGTCCGCAACAATGCATCGGGATGTGCGGTCTGCGCCCACTCCGCCACCACCTGCCGCTCGCACGGCGTCCCGACCTCCGCGAGCACGATGTCTGTCAACGACCGCCACCTCTCCTCATCCCGGCGACTCCGGGCAACGGCCATTGTGGCCCACAACACACCGCACGCTCAGCTGAACGCCGGGAATCGCCTCGTGTCGCCGTCCGACTCGGCCCGGGCAGGCTTGCCGGGCCCAAAGACCCGACTTGGCGGGCCAAGGTCCCGATCTCACGCAAACACCCCGTCACCGCGGGCGCCAAAGCGTAGCGTTCCCGACATGAACGCAATGTGGGTGATGCCGGCCGTCGCACTGGTTTCCTGCGTGATCATCGGCATCGGATTCGCGATCGGGATTCCCGGCAGAAAAGACTGACCAGACCAGAACCAATTGACGTTGAGCCCGGACCGGTGATGACATCGGTTCGGGCTCAACGTGTTTGCGTACGGCCGCTGCCCCTGCACGCCTCCTTGGGCCCATCGATGCATGAACCCGCCACCGGAGTGTGAGACACCTCACCTGCGCTCATTGCGAGTGAAACACCGCGCTCACTGCCCATTCGGACAGGTATGCCCCCATACTTCTGTGCATCGTCCACGAAGTACCGAGGGAGGCGACCATGACTGCGACCGCCGATCACATCTGGGGGCGTCCGCGCCCGATCCCCGACCGCTGCTCGGGCATCCACACCTACGCGGGTGGCTGCGTCTACAACGCCGACGACCCGCACCGACCGATGTATCCGGCCGAATTGCGTCCGGGTATCCGTTCCGAAGCGGCCTGAGCGCACTGCTCGGCACAGGCCTCTGAGCGCACTGCACGGCACAGGCCTCGGTCAGCCGACGCCCTGGGTGGGGTCGACGGCCTGCTCGAGCAGACTGCGGCGATAGGCCTCGAGTGCGACGAGATCACCGAAGACGGCGTTGTACGCGTCGGGGTCCTCGCTGGGCGCCATCCGCCGCAGGCGTGACTTGATGTCGGCGATCTGCGCACCGACCCACACCTCCTGCAAGCGGGCGAGCACGCTGTTGACGTAGCGCGGGATGTTGTCCTCGGTCACGCTCATCGGCTCCACGGCGAGTTCGGTGACCATCGGTGAGAGCACCGGGTCGTCGACCTCGTGGTTCACCGCGTCCACCCATTGCGCGCCACCCATGCCCGACGACGTGCCGCCGAGGTCGGCCATCGCCTGGCGCAACCGCATGTAGATCGGCTCGGTGAAGCACTCGGATGGAAGCGAGTCGAACACCGTCCCGGCGATCGCCGGGTACTGCAGCGCCGCCTTCAACGCCTCGCGTTGCGGCCAGAGCCGCGGGTCGTCGGGGCGGGGACGCGCCGACCCCGGGTCTTTCGCCGCCTCGGGTCGGTCGCGTCGCGTCCCCGACGCCCCGGATGTCTGTGCGCGGCCGGTGGCGCGGTTGTGCCGGGCGGCTTCCTCGCGGACCCGGGCGAGCACCTGCGGCACCTCTTCCCAACCCACCCAGCCGGCGAGTTGGCGTGCGTACTCGTCGCGCAGCGCAACATCTTTGATGCGGGCCACCACCGGCACCGCTTCACGCAACGCATGCACCCTGCCCTCGGCGGTGTCGAGATCGTGCGCGGCGATCAGTGTCTTGATCGCGAACTGGAACATCGGGATTCGGCGGGCGATCAGGTCGCGTACTGCGGCCTCGCCCCGCTCCTGCCGAAGTTCGCACGGATCCATGCCGTCGGGGGCGATCGCCACGAAGGTCTGCCCGGCGATCGACTGTTCTCCTTCGAAAGCCTTGAGCGCAGCCGCTTTTCCCGCGTCATCGCCGTCGAAGGTGTAGATCACCTCGCCACGGAAGTACGAGTCGTCCATCATCAACCTTCGCACCAGCGCCAGATGATCCTCACCGAACGCCGTCCCACACGAGGCGACCGCTGTGGTCACCCCGGACAGATGCATCGCCATCACGTCGGTGTACCCCTCGACGATGACCACCTGATGGCCTTTGGCGATGTTCTTCTTCGCCAGATCCAGACCGAACAGCACCTGAGACTTCTTGTACAGCATGGTCTCCGGGGTGTTCATGTACTTGCCGAGGTTGTCGTCGTCGAAGAGTTTTCGCGCTCCGAAGCCGATGATGTCGCCGCCGAGATTGCGGATCGGCCAGAGCAGCCGACGATGGAAACGGTCGATCGGTCCCTTGCGGCCCTCCTTCGACAGTCCCGCCTCGCGAAGCTCGTCGAACTCGAAGCCCTGACCGAGCAGGTGTTTGGTCATCGTGTCCCAGCCGGCCGGGGCATACCCACAGCCGAACTGGGCCGCCGCGGCCGCGTCGAAGTTGCGTTCGGTCAGATAGTCGCGCGCGATCTGCGCTTCGGGTGAGCGCAGTTGTTCGACGTAGAACTTGTGTGCCGCGGCATTCGCGGCGGCCAGGCGGGCCCGGGTGCCGCGATCCCGCTGGACACTCGGTCCGCCGCCCTCGTAGTGGATTTGATAGCCGATCCGGTCGGCGAGCTGCTCGACGGCTTCGACGAAGCCGATGTGTTCTTGCTTCTGCAGGAAGCTGTAGACATCGCCGCCCTCGCCGCACCCGAAACAGTGGAAATGGCCGTGCACCGGGCGGACGTGGAACGACGGGGTCTTCTCGTCGTGAAAGGGACACAGTCCCTTGAGCCGATCGGGACCGGCCTGGCGCAATGCCACGTACTCGCCGATGATGTCCTCGATGCGGGTCTGCTCACGGATTGCCGTGATGTCGCGATCGGGGATTCGGCCTGCCACTTCGACCAGTGTAGTGACCGTGACCGGGGTGATCGCGACCGACGTGACCGGCGAGGAGGAACCGCCCTCAATTCCCCGAATCGGCCTTCGCCGAAGCCGCCGTGGTCGACGCGCGCGATCCGGCCGAGTCGGCCTGCGCGCGATCGCTCGTCGCTGCTGTCGGGGATGCCGTTGATGATGTGGTCGCCGACGGCGAGATCGCAGGTGGCACGGCGGCCACGGACGACGGCGCGGCCGTGGTGGGTGCGGTTGCTGCGGAGGTCGGGCTGGTGGTTGCCGGGCTGGTGGTTGTCGGACTGGTGGACGTCGGGCCGGTCGTTGTCGTTGTGACGGGCGCCGACGGCGTCGAGGCAGGTGTGCTGCTCGACGGGGCCACCTCCGGGACCGGTGCGGTCGTGGAAGTGGTCCTGGGGGCGACCGCGGCCGCGAGCCGGGACTCCGGTGCGGGGGTCACGAGCCCCGTCGAACCCGTCGAAGCCGACTGACTCTGCGTCGTAGACGTCGTCTGACTCTGCGTCGTAGACGCAGCCGCGGTGTAGGCGTTCGCTGCCGCCTGGGTCGACGGTCGCGTGTAGGCGCTGTCGACGATCGGCTTCCATTGTGCGTTGAGTTCATCGGCGACCGAGGTCAGCCCGAGCCAGCGCAGCGGATCGAGCAGCGGCAGATCTGCGGTCGGCGCCATGACATACGTCGTATTCCCGTCGGTCCAGGTGATGTCGTTCGGGTCATCGGGATTCATCGAGAAATACGCGGTGGGGTGAATGAACATCATCCCGGCGATGGCATTCGCGACGGCGAGGGGATTCGGGTCGGAGGGCCAATCGGCCCAGCCGTCGTATTCTTTCCAGAATTCCGTGACGTGATAGGGCGTGGTGGTCGGTACGTTCGGCAACCACCAGGGGCCGTACGTATTCTCGGGATCGCCCACGAGAAGGAACGACGTGGTCGCCGGCGGGGCGTAGGAATCGGCATCGGCACTCAGGTCGCGCAACCAGAATCCTGCGACCTGCGCACCTTGCGAATATGCGAAAACCAGAATCGGGTGGTGTGCGTCGGCGATGTCGGCGCCGTTGGCCCGCAGAGTCGCATCCAGGGAGTCCGCACCCAGCGAGATGGGACCGAATTCGCCTGGAACACCGAACAAATGCGAAGGGTCCGGCGACGCCGAGGTCGGCACCTGCCGGCACTCGGCACCGGCCGCGCTGCACCGTCCCTGAAAGAGCATCGCCATCGCATCGATCAGATTGAAATCCAATGGCTCGATGGTGTAGATCTCCGTGCCGGATCCCGACGACGGGAATACCGATGCGCGCGCCATGGCATTCGGAAACGCCGGGACGAACACCGCGGGAACAACGAGCATGGCGCAGGCGATGATCATTCCGAGCAGGCTGCGCCGAACATGCACCATCACGGGTGTCCTTTCATGGCCCCCGTCGAGATGAGTGGACTCTCATCTATTTCAAGGACGCCCTCATAGTGACGCTCTGAGCATAGAAAATGCTCGGTTCCACGTACAGATGGTTTTCGGGAAAAGGCACCAACAATATTGTTGTGAAAACGGCGAGGTTGCACGGCGCCGCGTTGTCAATGCACCACAATGCGTCACACCATCACGCATTTCCGGCGCCGGACCGACCGCCGAACGACCCACCATGCTCGGCGTCCACGGCTACGGTCGGGGGTGAACGGTCGCCTCCCGCGCCCGCCACGACCCCCCAGAGCCCACAGAGGAGTTCTCCCGTGACACAGCAGCCGGACGGAGCCCCTTCGAGCATCGCGGAGCAGGCTCGCCTGACCAGCGGCCACGATTTCTGGACCACCGAGTCCGTCGGCGACGTTCCCTCGATCCTGATGACCGACGGACCCCATGGGCTGCGCAAACAGGACGGCCCGACCGACCATCTGGGAATCTCCGGCAGTGTGCCCGCAACGTGTTTTCCGCCGGCTGTCGGACTGGCCCAGACGTGGAGTCCCGCCTTGGCGCGACGCGTCGGCGCGGCCATCGCCGACGAGGCACGCGCACAGTCTGTCGGTGTGGTGCTCGGGCCGGGCGTCAATCTGAAGCGGTCGGTGCGCGGCGGTCGCAACTTCGAGTACTTCTCCGAGGATCCTCACCTCACCGCTGAGCTCGGCGGTGCGTGGGTTCACGGTCTGCAGGCCCGTGGCGTGGGCGCGTCCCTGAAGCATTTCGCGGTGAACAACCAGGAGACCGACCGGATGCGCATCAGCGCCGACGTCGACGAGCGCACGCTCCACGAGCTGTATCTGCGTGCGTTCCGGACGATCGTCACCCGACAGCAGCCGTGGACGGTGATGTGCTCCTACAACCGGATCAACGGCGTCCACGCCTCCCAGCATCGGGAGTTGCTCACCGAGATCCTGCGCGAACAATGGGGTTTCGGCGGTGCGGTGATCAGTGACTGGGGCGCGGTCGCCGATCGGGTGGCTGCGCTGGCCGCGGGTGTGGATCTGACCATGCCCTCCCCCGGGCCCGCAGCCGATGCGGCGGTGGCCGAGGCCGTCGCGAACGGCCGCCTCGCTCCCGAGGCGTTGAGGTCGGCGGCCGTCCGTGTCGCCGCGCTCGCGCGCACCGCTGCCGCGCGCGCCCCGAGAGCGCCCGAAACCCCCGATCTCGACGCGCATCACGCTTTGGCACGTGAGGTCGCCGGTCGCGCAATCGTGTTGTTACGCAACGACGACGACCTCTTGCCCCTCACCCCGACCGCGGATCTGGCCGTCATCGGCGAACTCGCAGCGCACCCGCGATATCAGGGTGGCGGATCATCGCATGTGCACGCCACCCGCGTCGACGTCCCTCTCGAGGAGATCCGCGCCCGCGCCGGGGCCGGCGTCGGATTCGCTGCCGGATACCGCATCGGTGCCGAAACCGACACCGACGCCACATTGCTCGAGGAGGCGGTCTCGGTGGTTCGAGCCGCGTCGACGGTGGTGCTGTTTCTCGGACTCGCCGACGAGCAGGAATCCGAGGGGTTCGATCGGGCCGACATCGAGTTACCGCCTGCCCAACTCGCCCTGGCCGAGGCGATCGTCGCCGCCAATCGGCGCACCGTGATCGTCCTGGCGCACGGCGGGGTGCTGCGGCTGTCGCCGTTGACGGCTCCGGCGCTCCTCGACGGTGCACTACTGGGCCAGGCGGGGGGCGCCGCGATCGCCGACGTGCTGTTCGGTGACGTCAATCCCTCGGGCCGACTGGCCGAGACGGTTCCCGAGCGTCTGTCCGATACCCCTGATCATCTGTCGTTTCCCGGCGAATTCGGGCACGTGATCTACGGCGAGGGCCTGTTCATCGGCTACCGCTGGTACGACGCACGTGAGTTGCCGGTGACGTTTCCCTTCGGACACGGCTTGTCCTACACCACCTTCGAGTACCGGGACCTCGAGGTGCACACCACCGACGACGGCGGCCTGCGGGTGGCGGCGACGATCACCAACGCCGGCGCACGGACCGGACGTGAGGTGGTACAGGTCTACTTCGGCGCTGCCACCTCCGCGCCGGCGACCGGGCCGACCCCCGTCACCATGCCGACCCCGGTGACCGCGCCGCGTGAACTCAAGGCGTTCACCGACATCGACCTCGATCCGGGCTGCAGCGCGCGGGTCGAGATGACGGTGACGGCCGACGACCTGTCCCGATGGGATCTCCGGACACACTCGTTCGTGGTCCGGTCCGGGCGGTACGCGGTGTCGGTGGGGGCCTCCAGCCGCGACATCCGGCTGACCGCCGAGGTCGACGTCGTCGGTGACGACACCACCGGTGACCTCACGTTGGAATCGAGCATCGCCGAGGTGTTGGCCGATCCGGTTGCGGCCGAGGCGATGACGAAGATCACCGACGCCCTGACCGATGGCGCCGACACCGGCGAGGGCATGGACCTGGTGACCATCATGGGCTCGGTCCCGGTGGGCCGGATCGTCGACTTCTCCGCCGGGGCGCTACCCCGAGAGGTGCTGCAGGACATCCTGGATCGGGCCAACGCCGCGCGATGAACCCGGCGCCCGGCCCGAGTGATCTGCGGCGCCGCGCCCGACCACTCAGCCCAGATGTGCCTGCGCGCCCGAGTTCTGCTTGTCCATCCGTTCGAGCCTGCCCTCGGTCATCGACGCGATCTGGTCGACGATGACCCGTTTGCGGGCAGTGTCGTCGGCGGCGTGTTCCCAGCTGGGAACGAAGACCGGGTCGAGCCCCCCGGGAGCCGCGGCGCTGAGCCACTCGCCGACGCGGTGGATGCGTTCGCGCTGCCGGGCCTGATGGGTCTTGTGCCGCACGTTGGAGAAGATGAACCGCAGCGCAAGGGTTTTCAGGATCGCCACCTCGGCGGCGATGAGCGGCGGCACGGACAGGTCGGCGTCGTACCGGGACAGCGACCGCCCGCCCACGACCTCGCGGGTGCCGGTGATCGCGGCCGAGGCGAACCGGCCGATGAGTTCGCTGGTGAGCCGCTTGAGCCGGACCGACGCGTCCAGACTGCCGTCGAACACCCCGACCGCACGCACGATCTCCATGCGCGAGAGTCGTTGTGCGGCATCGATCAACGGTTCGGGCTCGAGACCCGGGAACTCCTTGATCCCGATGTCGGCGAGCGTGCGCTGGTCGTCGGGATCGGCGAGCGTGCGCAGATCGATGCGGTTGGCGATGACACCGTCCTCGAGGTCGTGGACCGAGTAGGCGACGTCGTCGGACCAGTCCATCACCTGCGCCTCGATGCACTGCCGATCGCCCGGCGCCTCGCGTCGGACCCAATCCAGGGCCGCGGCGTCGTCGGCGTAGGCGCCGAACTTCACATTCGGCGGCCGGCGGGTCCACGGATACTTCAGCGTCGCATCGAGAGAGGCGCGCGTCAGGTTGAGCCCGGCACTGCGGCCCTGATCGTCGAGCAACTTGGGCTCAAGCCGGGTGAGGATTCGCAGATTCTGCGCGTTGCCCTCGAATCCGCCGATGTCGGAAGCGAATTCGTTGAGCGCACGCTCACCGTTGTGCCCGTAGGGGGGATGGCCGATGTCGTGGGCGAGGCCGGCCAATTCCACCAGATCGGGTTCGCAGCCGAGGCCGATCGCGATCCCGCGGCCGATCTGCCCGACCTCGAGCGAATGGGTCAGACGGGTACGCGGCGTGTCGCCCTCGCGCGGGCCGACGACCTGGGTCTTGTCGGCGAGGCGACGCAAGGCAGCCGAATGCAGTACGCGCGCACGGTCGCGCGCGTACTCACTGCGGTGGTCGGTCCGGGTTCCGGGCAGGCTCGCGACCTTGGCGCCCTCGGGCACCATCCGCTCGGTGGCCTCGTCGCCGTAGAACGCCGTCGGGGGAATCCCGGATTGGGACCCCCCGGACCGTCCCGTCGGAGGGCGGTCAGTCAAGCACCCAACCCCGGGCGACGGCGAAGTCGGTGATCCGGCTGCGGATCGCGACGATCTGCGCGGCCGTGAGGTCGTCGGAGGAATCGAGCAGCAGTTCGGTCACCTCTTCGGTGAATGCGGCCGCATCCAACGATCCGCCCCCACCGGCGCGCGGACGGCGCGGACGGTCCCGATCGCCGCCGTGCGAACGACCGTGGTCATCGCGGCGATGGTCGTCACGTCGGTGATCATCGCGTCGGTGATCGTCACGGCGCGGCGGCCGTCCACCGCCGGACTCCTCGGCCGGAGCGGCCTCGGTGACCGCGACGTTGATCGCCTTGGAACCACGGTCGGTCTCTTCGACATCGAAGGAGACCTTGGCGCCCGGCTTCAGGTCGTTCTCGTCGATGTCGATGTCATTGATGTGCAAGAACACATCTGCCCCACCGGATTCCGGGGCCAAGAACCCGAATCCACGGTTGGTGTCGTAATGGACGACCTTGCCACTGACTGCCACGATTGCACTCACTCTCTACTGATCGCTGCGGCGGACCCCATGCCCGAACCTCGCGACTCCGTCCCCAATTGTGACAGACAGCCGCAGGTCAGGCCCAATCGAAAGCGGTTCGCCGATCAGGAGCCGAGGAGTTTGCCACCCAGATACTCGGCCACCTTGTCCAGGGCGACCCGCTCCTGGCTCATGGTGTCGCGCTCGCGGATGGTGACCGCGTGATCGTCGAGGGTGTCGAAGTCCACGGTCACACAGAACGGCGTGCCGATCTCGTCCTGGCGCCGGTAACGCTTGCCGATGCCCTGCGCATCGTCGAATTCGACGTTCCAGTTCTTGCGCAGCTCGGTGGCGAGATCCTTGGCCTTCGGCGAGAGTTTCTCGTTGCGCGACAGCGGCAGCACGGCCACCTTGACCGGGGCCAAACGGCGGTCGAGACGCAGCACCGTGCGGGTGTCGGTGCCGCCCTTGGCATTCGGCACCTCCTCCTCGGTGAGGGCGTCGCACAGAAACGCCATCACCGACCGGGTCAGTCCGGCTGCCGGCTCGATGACGTAGGGCGTGTAGCGCTCGCCGGAGGCCTGGTCGAAGAACGACAGGTCCTCACCGGAGGCCTTCGAATGCGTGGAGAGGTCGAAGTCGGTGCGGTTGGCGACGCCTTCGAGTTCACCCCACGGGTTACCGGAGAAACCGAACTTGTACTCGACGTCGACGGTGCGCTTGGAGTAGTGCGAGAGCTTCTCCTGCGCGTGCTCATAGAGCCGCAGGTTCTCCGGGTCGATCCCGAGGTCGACGTACCAGTTGAATCGCTGATCGATCCAGTACTGATGCCACTGCTCGTCCTCGCCGGGCTTGACGAAGAACTCCATCTCCATCTGCTCGAACTCACGGGTGCGGAAGATGAAGTTGCCGGGGGTGATCTCATTGCGGAAGCTCTTGCCGATCTGGGCAATGCCGAACGGCGGCTTCTTCCGCGACGTCGTCATGACGTTCTTGAAGTTGACGAAGATGCCCTGCGCGGTCTCCGGCCGCAGATAGTGCAGCCCCTCCTCGTCGTCGACCGGGCCGAGGTAGGTCTTCATCAGACCGCTGAATGCCTTGGGCTCGGTCCACTTTCCGGGCTGGCCGGTCTCGGGGTCGTTGATGTCGGCGAGGCCGTTCTCCGGCTGGTGGCCGTGTTTGATCTCGTAGGCCTCGATGAGGTGATCGGCCCGATACCGCTTGTGGGTGTAGAGCGACTCGACCAGTGGGTCGGTGAACACCTCGACGTGACCGGAGGCCTCCCACACCTGCCGCGGCAGGATCACCGACGAGTCGAGGCCCACCACGTCGTCTCGGGAGGTGACCATGGTGCGCCACCACTGCCGCTTGATGTTCTCCTTGAGCTCCACACCGAGCGGCCCGTAGTCCCACGCCGAGCGCGTTCCACCGTAGATCTCACCACTCGGGTAGACCAGACCGCGCCGCTTGGCGAGGTTGACGACGGCTTCGACTTTGGACGGGGCGGCGGCCACGATGAATCGCACTCCACAGACGTTGGGACAGGGTCACGCCACCGGCACCTTCGATGACGGCAACCCCTACAGGGTAGCCGTCGATCACAAGCGGAGAACAATCGCGGATCCGCCCGGCGGTCCCGACCCGAGGACCATGCCGCCGCGCGCCGGCTCACACCAGCGGCCGACCCAGTCGATGCCGTATCCGCGTGTCCCAGAGCAAGAGCCGAAATCCCAACTGGGAGCGCCAGCGGGGCCGTCGACGTTCCGCGGCGACGCAGCGCGCGATGTAGTCGTCGAACCAGCGCTGGTCGTCGGCGGTCCATTCCACGCGCAGCGCGGTCCGGAACGCCGGCGGCAGATAGCCGATCGTGCGCCGGTATTTGACCGGGCCGTACCGGCGTTGCACCCACTGCGGTGCGTACCCGAAGCGGGCGATCGACAGGAGGAACTCGCGCACCTCGTCGCTGATCGAGATCTCGGCCACCCGCCGATCCCAGTACTCGTCGAAGGCGTCGCGGTCGGCGGGCCAGCTCTCGGCAGGCATCTGCAAGGTGGTGCCGCACACCATTCCCTGGCGGTAGAACTCGTCGCGGAGGTCACCGGACAGCGGCCCGTACACCCGCTCGTAGATGTCCTCGAGACCGACGTAGAGACACGCCGCCACCCAGAGCTGCAGGTGCGGATTCATGGCGTCGTACTCGACCGGACTGTCCGGCGCGGACCGGACCTGCGCGTGCTGGCCATTGACCGCACGCCGAAATCGGCGCCGGTCGTCAGCGTCGCCGAGGATGGCGACGGCCAGATATGACGCGGTCGTGCGCGCCCGCTTGACCGGATGCCGATCGAGCCGCCCATTGTCGACGGTGCTGTGCGCGACGCCGTAACCGACCGCGGGATCGGCGAGCTGCATGATCACGTTCGCAGTGCTCATGGTGTTGCCCATCGCCATCAACGAGCGGGCGAACAAACTCGCGTCGAGTGCGTCGAGTTGCGCACGGGACACCCTCGTACGATGCGGCTCATCCTCATCGGTCATCTCGAAGCCCTCCCACTCTGAACCGCCACATTCTGGCAACATACGTTTCCAGACTAGCGGGTATGCCTCTCGGTATGTGGTGGTCGTCGGCAACGCTCATCCCAAATGACAACGACTTCCCATAAGATGGTCGACATGGACACCCACCGACCCTGCGACGCCCTCACCGAGCGCACCGACGCGCAGGCCCGTGAGGCCGCCAGTGACCTCCTCCGTGCGCTGGCCGCGCCGACCCGGATCGCCATCGTGTTGTCCCTGCAGGAGAGCGCCAAATGCGTCCACGAGCTCGTCGGCGGACTCGGGCTGAGCCAACCTCTCGTCAGTCAGCACCTCCGGGTGCTCAAGGACGCCGGCGTGGTGCGCGGGCACCGCAACGGGCGCGAGATCATGTATGAACTCATCGACGATCACCTCGCGCACATCGTGACCGACGCCCTGGTCCACGCCACCGAATCGTCGGTCGAGACCGAGTCGGCCGGCGACCCCGAATCGGTTGGCGCCACCGGCGACCCGGCTGATCCGGTGGCGCAGGACCGAACCGGAGCCGCCTCGTGAGCAGCCGATCGGCCGCGGGACCCGTCACCGGCATCCGCTCCACCCGGCAGCGTGCGGCCATCGCCGACGCCCTGGCCGACAGCGAGGACTTCCGGTCCGCGCAGGAACTCCACGAACAACTCAAGGCCCGTGGCGAGTCGATCGGACTGACCACGGTCTACCGCAACCTGCAGGCCTTGTCGCAGTCCGGACAGATCGACGCGCTGTGGGACGGGACGGGTGAGACCCGCTATCGTAACTGCTCGTCCGGTCACCACCACCATCTGGTCTGCCGGGAGTGCGGCACCACCGTGGAGGTCCAGGCCGACCCCGTCGAACGCTGGGCCGCGACGGTCGCCGAGGAACACGGATTCACCGACATCCACCACACCGTCGAGGTCTTCGGGCGGTGCGCGCAGTGCCAGGCCCGTCGTCAGGAAATGGCGTCGCCGACCAGATGACCGGCGACGTCGGCGCCGGTCACCAGCACCAGATGCAGCATGGTCAGCAGCGCCATGTCAGCGAGGCCACCGATCGGAAACGTGTAGTAGAGCAACACGTCGGTGGTCACGCCCTCCGGGTCGCTGCGTCGTAGACTGCCGAAACTGAGCTTCGCGTCGTGGGTTTCGACGTCGTCGCGTAGTTCCGGGGTGTTGGGCAGATTCACCGCGATCAGTTGCGTGACACTGAGGACCTCGAGGTTCTCGGCGATGTCGACCGCGCGGATCGAGGCGCGGGTGCGTCCCACCCGGACGACCACCGAGTCGGCGTCACCGCCCACCACGTCACCGACCTCGGTGAGTAACTCGCGCACGCGCGCAACCGATGTCGCGTCGTCGTCGGTCATGTGGGTCTGACCCCGCCGAAGCGCCGGTCGCGTGAGGCGTATTCGAGACACGCCGCCCACAGGTCGCGGCGATCGAAATCGGGAAAGAGCTTCTCCTGGTACACCATTTCGGCGTAGGCCGACTGCCAGAGCAAGAAGTTGGAGATGCGCTGCTCGCCGGAGGGACGCAAGAACAGGTCGACGTCAGGCATGTCCGGCTCATCGAGGTATCGCGCGAAGGACGACTCGGTGATCCGTTCCGGGTCGATCTCGCCGGCCGCCGCTCGCCGCGCGATTTCCCTTGCGGCATCCGCGATCTCGGCACGTCCACCGTAGTTGACGCACATGGTCAGCGTCATCACGTCGTTGTCCTTGGTCAGTTCCTCGGCGACCTCGAGTTCCTTGATGACGCTGCGCCACAACCGCGGCCGCCGTCCCGCCCAGCGCACGCGCACCCCCATCTCGTGCATCTCGTCACGCCGACGTCGGATCACGTCACGGTTGAACCCCATCAGGAACCGGACCTCGTCGGGACTACGCGACCAGTTCTCGGTCGAGAACGCGTACGCCGACAACCACTTCACGCCGATCTCGATACATCCGCACACGGTGTCCATCAGCACGGCCTCGCCGCGCTTGTGCCCCTCCGTGCGGGGTAGGCCGCGGTCGGTGGCCCACCGTCCGTTGCCGTCCATCACCAGGGCGACGTGATTGGGGACGAACTCCGGAGGCAGATTCGGTGGGGTGGCACCGCTGGGATGGGGATCGGGCGGGCGGATGAGCGTACGTGCCCGGTGCGCGGTCTGCTTCTTGGCGGAGCTACCCGGCCGCAACGCCATCTTCGACTCCTCTCACGCCTGACTCGATCACCCTATGAGGAGCGGCACGCTCGATCAGCGGCAGGGTGCGCAGCTGCCGTTCCAGGTGCCATTGCAGGTGCGCGGCGGTCAGTCCGCTGGCCTGGCGACGCAGCGAATCGGAGGCGTCGGTGGTGTGCTCCCACTGGCCGCGGAACAGCGCATCCATCAGGTCGAGCACTCCCGGGGAGGGGGTCGCCGCGCCCGGCGGCCGGCAGTGCAGACACACCGCTCCCCCGGCGGCGACGTGAAACGCACGGTGCGGGCCGGGGGTGGCGCATCGTGCGCACAACTCCAGCGCAGGCATCCAGCCCGCACAATGCATGGCCCGCAACAGGAATGCATCGAGGATGAGCTGACGTGGGCGACGATCCTCGGCGAGCGCCTCGAGCGCCCCGACGGTCAGTCGCTGCAACTGGGTGGCCGGTGCACGCTCCTCGCCGGCGAGTCGTTCGGCGGTCTCGAGCACCGCGCACGCGGTGGTGTAGCGCCCGTAGTCGGCGACGATGGCGTCGGAGAAGGCGTGCAGACTGTGCACCTGCGTGACGACATCGAGGTTGCGGCCCGGATAGAGATGGATGTCGACGTGGGCGAACGGTTCGAGGCGTCCACCGAACTTGGACCGGGTGCGGCGCACCCCCTTGGCCACCGCGCGCACGAGCCCGTGGTCGGCGGTCAGCAACGTGATGATCCGATCGGCCTCGCCGAGCTTGTGCTGGCGCAGCACGACAGCCTCATCACGGTAGAACCTCACCGGGTCATTCTGTCACCGATCAACGACAGAGCCCGGCGGTGACACCCCGTCATCGGCAACTCCCACCGGCGAGTGGTGCGGCGACGGTGTGGTGATGGTGGGCGTGCCGGTCTTGTCCATGGCCTTCGCCAGCCGCTCGGGCAGACGCATCCCACCGGGATAGCGATGCCAGCCCTTGCGGTCGTAGAAGGTTGTGCCCAGCCAGCCGAGCAGCACACCGACGACGAGCCCGATCACCATCTGGATCACCGACCGTCCCAGCCCGGCGTCCCAGTCGGCGTCGAAGTACAGGACCGCCCGCACGCCCAGGTACACCAGGTGCATCGGTTCCACCGCGGCGATCCAGGAGAACAGCCGCGGACTCGCCTCCAGCGGCACCGTCCCACCGGAGGACGGCAGTCCCAGGATGACGAAGAAGACCAGATTGAGGATGAGCCCGGCGTTGCCGAAGACCGCCATCATCGAACTCGCCGACACCCCGACCGCGAAGATCGCGAGCACCGAGACCATCCACAGGGTGAACGCGTTGGGCAGGGAGGTCCCGACCGCGGTGCACACGCCGATGTACATGGCCGACTGGATCACGGCCACCAGCGCCATGATCGTCCATTTGGCGGCCAGGGTGCCCCACCGCGAGATCGCCAGCCGGACCCGCAATTGGTAGAACGGGCCGTACTCGATCGGGGTCTGGCCGAGCATGCCGTCGACCACGATGCTCACCATCATCGCGCCGGTGAACCCGGCCAGGATCAGCAACAGCGTGAAATAGAAGGCGGACAAACCATTTCCGGAGCCGTCGGGCAGCGGTGTCGCCTCGATGACGTCGACCTTGACCGGCTGCCACAGGGCCAATTGCGCCGCCCCGGAGAAGGCGACGTCCGCCTTGGCCAGCTGGGCGCGCACGGTGTCGGTGAGTTGTTGACCCATCTGCGCGTTGACCTGCTCGGAGATCCGGTCGGCGAAGGTCGTGGTGACCGCCGAGGCGAAGGTCCCCGACCCGCGGTTGATGTAGACGTCGATGGTGACCGGCTCCGGCCGCGCCTGCAGCACGGTGGCCTTGCCCAGTGCGAGAACGGAATCGGAGAAGTTGGCGCCGAGTGCCACCACGCCGTAGACCTTGCCGCCGTTGAGCTCGTTGAGTGCGGTGACTCGGTCGGTGCGGTGCACGGCGATACCGCTCTTGGCGGCGTTGGTGATGATGCCGTCGGCGACCTGCTTGCCGTAATCGACCTGAGTGGAGGTGCCATTGCCGTTGTCGAGACTGCCGCCGCTGTCCTCGTCGACGATCGCGACCGGGAAGTTGTGCAGGTTCTTCTCCGGATCGGCGATGGCGCCCATGTAGAGGGCGGCCATGAACGACATCACGACCACCACCAACAGCAGCGGGAGCAGCCAGAACCGGGGCGAGCCCAGGACCCCGGAGATCGTGGTGGTGACCCGGACGTCCCGCTGTGGACGTTCGTGTTCGCCCGGCCGAGCCAGTTCCTCACCCTCGGGGACGTGCCCGGTCTCCTCGTGCCTGCCCATCGCTACCCCTCCGGTCCGCGATGCGGGCCCACCTCGCCCGCACCAGCCTGCGGTGTCCTAGAAGCCCATGCGGCGCAACTGCTTTGGGTCGCGCTGCCAGTCCTTGGCCACCTTCACGTGCAGGTCAAGGTACACCTTCACACCCAGCAGCGCCTCGATCTGACGGCGCGCCGTGGTGCCCACCGCCTTCAGACGGGCACCCTTGTGGCCGATGATGATGCCCTTCTGGCTGTCACGCTCGACGTAGAGGATTGCGTGGACATCGACCATCGGCGCCTGCTCCGGTGCCCGATCCTCGCGCGGGATGATCTCCTCGATGACCACCGCCAGCGAGTGCGGCAACTCGTCGTGAACTCCCTCGAGTGCGGCCTCGCGGATGAACTCGGCCATCAGGACCTGTTCGGGCTCGTCGGTGAGTTCTCCGTCGGGATAGAACGCCGGGCCGGGCTCCATCAGCGACACCAGCACGTCGGTCAACACGTCGATCTGCTCACCCGAGGTCGCCGAGACGGGTACCACTTCCGATGTGGGTCCGAGCAATTCGGAGAGGGCGAGCAGCTGGGCGGCGACCTGCTCGGGCCCGACGCGATCGATCTTGGTCACGATGCCGAGCACCGTGGTCCCCGGCGCCATCTGCCGGACCTGCGAGACGATCCACCGGTCCCCCGGACCGATCCGCTCGTCGGCCGGGATGCAGACACCGATCACGTCGACCTCGGAGTAGGTGTCGCGGACCAGATCGTTGAGCCGCTGACCGAGCAGCGTGCGCGGCCGGTGCAGCCCCGGGGTGTCGACGAGGATCAGCTGCGCGTCGGGCCGATTCACGATTCCGCGGATGGTGTGGCGGGTGGTCTGCGGCCGATTCGAGGTGATCGCGATCTTCTCGCCCACCAGCGCATTGGTCAAAGTCGACTTGCCGGTGTTCGGCCGGCCGACGAAACACACGAAACCCGAACGGAATTCGGTCATGAAGCCGTGTCCGCCCCGGCACCGGCGCGGACCCGGTCGAGCACGGTGCCCGCGGCGTCGGTGACCACCAGCAGTGCGTCCGGGCTGATCTCGGCGAGCGTCGCGCGGCCCGGGTCGTCGGCGCCACCGCCGACGATCACCGCTGCCTCGAAGGACTCGGCGCCACTCGACAGTGCGGTGACCACCGCGACCTGTAGTGCCGACAGTTCCAACGAGGCGGTACGCACGTCGGCACCGGCATAGGTTCGGCCGTCTCCCTCGCGGACCGCCGCGCCCGACGGCGACTGCGCCCGGCCACGCGCGCCGCGGGCGAGAGTCACCAACTTGGCGTCTTCGTCACCCAATGGCTCGCTCACATGGCCTCCTTCTGCTGGGCGTCCCGGCGCTCAGCGTATTCGCCGTTGCGTCGGGAGCGTTCGCCGCCCCGCGAGCCGCCACGCCTGCCCGGCGTGTCGTTGCGCTCGTCCTCTCGGGCATCGAGCGGATCCCGCTCGGTCTCGGGCTCCTCGATCTGCTCGACGAGCACGGTCGTGATGCGCTGGCGGCCTTGCCGATTCGGTCCGCCCTCGGCCACCAGTTGCAGGCCGTGGCTGGCGACACGAGCCCCCGGCAGCGGCACCCGGCCGAGTTCGAGGCCGACGAGCCCTCCGACGGTTTCGACCTCGTCGTCGTCGATGTCGATGTCGAACAGTTCGCCGAGATCCTCCACCGGCAGTCGCGCCGAGACCCGGTACCGACCGTCGCCGAGGTCTTCCACGGGGGCGACCTCACCGGTGTCGTACTCGTCGGTGATCTCCCCGACGATCTCCTCGAGGACGTCCTCGATGGTGACCAGCCCGGCGATGCCGCCGTATTCGTCGACGAGCAACGCCATGTGGTTGTGGGTGCGCCGCATGTCCTCCAGAACCCGGTCCAGCGGTTTGGAGTCGGGGATGAACTCCGCCGGGCGCATCACCGCCGAAACGCTCACCGAGCGGGCGTCCTCGCCGCGCATCGAGCGCTCCACGAGATCCTTCAGATACACCACCCCGAGGATGTCGTCGGGGTTCTCCCCGATCACCGGGATACGCGAATGCCCGCTGCGCACAGCCAGACTCGTTGCCTGCGCGGCGCTCTTGTCACTCTCGATCCAGATCATCTCCGGTCGCGGCACCATCACCTCGCGGGCGTTGGTGTCGCCGAGTTCGAAGACCGACTGGATCATGCGGCGTTCGTCGGCGGCCACCACCCCGCTCGCCTCGGCGAGGTCGACGACCTCACGCAACTCGACCTCGGTGGCGAACGGCCCGTTGCGGTATCCCTTACCCGGCGTCACCGCGTTTCCGATGAGGATGAGCAACCGGGTCAGCGGGGTGAGGATCACGCCCAGGATCTGCAGCGCCGCGGCCGAGGCCAGCGCGATGGTGTAGGCGTGTTGACGACCGAGCGTGCGCGGGCCGACCCCGGCCGCCACATATGACACCACCGCCATCCCGGCGATGGCGACGGTCAGTCCCCACCCGATGCCCAGTTCGGACACGGCGATCACCGCGACCAACGCGACGGCAGCGGTTTCACACACCACCCGCAGCAACACCGCGAGACCGACATAGGTCGCGCGGGCGGCGAGCACCCGCATGAGCCGCACCGCACCCGCGCGCCGTTCCTTGACCATGTCCTCGACACGGGCGATCGACACGGTCGACACCGCGGTGTCCACCGCGGCGAACACTCCGCTGAGGACGACGAGGACGACGGCGGACAGCGCGAACCACAGATAGGCGGCCCCGGTCACTGCTCCGTCGAGCCCGCGGGCCGCTGCTGCGCGGAGCCCTCGTCACCTCCCGGGAATTCGGGGAACGGGGAGTCGGTGAACCCGATGTTGGTCAGCAGACGGGTGTCCCGATCGGTCTGGCGTTGCTGCTGGGCCTCGCGGTGCCGCTGTGCGTAGAACTCTTCGAGCAGACGGTTCTGCAGGCCGAACATCTCCTTCTCCTCGTCGGGTTCGGCGTGGTCGTAGCCGAGCAGATGCAGGACGCCGTGGATGGTGAGCATCGCCAGCTCGTGCTCGAGTGAGCGCCGGGCCTCGCGGGCCTGTTTGGCGGCGAATTCGGGGCAGAGCACGATGTCGCCGAGGATGGCGGGGCCCGGCTCGGCGGCGTCGGGCCGCCCGCCGGGCACCAACTCGTCCATCGGGAAGCTCATCACGTCGGTGGGACCGGGCAGATCCATCCATTGCACGTGCATGTCGGCCATCGTCGGCTCGTCGACACAGAGCACCGAGAGTTCGGCCCCGGGATGGACGTCCATCGCCTCGGTCGCGAATCGTGCTGCGGCGAGCACCAATTCGGCGGGGACGTCGACGCCGGACTCGTTGGCGAATTCGATGCTCATGAGCGTCGTCCCTGACTTGCCGAGCGCCGCGCGGCGCGATTGGGGCCACCGATGCGATCCGAGTCACGCAGTCGCGGGTTGTCCCGCGCCGCCTCCTCGGCCCGCCCGTAGGCGTCGACGATGTCGGCGACGAGCCGGTGCCGGACCACGTCCTGACTGGTCAGGGTGGCGAAGTGGATGTCGTCGATGCCGTCGAGGATGCGGGTGGCGGCCATCAGTCCGCTCTGCGCACCGCCGGGCAGGTCGACCTGCGTGGTGTCGCCGGTGACCACCACCTTCGACCCGAAACCCAGCCGGGTCAGGAACATCTTCATCTGCTCGCCGGTGGTGTTCTGCGCCTCGTCGAGGATGATGAAGGCGTCATTGAGCGTGTTGTGGGTCAGCAGGAAGTCCTCGGTGACATAAAGCGAATCCTCCGCCGCCACCCGGATGCAGACGGCTTCATCGGTACCCACCGATTCGATGCTCTCGATGTAGCGCTTGGGCGGCTTGGCCGTGGTCGCACCGTATTTCTGCGCCTTGCGTGTCATCCGGAACGGAGCGAGCCCATCCGGGAGACGAATGTCGAGGACGTGGGCGTCGTGTCGGTACAACACCTCTCGACCCCGTGCTTTACCAGGGGGCCGTCCCTGCGCGACGCGGGTTCGTCCGTAGACGACACCGCCCAGCGATCGCACCAGGAACATCACGTCATCGCGCAGCTGGTCCGAGACTGTCACGTACTGCACACGGCAGGACCGGCCGGTCTGGGTGACCGGGCCGCCATCGGTGTCCAGAAGTCCCTGCAGCACTGCCAATCGGACGTCGGACGAGTTGAGAAGGTACTGCTTCGGTACGAACTTCGTAGGGGACTTGGTGCCCCACAATCCGAGTTCGCGCATGGCGTGGGTGACCGGGTTCTCGATCGTGATCGGCTCACCGGGAGTGGTGATCCGGTTGAGGACGTAGTCGACGTCGGATCGCTGCCGTGCGCGAATACCCGGCACGGCCATGACCAACGCATCGACCAGCTCTCGGTCGGCTGTCGTGAACGATGGCGTGGCCATCCCCGCCATGCAGCCGTCACCCAGCATCAGACCGAGCGCATAGGGGTCGAGCGGCACCGGTTGGCGAGGAAACTCGGCAGCGCCACTCAAGAGCGGCAACTCGAACCGGTGATAGTGCGCCGCCCGGAGATTTCCGATCATCTCCTTCGTCTCGAGTACCCGCGGGCCGGTGCCGCGACGACGGTCGTCTCGCGTGTACACCGACCACAGGTGATCGGTGGAGCAGAGGGTGGACGCACCGTCCTGAGTGGTGACCCGCACGATGTCCTTGAACCCCTGCGGGTAGACGCCGAGGACCTCGGTCGGCGAGCCGTTCGAGCCGATGACGTGGTCGCCGACCTCGATGTCACCGATCGGACGAAAGCCCTGTGGCGTGAGGACCCTGGTCGACACCGGCTGCGCCCGGCCACGCATATATGCCAGTGGCGCCACCTCGATCACCCCGGCGGCCATGAGCTTGGGGATCGACTCGGGGTCCATCATGTCGTGCAGTGCGTCGTAGAGCGGACGCAGATACGGGTCGATTTTCTCGCTGAGTGTGCCGGGCAGAAAGCCCAGTCGCTCACCGGCTTCCACCGCGGGCCTGGTGAGAATGATGCGGTTCACGCTCTTGGATTGCAGTGCCTGCACCGCCTTGGCCATCGCCAGATAGGTCTTGCCGGTACCGGCCGGGCCCAGACCGAACACGATGGTGTTGGCGTCGATGGCGTCGACGTAGCGCTTCTGGTTGAGCGTCTTGGGCCGGATGGTCTTTCCGCGCCGCGAGAGGATGTCGAGGGACAGGACGTCGGCGGGCGATTCGGTGGCGCCCTCGGACAGCATCGACACGCTGTGGCGGACGAGGTCCGGGGTCAGCGGGGTGCCGCGACCGACGAGGTCCACGAGTTCACCCATGACGCGCTCGGCGGCGGCGACGTCGGCGCCACGGCCACGCAGCGTGATCTGGTTGCCGCGGACGTGGATGTCGGCCGGGAGGAGTTGCTCGAGCGTGCGCAGATTGACATCGCTGGTGCCGAGCAGCCCGAACACCACCTCGGGAGGGACATCGATGGTGGAGGTGACCACAGGTCCGGCCCCTGCGGCGCCGCGCGCCGGCACGCGGCCGTCGGGGTTGTCGTCACTCACGTATCAGATCACTCCTGGAGTTCGGGGGGCGCCGTGCGGCGATGTGCGGTCAAGTCTATCCCTGCCCAACGGGCGATCCGCGATCGAATATTCCGTTCGCCGAAGTTGTCGGACCCTCCGCCTATCCTCACCTCGATGCAGTGCCGCATCGGTCCACACCGTCCCTCACCAATACAGGAGAACGCAGATGAGCACGCATCCGGACACCACCCACACCCTCGGCCCCGCTGCCGCACCCACCGCCGACCCGGGAATCGACCTCTACACGCGATGGGCGGATCTGTGGAACGGACTGATCACCGCCGATGCTCTGATGGCGCCTCGATTCCGTCTGCGCTACGCGCAGGCCGGTGCCGAATCGATCAACGAGATCGACGATCCGGCCACATTCACCGACTTCATCGGTGAGTTCCGCGCGCAGCGGGCGGGTATCCACTACACACCGGACGACCCGGTGCTCACCGATATGGGCGCGGACGGGACGGGACACGTGTGTCGGCCCTACCTCGCCGTGATCCCGGCGACCGACGCCGAACCCGAACGCCGGATCAGTGGCACCGACATCCTGCGCGCCGAGAACGGGCGGATCGTCGAGGTGTGGTCGGTGTCCTCACCCGGCCGGCCGTTCCGGCCCTGAGCGCCCGGGTCCTGGTTGCCCGGCCCTGATCACCACCGATCACAGCCCGCTACCACCTACAATCCCAGCGCCCGGATCGTCTGCCGATTGCACACGCTGCGCGGATCGACGAATGCGTCGTGCCCCTCCTCGGGCACGACGATCAGTTCGGCGGACTGACCGCGCGCGCATACCGTGCTGACGTAGCGGCGGCTGAGCTCCACCGGAATGGCGGTGTCGCGGTCGCCGTGGACGACCACGACATGTGCGTCGAATGGATCCTGCTCCATGGGAGAGGCGGCCCGATAGCGCTGGGCCGCCTGTGCGTAGGGACGGCCGATCAACGCCTGCACCGACTCCCGGCCGGCCTGTCCCGCGGCCACGAGATCCAGGGCCGCCGACTGGGCGACAACGGTGGTGATGCGGGTGTTCGCGGTCTGTGCCCGCAGCTGCGCGGTGGCCCACACCGCAAGCTGACCACCGGCCGAATGTCCCACGACCGCAACCGAATTCCAGTCGACGCGGTCGGCGACGGGTGCGGGCAGAGCCTCCCGGACCGGCCCGTCGAGCGCGTTGATCGCAGCGACGACGTCACGGCCGGTGTGCGGCCATCCGCCGCCGTCCTCCCCCACGCGCCGATACTCGATGTTCCAGACCAACGCGCCACGTTCGCCGTACTGCCGGGCGATCGCCGACTCGATGGTCAGCGAGAACTCGGTGGTCCAGTAGCCGCCGTGGATCAGCACGATCGGCCGCATCGTGGCGGGGAGATCGGCCTCCTCGGCAGCGTGATAGATGTGCCCGAACTGCGAGTTCGCCTCGCCGTAGGCGATCGCCGTCCGGTGCACCGCGCAGCGTCTCATCGGTCCCGCCGATCGGGTCTCATCGGGCCCACCGATCGGTGAGGACGCCGAGCGCGCCGAGGGCGACCGACGCGGCCGTCGAGGTGCGCAACACCTCCGGCCCCAGGATCACCGACTGCGCGCCGAGCGCAGTGAGGTCGGCGATCTCGCTGTCGTCCAGACCGCCCTCGGGCCCGACCACCAGCATGATCTCGCGTGCCTGCGCCAACGGTAGGGTCCGCAGCGACACCGCAGCGGCCTCGTGCAGTACCGCGACCACACCACCGGCGGCGATCACCTCGGCGGCGTGGGCGCGCACGTCGATCGTGGAGGCGAGGTCGGTGACCTCCGGAATCCACGGGCGCCGACTCTGTTTGGCGGCCGCGGAGGCCGCGGCCCGCCATTTGGCGACACCCTTGTCGGCCTTGCCCGCCCAGCGGGCGACGCATCGTGCCGATTGCCACGGCACGATCCGGTCGACACCGGCCTCGGTGGCGAGGTCGACGGCCAGCTCCGAGCGCTCGGATTTCGGCAACGCCTGCACCAGGGACACCGACGGTCGCGGCCGGTCGGTGAACACGAACCGGTGGGCAAGCGCCGACAGCGCATCCTTGCCTTCGACCGCGGTCACCTCGCAGGTGGCGACCGACCCGGCGCCGTCACCGAGCAGCAGGGGCTCCCCCGGCCGCAGCCGCGCGACGGTCACCGCGTGGCGGCCTTCCGGCCCGGAGAGCAGGGTGGTGGTGCCGGCCGGCGGGACCTCGTCGACCCAGAACAGGGGCGGGCTCACGTCCGGCCGATCAGCGTCCCGCGAAGGCGTTGCGCAGCCGGGAGAACAAACCGCCCGGCGCTGCTGCCGCCGAGGTCGTGACCAGGTCGATGGAATCGTCGGAGGCCTCGCGGAAGGCTTTCAGCGCCTCGGTCTGCGCGGCGGTCAGCTTGGCAGGTACCGCGACGTCGAGATGGACGTGGAGGGTGCCGCGGGCACCGGTGTTCACATGCGGCATGCCCTGGCCACGCAGTTTGACGACCTGTCCGGGCTGGGTGCCCGGCTCGATGGTGACGCTCGCGAGATCGCCGAGGATCGTCGGGACCTCGAAGCTGCCACCGAGCGCGGCGTCGGCGATCGGCACCCGCAACGTGCAATGCAGGTCGTCCTTGTCGCGGATGAACACCTCGTGCGGGCGCTCGCTGACCTCGACGTAGAGATCCCCGGCCGGTCCGCCGCCCGGACCGACCTCACCTTGGCCGGCCAACCGGACCCGCATGCCGCTCTCGATTCCTGCCGGGATGCGCACGGTCATCGTGCGGCGCGAACGCACCCTCCCCTGGCCGCCGCACTTGTGGCACGGATCGGGGATGATCTCGCCGGTGCCGTGGCAGGTCGGGCATTCGCGCACCGTCATGACCTGACCGAGCAGCGAACGCTGCACTGCCTGGATCTCGCCGGCACCCTTACAGGTGTCGCAGCTGATCGGCTTCGAATCCCCGTTGGTACCCGACCCGTGACACACATCGCACAGGATCGCGGTGTCGACGGTGATCTCCTTGTTCACCCCGGAGGCGCACTCCTCCAGATCGAGCTCGACGGCGACAAGCGCGGGCTCACCGGGCTGCACGCGCGAGCGCGGCCCGCGGCTACCACCGAAAGTACTGCCGAACCCACCGCCGGAGCCGAAGAACGCCTCGAACACGTCGCCGAGGCCGCCGCCGCCGAAATTTGCGCCGAATCCACCTGCTCCCGGACCGGCCAGCGGATCGCCGCCGGCGTCGACGATCCGTCGCTTCTCCGGGTCGCTGAGCACCTCGTAGGCGGTCGTGACCTCCTTGAAGCGCTCCTCTTCTCCCGGGTTGACGTCGGGATGCAGTTTGCGGGCCATCTGGCGGTAGGCCCGCTTGATCTCCTGGTCGGTCGCGCCCTTGGCGACGCCCAGGATTCCGTAGTAGTCAGTTGCCACGGTTGTCTCGGTCCTTCGTTCTCACAGCTCACGTATGGCTCCGGGGATACCCTCACGGAGCCGGTGCATCGGTTACCTCACCAGACGCGACGCCGGCCGCGTCCATTTCCTCTCGACCGGCTCTGCGCCGCCTTCAGGTCAGCGCTCGGCGAGCACCTCGCCCACATACTTGGCAACGGCTGCCACCGACGCGATGGTTCCCGGGTAGTCCATGCGGGTGGGCCCGACGACCCCGACCCCGCCGAACACGGTGCCCGAAGCACCGTACCCCGTCGACACGACCGAGGTGCCACGCAGGTTCTCGGTCTGCGTCTCCTCCCCGATATGCACCGTCACCCGGCCCATCCGCTGACTCGTCGCCAGCAGCTTCAGGACGACGACCTGCTCCTCGAGAGCTTCGAGGACCGAATCCATCCCGCCGTTGACGGGGGCGAAATCGGCGGCCGCACGTGCGAGATTCGACGTGCCGGTCACCACCACCCGGTCCTCGCCCCGTTCGACGAGGGTCTCGACCAACACGGTCGCGACGTTCACCGTCGCGTCCCGCAGATCGGCCGGTGCGTTGTTGGCCAATTCGGCCACCGACGCCGAGGCCTCCTCGAGTCGCTTGCCGTGCAGCGCGGCGGAGAACATGTCCCGCAGCCGGACGATCTCGTCCTCGTCGAGGTCTTGGGAGAGCGCGACCATGCGCTGTTCGACGCGACCGGTGTCGGTGATCACGATCAGCAGCAGCCGCGACGGCGACACGGTGATCACCTCGAGGTGACGCACCGTCGCGGTGGACAGCACCGGATACTGGATGACCGCGACCTGGCGGGTGAGCTGGGCCAGCAGTCGCACCGACCGGCGCAGCACGTCGTCGAGATCGACCCCGGAATCGAGCACTGACAGGATCGCGCGACGCTCGGCCGCCGACAGCGGTTTGACCTCGCTGATGCGGTCGACGAACATCCGGTACCCCTTGTCGGTGGGTATCCGTCCCGAACTCGTGTGTGGTTGCGCGATGTAGCCCTCGGCCTCGAGTACCGCCATGTCATTGCGAACCGTGGCACTGGAGACGCCGAGCTGATGGCGTTCGACGAGTGCCTTCGAACCGATCGGTTCCTGCGTGGCAACGAAGTCGGTGACGATGGCACGAAGAATCTCGAACCGCCGATCATCGGTGGTCGACACAGGCCAGACCTCCTCTCGAACCCGCCCTCTGCCCTACAGTGGGTGGGTTCATTCTACGAAACACCGCCACGAAGTACGGGTGCACGTGTTCGACCGGCGAGGCGCCGACGATCTCCGCCGCCCCGGCGAACGCCGCCCACGACAGGAAGGTCGCGATGATCTTCAAAGGCGTCCGGGAGGGCAAACCGTATCCCGACCACGCGTTGACCCATCGCGGATGGGCCAAGATCCCGCCTCGACAGTTCCGCCTCGACGAGCTGATTACGGTGACGACGGTGCTCGCCCTGGACAAGCTGCTCAGCGAGGATTCCACGTTCTATGGGGATCTGTTCTCCCACGTGGTGCGCTACGACGGAAACCTGTACCTCGAGGACGGTCTACACCGGGCGGTCCGATCGGCGCTGCGTAACCGCACGGTCATCCACGCACGGATGCTCGACCTCGACGCGCTCGATCTGCGACCGGGGGCGCCGCCGCTCGACGAGCAACTCGGCACCGAGACCGACGAGCTCCCCGCCGTCGGGGCCGCGCCGCCACCCGGGGAGTCCCCGGCCGGCGGGGTGCACCGACGCGCGGCCCGCAGTACCGGCTGGACCCCGCCACCGCAGCGCTGGTGAACCCGACGCCGGCCGAGTCGCACCCTCAGGCGTCCATGGTCTTCTCGCTCGGCAGGTCGTAGACCGGACACTCGGCCACACCGATCGTCTCGCGGGTGATCGCCTCCACCGCCTTCTGGGTGGCCTCGGCGTCGGTGACCCAGTTGCGATAGAAATCGAACGGGCACTCCGCGATTCCCTTGTCACCGTCCCCGCCGGCATACACCCCGGTATAACCCCGGTGCAGCAGTTTGAACAGGTGATTCTGCGACTGGTCGTTGGCGCGCGCATCCCGGATCGTCGACAACGACAACTGCGCGTACTGCACCCCGTAATCCTCCTCGCCGCACTCGCCGAGGGTGCGGCCGTCGAAGCCGATGATCGCGCTGTGCCCGAAATACGAGTACACACCGTCGAATCCGGTCGCATTCGCCACCGCGACATAACAGTTGTTGGCCCAGGCCATCGCCTTGGCCATCAGCACCTGCTGATCCTTGGCCGGATACATGTAGCCCTGCGGCCGCACGATCAGTTCGGCCCCCTTCATCGCGCAATCACGCCAGATCTCCGGATAGTTGCCGTCGTCGCAGATGATCAACGACACCTTGAGGCCTTTCGGCCCGTCGGTCACATACGTCTGCTCCCCCGGATACCAGCCCTCGATCGGAGTCCAGGGCAGGATCTTGCGGTACTTCTGCACGATCTCCCCCGCGTCGTTGATGAGCACGAGCGTGTTGTAGGGCGGCTTGTTCGGATGATCCTCGTGCCGCTCCCCGGTCAGCGAGAACACGCCCCACGTCCGGGCCTGTCGGCACGCGGCGGCGAAGATATCGGTTTCCTCCCCGGGGATCACCGCCGCCGTCTCGAACATCTCCGCGTTGTCGTACATGATGCCCATCGTCGAATACTCCGGGAACACAACCAGATCCATACCCGGCAAACCCGCCTTCATCCCCACCACCATCTCGGCGATCCGGCGGGCGTTGTCGAGGACCTCGGCCTTGGTGTGCAGCCTGGGCATCTTGTAGTTGACCACTGCCACCCCGACGGTGTCGGGGCTCGATGAGATGTCGCCATGTCGCATGAAACGCCTCCTGAGAGTGGCCGGGCAGCCACGTTGCCCGACCGGATTATTGCTTCCGTATGGAAGTGATACCACGGATTTCCGTCTGCGCGCTCCGCTAACTCCCGATATTTATGGTTTCATTTGGAATCATTACGCGACGTTCACACGAGGAGGACCGATGTCGGGTTACCTGGCACGCAAGGTCGACGACATCAACTCGGGTCAGCAACTGTCCCCCGCGCGGAACCGGGCCTTCCGGATGGGCAGAGCGTCCTCGCCCGCACAGCTTTCATCGGCGCTGAGATCCGCGATCATCGGGCAGGACGAGGCCATCGATTCGGTGGTCCGCGCCCTGACCATCGCGGCCGCCGGCATCGGTGACCCGCGCCGGCCGATCGCGTCGTTGTTGTTCGTCGGTCCGACCGGTGTCGGCAAGACCGAGCTGGCCCGCCGGCTCGCCGCGGAGATCACCGGCGACGCCGACAAACTGTGCCGGATCGACATGAACACCCTGGCCCAGGAGCACTATGCCGCATCCCTGTCCGGGGCACCCCCGGGCTATTCGGGCGCGAAGGAACAGTTCACCCTCTTCGACCGGGAACTGGTGGAGGGCAACGCCTCTCGACCGGGCATCGTCCTGTTCGACGAGGTGGAGAAGGCGCACACGACGGTGCTGCGCTCGTTGCTGCAGATCCTCGATTCGGGAACCCTGCGCCTGGCGGCAGGCAACTCGACGATCGACTTCCGCAACGCCATCGTCCTGCTCACCTCCAACCTCGGCTCGGCCGAGATCGCCGCCCATCACCGGGCCCGGTCACGCGGATGGCGCACGTTGCTGCCGATGCCGGGCTCCCGACGGCGCGACGCAGGCTCCGACGCCGTGGACCGAGCCGTCGAGGAGTTCTTCGATCCCGAGCTGTACAACCGCTTCGACGAGATCGTGCGGTTCGATCCAATCGGCCCGCAGGTCGCCGCGGCGATCGTCGACGTCGAGTTGCGCAGACTGACAGCACAATTGGCCGCCCGGCAGATTCGGTGGGAACCCGACGACCCGCTGCGCAGCCACCTCGCCCGGATCGGCTTCGACCCGGTCTACGGGGCGCGCGATCTGGCGCGCACTCTCCGGATGCACCTGCATGCACCACTCGCCGAGGCGATCGTCAGCTGGGACCGCGAGACCGGAACCGCACTCCGCATGCGCACGTCGGTGGACTCCGGAAAGATCAGCGTCGCAATCGAACCCGTCAGCACTGAACCCCTCAGCACCGAACACCCCAGCGCCGAACCCCTCAGCGGGGCGACGAACCCGACCCCGGTGAACGGTCAGGCGCGATGAATCCGGTCGACGACGTCGAGATCGAGAGCACCGGCGCTGGCCAGGTAGATGTCCTGGTCGACGCGGTTGTCGGTCAGGCGCAGGGTTCCGCGGGTGGCATCCATGACGAGCCCATCGGCGGCGGCCTGTATCGGGGACACCGCCAGCGAACCCGCCCGGTCGGCAAGGGCCGCGAGAAGCGTGATCGCCTCATAACAGGACTGGCCGATGCTGTTGAGCACCGGTGCGGTGTCCCCGAGGACACGGTGGTACCGGCCGGCGAAATCGGCGGTCGCCGCGGTGACCAGCGAGTCGAAATAGCCTGCGGCTGCATACATGTTCGCCGTGGCCGCCGCACCCATGCCCAGCACCTGGTTCTCTTCGAGGATCGGGCTGAAGCGCACCATCGTGGTGTCGAGTCCACGTCGAGAGAACACGCGACCGAACCGCACCGCGTCGTCGCCGATCAACAGAACCAGCACGGCGTCACACGCGGTCGTCTCGAGCCATCGCAGGGTCGGTTCGAAGTCCCGCGTTCCCAGCGGGAGGAAAGTCGAACCGCAGTGGATCATCCGGGTCCCGGCCAGATGCGCGACGGCGTGGCTCGCGAGCTGACGCGGCCAGATGTAGTCATTGCCGACCACACACCAGCGTTCGGCACTGCGGTTGCGCCGCAACCAGTCCAATGCGGGCATCACCTGCGACGACGGCGACTCCCCGATCATGAACAGGCCCGGTGTGCGAAACTCGCCTTCGTGCAGAGCCGCGTACACGTAGGGCAGCTGACCACCGACGAGGCGCAGGATCTCCTTGCGCACCGCCGAGATGTGCCAGCCGGCGATCGCGTCGATTCGCCCCGTCCGCCACAGCTGCGCCACCTCCTGGGCGACCTGCGAGGGTGCGCGGCCGCCGTCGATGACGACCAGCTCCACGGGCCGGCCGAGAATCCCGTCGGCAGAGTGCAATTCGGCGAGGGCGAGCTCCCCGCACGCCTCGCACGACGGGCCGAAGATGCCCGCGATGCCCTGGACCGGAACGACGTAGGCGATCCGCACGGTGCGCCGTGCGGAGTCGGTGCCAACGGCAATGGGGCGGACTGTCATGGGTACCTCGTGCGATGGGTTGTCCGGTGAGTCGCCAGGCTACTCCCGACACCCGATCCCGGCGCGACGACCACGGCGCCGCCACCGACCCACTGCTGCTGCAGCTGCTGCGCGCCGCACACCGGGTCGAGTCACAGATGTCGGCCGACCTCGCCGAACTCGGGGTGTCACCCGAGCAGTGGCGTCTGCTCTCGGTGCTCGCCGTCGAGGACGGCCGGACCATGTCGGAGCTGTCGCGGCTGGCCGTCCTGCCGCCGGCGAGCACCACACGTGGGGTCGACCGTCTCGTTACCCTGGGCCTGGCCTATCGGCGCGCCGATCCGGTCGATCGGCGGCGGGTCGTCGTCCACCTGAGCGCCCGTGGCCGGCGTCGCATCGCCGCCGTCCGACAAGCCGAGGCAGCCGTCGAGAGCGACGTCGCCGACGCACTCGGCGCACGCGGCTACGTCGGTCTGATCGAGGCGCTCGGCCGGATCGGCACCTGATCGCCCGGCGCCTTCAGCCGTCCTCGCCCGCGATGAGGATGTCGCGCACCACGGCGTCGGCGAGCAGGCGACCGCGGTCGGTGAGGACCCACGCATCGCCGGTCGGACGAAGCAGTTCTCGCGCGACGAGTTCCTCGGCGCACGACACCTCCGCCCGGGAGAGGAGCTCACGGCGTAACCCGCTGCGGCACCGCGCGGTCAGCATCACCGATTCGACGTGGCGGTCCGCGGTGGTGAGCACCTCATGGGTGGCTACCGGCAGCATGCCGTCGGCCAGGGTGCTCGCATAACGCGCCGGATGTTTGACGTTGGACCACCGCACCCCGTGCACGTGCGAGTGTGCACCGGGCCCGATTCCCCACCAGTCGTGGCTGTACCAGTAGGACAGATTGTGACGACATTCCGCGGCAGCCGAGCGCGCCCAGTTGGACACCTCGTACCACTCGAAACCGTTGTCGCCCAGACGTTCATCGATTCGCTGGTAGCGGGAGGCGAGCACGTCGTCGTCGGGGGCGGGCAGTTCACCGCGGCGGATCCGCCGTGCCAGCGCGGTGCCGTCCTCGACGATCAGCGCGTACGCCGACACGTGATCGACGGGGGTGGCCAGTACCGCATCGAGGCTCGCGTCGAGGTCGGCGTCGGTCTCGCCGGGTGTTCCGTAGATGAGGTCGAGGTTGATGTGGGCGAAACCGGCGGCGGCCGCCTCGCGGGCCGCGGCGACGGCGCGGCCGGGGGTATGCGTGCGGTCGAGGGTGGTCAGCACGTGGGGGGCCGCGGACTGCATCCCGAGCGAGATCCGCGTGAAGCCCGCCTCGAGCAGCCGCGCGAAGAACTCCGGTGAGGTCGACTCCGGATTGGATTCGGTGGTGATCTCGGCGTCGTCGGTGAGATCGAACCGGCTGCGTACGGCGTCGAGCAGACCGGCGAGGCCGTCACCACCGAGCAACGACGGCGTGCCGCCGCCGACGAAGATCGTCGACACCGGGCGCGCAGGGGTCATCAGTGCCGCGGCATGGTCGAGTTCGCGGCCCACCGCCTCGAACCACGAATCCGGGGACGCCGACGACCCGAGTTCGCCCGCGGTGTAGGTGTTGAAGTCGCAGTATCCGCACCTCGACGCGCAGAACGGGACGTGCAGGTAGAGCCCCAGGCCGACACCGGGATCGACGGCCCCGCAGGCGTCGCCGACCTCGGCCGGCACGGCGGCGGCGGAAACGGACGTCACCACCCCATGATGCGCGCCCACCCCGCCCAGCCCCGAATCGCCCAGCCCGAATCGGGGAATACCCACCAACGCGTCGGCCTTGCTCTCGGTACGCAACCACATTCGCGACGTCGGTCTCGCAGCGATGCCGACATCGCCGCAGGCCACTTTGCCTCACCGTGGTGCAAAGTATTCCCAAGTAGACGCGAGACGGATGGTCGTGGCACTATGGAGCCCGTGAATTTCCCCGGGGTGTGGCTCGCCGCGCGACGCCACGTTGATCTCAAGCGCGTCTGCAGCGCTACCTGTCGTCTCTAGACGACGTTCCGGCCCCGGAGAGTCCCCGCATCTGACGCGGGTATGCCGCCACGTCACAGCCCAGACCGTGCGATCGCCGGTGCTCTGTGCGCCGGTACAGGAGAGTTCATGACGTCAACGACGGACCTCACCGAGGCGGGCAACTCCCCCGTCCCCGAGGAGTCCTCCCCAGCCCCCCGCGCCCGTTCGGCACGCGCCGACACCGCGACATCCGGCGCCGCAAAGACCGGTGCCGCAAAGACCGGTGCCGCCGAGCGTCCGGCCCGCAAGAAGGCCCGCCCGACCAAGCGGCGCGCCGAGGGACAGTGGAAGCTCGGTTACCGCGAGCCCCTGAACCCCAACGAGCAGGTCAAGAAGGACGACAACCCGCTCAATGTGCGGGCGCGGATCGAGAACATCTACTCCAAGCAGGGTTTCGAGTCGATCGACAAACAGGATCTCCGTGGCCGCATGCGCTGGTGGGGTCTCTACACCCAGCGCGCCGAGGGCTACGACGGCACCTGGACCGGTGACGAGAACATCGACATCCTCGAGGACAGCCACTTCATGATGCGCATCCGTTGCGATGCCGGCGCCCTCAACGTCGAACAACTGCGCACCCTCGGTCAGATCTCGACCGAATTCGCCCGCGACACCGCCGATCTCTCCGACCGGGAGAACGTGCAGTATCACTGGATTCGCATCGAGGACGTCCCCACCATCTGGGAGCGCATCGAGGGCGTCGGGCTCAAGACCACCGAGGCCTGTGGCGACTGCCCGCGCATCATCCTTGGATCGCCGTTGGCCGGAGAGGCCGTCGACGAGGTACTCGATCCGACGCCGGCGATCGATGAGATCGTGCGCCGCTACATCGGCGACCCGCAGTACTCGAACCTGCCGCGTAAGTTCAAGACCGCGATCTCCGGACTGCAGGACGTCTCGCACGAGACCAACGACATCGCCTTCATCGGCGTCGAGCATCCCGAACACGGTCCGGGACTTGATCTCTGGGTCGGCGGCGGCCTGTCGACGAACCCGATGCTCGCCCAGCGGGTGGGAGCGTGGATCCCGCTTGACGAGGTCCCCGACGTCTGGGAGGGCGTCGTATCGATCTTCCGTGACTACGGCTATCGCCGACTGCGCACCAAGGCACGCCTGAAGTTCCTCATCAAGGACTGGGGCATCGAGAAGTTCCGTCAGGTCCTCGAGGACGAATACCTGCACCGCAAGCTGATCGACGGCCCGGCGCCCACCCCGCTGACCCAGCCGCGCGATCACGTGGGCGTCCAGAAGCTCAAGAACGGACTGAACTCGGTGGGCTTCGCCGCCATCGCGGGCCGGGTGTCGGGCACCAAGCTCACCGCCGTCGCCGAGGCCGCCGAACGCGTCGGCTCCGACCGCATCCGGTTCACCCCGTACCAAAAACTGATCGTGCTCGACGTCCCCGACGACAAGGTCGAGGTGCTCATCGCCGACCTCGCCAAGCAGGGGCTCATCGCCCGCGCGTCGAACTGGCGTCGGAACCTGATGGCGTGCAGCGGGATCGAGTTCTGCAAGCTGTCGTTCGTCGAGACCCGCAAGCGGTCGCAGGTGCTGGTGCCCGAACTCGAGGAGCGTCTGGCCGACATCAACTCCCAACTCGACGTCCCGATCACCGTGAACATCAACGGCTGCCCCAACTCCTGCGCCCGGTCGCAGATCGCCGACATCGGCTTCAAGGGACAGCTCGTCGAGGACGGCGAGGGCGGACAGACCGAGGGATTCCAGGTCCACCTCGGTGGCAGCCTCGGCCAGGACGCCGCATTCGGTCGCAAGCTGCGCCAGCACAAGGTGACCTCCACCGAGCTCGGCGACTACATCGACCGCGTCGTCCGCAACTTCATCGATCAGCGCGAGGACGGAGAACGGTTCGCGCAGTGGGCCGTTCGTGCCGACGAGGAGGCACTCCGATGACCATCTCCACCGCAACGACCACCGGGCGACGCTTCAGCGAGGACGAGCTGCGCGCGATCGCCGAGCAGGGTGCCGCCGACCTGGGTCCCGACGCCACCCCCGAGGAGCTGTTCGCCTGGACCGCCCGGACGTTCGGCGACAACTTCGTCGTCGCCTCCAACATGCAGGATGCGGCGCTGGTCGATCTCGCCGTCACACACATCGATCGCGACCTCCTCGGCGGGGTTCCGGTCAAGGTCCTGTTCCTCGACACCGGCTATCACTTCGCCGAGACGATCGGCACCCGCGACGCCGTGGAGCAGGTGTACGGCGTCGACATGATCAACCTGACCCCCGAACACACCGTCGCCGAGCAGGACGAACTGTTGGGGCGCAACCTGTTCGCCCGCGATCCCGGCGAATGCTGCCGCCTGCGCAAGGTGGTGCCGCTCAAGTCGGGTCTGCAGTCCTATGACGCCTGGGTGACCGGCATCCGCCGGGTGGAGGCCCCCACCCGGGCCAATGCGCCGCTGATCTCGTTCGACGAGGGCTTCGGGCTGGTGAAGATCAATCCGATCGCCGCATGGTCCGACGAGCAGATGCAGTCCTACATCGACGCCCACGGTGTACTCGTGAATCCTCTTGTCGACGAAGGCTATCCGTCGATCGGCTGCGCTCCGTGCACGGCCAAACCCGAACCCGGATCCGATCCGCGCAGCGGCCGTTGGGCCGGCCGCGCCAAGACAGAATGTGGGCTGCACGCATGACCATCACCGATCCCGTCGCCAGCGCCGACCGCGAGGTGGACAGCAGCGACGACTTCACCACCCTCGACGCCCTCGAGTCCGAGGCGATCCACATCTTCCGTGAGGTCGCAGGCGAATTCGAACGTCCGGTGATCTTGTTCTCCGGCGGCAAGGACTCCACCGTTCTGCTGCATGTGGCCCTCAAGGCGTTCTGGCCTGCGCCGCTTCCGTTCTCGCTGCTGCATGTCGACACCGGGCACAACCTGCCCGAGGTCCTCGAGTTCCGCGACCAGGTGGTGGCCCGCCACGACCTGCGACTGCATGTGGCCAAGGTGGAGGACTACCTCGCCGACGGTCGGCTCACCGAACGTCCCGACGGGGTGCGCAACCCGCTGCAGACGATCCCGCTGCTCGACGCGATCACCGAGAACCGCTTCGACGCGGTGTTCGGCGGCGGGCGCCGCGACGAGGAACGCTCACGCGCCAAGGAGCGGATCTTCTCGCTGCGCAACGCCTTCGGCCAGTGGGATCCCAAGCGTCAGCGCCCGGAGCTGTGGAACCTGTACAACGGACGCCACGCCCCTGGCGAGCACGTCCGGGTGTTCCCCCTGTCGAACTGGACCGAGCTCGACGTGTGGCGCTACATCGCCCGCGAGCAGGTGCTGTTGCCGTCGATCTACTACGCCCACGAGCGCGATGTGTTCGAGCGCGACGGCATGTGGATGACCCCCGGCGTCTGGGGCGGTCCGCGCGATGGCGAAGAGCTCCAACGTCTTTCGGTCCGTTACCGCACCGTCGGCGACGGTTCGTCGACCGGCGCGGTGCTGTCCGAGGCCGCCGACAACGAGGCCGTCCTCGCCGAGGTCGCGGCGTCGCGACTCACCGAGCGTGGTGCGACCCGCGGTGACGACCGGGTGTCGGAGGCGGCCATGGAAGACCGTAAACGCGAAGGATACTTCTGATGGCCAACAACACTCTCGGACACGTCCCCGACCTGCTGCGCATCGCGACCGCCGGCAGCGTCGACGACGGCAAGTCGACCCTGGTCGGCCGCTTGCTCTATGACACGAAATCGGTGCTCGCCGACCAGATCGACGCGGTCACCCGCGCCTCGGTCGACCGTGGGCTGGCCGGGCCGGACCTGTCGCTGCTCGTCGACGGCCTGCGCGCCGAGCGCGAGCAGGGCATCACCATCGACGTCGCCTACCGCTACTTCGCCACGCCCGCACGCTCGTTCGTGCTCGCCGACACCCCCGGCCACGTGCAGTACACGCGCAACACCGTGTCGGGTGCCTCCACCGCGCAGCTGGTGATGCTGCTCGTCGACGCCCGCAACGGCGTGGTCTCCCAGACCCGTCGGCACGCGGCGGTGATGGCCTTGCTCGGTGTTCCGCAGCTGGTGCTCGCGGTCAACAAGATCGACCTCGTCGAGGATGCGGCCACCGTGTTCGCCGAGATCTCCGACGAATTCCGCTCCCTGACGCGCACCCTGGGCTGGTCCGACGAGCAGGTCACCGCGATCCCGGTGTCGGCGCTGCACGGCGACAACATCGCCACCCGGTCGCAGAACACGCCGTTCTACGACGGCCCGACGCTCATCGAGCATCTCGAGACGGTCCCGAACGGGAGCGCAGCGTCGGATCAGCCGGAGGTGGGTCTGCGGTTCCCGGTGCAGTACGTGATCCGGCCGCGCACACCGGAATACCCGGACTATCGCGGGTATGCCGGGCAGATCGCCGCGGGCCGGGTCTCCGTCGGTGACGAGGTCGTCGTGTCACCGTCCGGGGTCCGCACGACCGTCACCCAGATCGACACCGCGGACGGTCAATTGGCGACCGCGCACACCGGTCGCAGTGTCACCCTGCTGCTCGCCGACGACGTCGACATCTCCCGTGGTGACCTCATCGCCTCGGCCGTCGATGCCCCCGAGCCGATCCAGCAGTTCTCCGCGACGGTGTGCTGGCTGGCCGACAAACCTCTGCGCCCGGGTGCCCGCCTGTTGCTCAAGCACGGCACCAAGACCACCCAGGCCATCGTCGGCACCCTCGACGTGTTGTTCGACGAGCAGAACCTGGCGTTGACCGATGCACCGGACTCGTTGGAGCTCAACCACATCGGCCGTATCACCGTGCAGACCGCCGAGCCGATTCCGGCCGACGACTACCAGGTGAACCGGGAGTCGGGCAGCTTCTTGCTGATCGACCCGCAGGGTGGCAACACGCTGGCTGCCGGGCTGGTCGGTGACGCCCTGGCGTCCCTGCACCTCCAAGAGTTGGTGTGAGCGCGAGTCTCCTGCTCGTCGCGCACGGCAGCCGGGACCCCCGGTTCGCCGACACGGCTCGCCGTGTGCGGCACGCCGTCGCCCGTCGTCTCCCGGGTACCGATGTGCGCCTGTCGTTCCTCGATCTCGATGAGCCGCTGGTGGCCGACGAGCTGGCGGAGATGCGTGGGCGGGTCGTCGTGGTGCCGCTGTTGCTGGCACCCGGCTATCACAGCGACATCGATCTGCCCGAGATCGTCGCCTCGACACGGGCGCCCGGTGATGTGGTGATCACCAGTGTGATCGGCACGACCTCGTTGTCGGCGGCGTTGGCCGATCGTCTCGAACAGGCCGGGCTCGCCGACTCCGACGGCCTCCTCGTCACAGCCGTCGGTTCGACGAATCCCGCTGCCGCGCTGGTCGTCCGGCGACGCGCCGTCGAGCTGTCGACCCGGCTGCACCGCCCGGTCGATGTGGTCTTCGCGACCCGGCTCGGTACCGGTGAGACCGCCCTGCGCACCGCGATCCGACGCCTGCGTGGTGCCGGGGCCGGGCGCATCGCCCTCAGCCCCTACTTCTTGTCCGCAGGCCTGTTGACCGAGCGCGTCGAAACCGCACTGGACCGGCTCGCCCCGGGCGCCCTGGTCGCCGGTCCGCTCGGCGCCCATCCGGATGTGATCGAGGCGATCGCCGACCGCTACACGACGGCGGTGGCCGGCTCTCCTCTCGGCGGTCTGACCGCCGATCACTCGCGATGACGGCCCTGCCCCGGAAACCGCTCGGCCCCGGGACCGCTCAGCTCTCCGAGAGCGCCGCGACCTTGGTGGCCCGCGCGTAGACGGTCTCGCCGGCCTCCAGATTCAGCGCGTTCTGATCGCCGCGGGTGATCTGCGCGGCGAACTCCTCACCCGAGGCCACCGCCACGAGTTCCACCCGGGTTTCGAATCCCAGATTCACCACTCGTTGCACCGTGGCCTTGAGGACCCCGGTGTCCAGGGTCGGGTCCGCAGACGGCCACGCCATCTCCGGGGTGCGCCCGATCCGGATGTCGTGCGGGCGTACCAGTTCGCCGTTGAGTCGCACCGTGGAACCGAGGAACGATGCGACGAACGGGTTGATCGGTCGGTCGTAGAGATCGTCGGGCGCACCGACCTGTTCGATGCGGCCCTTGTTGAGCACGGCGATCCGGTCGGAGACGTCGAGGGCCTCCTGCTGGTCGTGAGTCACCAGCACCGTGGTCACGTGAACCTCTTCGTGCAGGCGGCGCAACCACTTTCGCAGGTCCTCGCGCACCTTGGCGTCGAGTGCGCCGAAGGGCTCGTCGAGGAGCAGCACCTTGGGATCGACGGCCAGGGCGCGGGCCAGTGCCATGCGCTGGCGTTGGCCGCCGGACAACTGCGCGGGAAACCGCCGCTGGAACACGGTGAGCCCGACGACCTCGAGCAACTCGTCGACCTTGGCGTCCACCTCGGCCTTGGGCTTCTTGCGGATCTTCAACCCGAAGGCGATGTTGTCGCGCACGGTGAGGTGTTTGAAGGCCGCGTAGTGCTGGAACACGAATCCGATGTCACGCTTCTGCGGTGACTTCTTGGACACGTCGTTGCCGTTGATGATCACGGTGCCCGAGTCGAGGGTGTCCAGGCCCGCGATCGCCCGCAACAGTGTCGATTTGCCCGACCCCGACGGACCGAGCAGCGAGGTCAATTGGCCGTCGGGGATGTCGATCGAGACATCGTCGAGAGCCGCGAAGTCGCCGTAGCGCTTGTTCGCTCCGATCACCGAGATGGACATGTCACACGCCTTTCTCACGGGCAGAGGCATTTCGGGGGGCCGAACCGTGTGGCGCGGCGTCGTGGTGGACATGCTCGGTGACCACCTGATGGGCGTCGATCGACTCCGGACCGTGCGGCACGGTCAGTTGGGTCTCGACTACCGTGTCGGGCGAGGCCGGACCGTCGGCACCGGTGCCACTGGCATCGGCGACACGGGATTTCGCGCGGCGCTCGATCAGCGACATCAGCACCAGCACGACGATCGCCACGAACATCAACAGCGTCGCCGCCGCGTACGCACCGAACTCGTTGTAGTCGTCGGTGTAGCGCGAGTTGACCAACAGCGTCAGCGTCTGGGAGATACCCGGATAGTTCGACGACACCATGGTGACGGCGCCGTACTCGCCGAGCGCGCGGGCCACCGTGAGCACCACACCGTAGGTCAGGCCCCATCGGATGGCGGGCAGGGTGATCCGCCAGAACACCTGCCACGCATTGGCTCCCAGGGTTGCCGCGGCCTCCTCCTGTTCGGTGCCGATCTCGCGCAGCACCGGCTCGACCTCGCGCGCGACGAACGGCAGTGTGACGAACAGGGTGGCGAGTACCAATCCCGGGAAACCGAAGATCACCCGGAAGCCGAGGCTCTCGACGCCGCCGAACCATCCGCCGTACCCCCACAGCAGGATCAGCGCGACGCCGGCGACGACCGGGGACACCGCGAACGGCAGATCCACCACGGCCTGCAGGACGCCCTTGCCCGGGAATCGTCCGCGCGCCAACGCAAGTGCGGTCAGCACACCGAAGACCACGTTCAGCGGCACGACGATCACCACGATCAGCAGGCTCAGCTGCAACGCCGAGATCGCCGCCGGTGTGGTGATCCATTCCCAGAACTGCACGATGCCGTGTTCGAAGGAGCGATAGAAGATGGTGCCGACCGGCACGATCAACAGGATGAACAGATAGATCAGCGCGATCGCGCGCAGCCCGTATCGGGTCAGGGGCGACACTTTCATCGGTCGGCGTCCTCCCGGGTGGACTGCCGACGGCCCGCGATGCGCAGGATCAGCAGGGTCACGAAGGCGATGAGCAACAGCACCACCGAGATCGCCGCGGCGCTGACCGGCGAATCGATCTCGATCTGTTGCTGGATGTACTGCGAGGCGACCTGGGTGTCGCCGGGAATGTTGCCGCCGATGAGGACCACCGAACCGAATTCCCCGATCGCGCGGGTGAAGGCCAACCCCGCCCCGGTCAGGATCGACGGCAGCAGCGCCGGCAGCACGATCTTGCGGAACGTCGTCCAGTTGCGCGCGCCGAGAACCGCGGCGGCCTCTTCGACGTCGACGTCGAGTTCGAGCAGCACCGGCTGCACCTGTCGCACGACGAACGGCAGTGTGACGAATGTCAGGGCGATGACCAGCGCCGGTTTGGTGGCGTTGAGCTGGATGTCGATCGGACTGTTGGGACCGTAGAGCGACAGCAGCACCAGGCTGGCCACGATGGTCGGTAGGGCGAACGGCAGATCGATGATCGCGTTGACGAATCCCTTGCCGGGGAATTCATCCCGGACCAGCACCCAGGCGATGATGGTTCCGAAGACGACGTTGATCAGCGCCGCGAACACCGAGACGAGCACGGTGATCCACAGGGCGTCGAGTGCGGCGGGCGCGGTGACGGCGTCCCAGAACCCACTCCAGCCGTCGTCGAAGGACTGCACGGTGATCGCGGCCAGCGGCAGCAGCACGATGACGCTGAGCCACAGCCAGGCCAACCCCACGGTGGCCGGGCTGACCCCGGTGAACGTGCGTGCACGTCCCAGGAATCCGCCGGGCGGCGCGGCGTCGGGCGGCGGTGCGCCCGTACCGGGATCGGTCGTCGAGACGTTCGAGGTCACTGTCTGCCCCCTGCGTCGTAGATCTTGGTGATCGCCCCACTGGTGCCGAAGAGCGCCGAGTCGACGGCCTTCCACCCGGTGAGATCCACCCCGTCGTTCTTCGCGGCGGTCCCGGCACCGAGAACCTTGCCCAGCTCCTTGATCGTCCACAGCTTCTCGATGGCCCCCGGGAACAGGTCGCGGGTCTGCTCGGCGATCGCGGGGACGACCGGCCGGAAGCCCTGCTGAGCCCAGATCCGTTGTGCCTCATCGGTGAACAGGAAGCCGACAAACGCGCGGGCGCCGGCGAGATCGGAGGTCGTGTTGACGATCGCGACCGGATTCTCGATCTTGAACGTCTGCGGCGGAATGAGGTACTCGACCTGGTTTCGCGGACTCGCGGTGGCGTTGGCCCGGTCGAGCATGATGGCTTCGTTCTCGTAGCTGATCAGCACATCGCCCTGCCCCTGCTCGAAGGCCGTGGTGGCCTCGCGACCCGATTTGGGGACCACACGCACATGGTCACGGACGAGCTGGGCGACGTAGTCGAGACCGGCCTGCGGGTTGCGGCCGCCGTCGCTCATCGCCGCGTACGGCGCGAGTAGATTCCATTTGGCCGAACCCGAGCTACCGGGATTCGGGGTCACCACCTGCACCCCGGGCTTCAGCAGGTCGTTCCAGTTGTGGATGTTCTTCGGGTTGCCCTTGCGCACCACGAGCGCCACGACCGAACCGAATGGCGTGCTGTTGTACGGGAATTGGGTCTTCCAGTCCTTGTCCACCAGACCGGCTTTCACCAGGCGGGTGATGTCGGGCTCGACGGAGAGGTTCACGACGTCGGCGGGCACGCGGCGCGCGACCTTGCGGGACTGGTCCCCGGAGGCCCCATAGGAGGCCGAGAAGCCGATGTCGGCGCCTGCGGGGGTTGCCCGGAACGCCGGGATGATGTGGTCGAATCCCGATTTGGGCGTCGCATACGCCACCAGGTCGAGGTGTCGGCTGCCGCTGGAGATGTCGACTCCGTCGGGTTCGTCGGTGGAACCGCCGGCGCACCCGGAGATCAGGACCATCGCGAGGGCCAGCAGACACACCAGCACCGGTGTGCTGCGTCGCGTGACGGTGACAGCACTGCTGGGCACGCTTCTCCCAGGCATGTTGCTCCCGGGCACGTGACCCCCAGGCACGTTACTCACTGACACGTTCCTCCGTGACTGAGGTGGCCATGACGGGCATGACCGGGCTGGGCATGAATCGCGCTCGCCGGGCGGCGGACATCCACCACGTCGGTGGGTCCGTGCCGTCCGGCGGACCGACTCACGCTAGCAACGCGCAAGACGGGTGGGCCGAGCATCACCCACCACCCCTTTACACCGTCGAGCGACGATGCTATCGAGTCAAGAGCCAGGCCAACAGGACCAGAACGATGAGCGCCAGCAACGCCCAGGTCACACGTGAACGGATCACCGACTACAAACCCTTCCTGTCGTCATCGGCGAACCGACGACGATCGATCACCGACATCACGCCGTCGACCAGCGCGTTCAGTGCGATGGCCACGAGGATCGCGCACGGCACCAACACCACGAGGGTGACCAGGAGCTGTGGGACGAAGGCCAGGCCGGTCAGCCATTCCTCCACTCCGTCCCACCAGGCGAGTAGCCCCTTCACCAGTGATCACCTCATCTGTCGCCGATCGTCCCGGGGTTTTGATCAGCGTGATTCGAATTCGTGGATCGTGCGATCCGGTCTCGCTCGGCGCCTGCCCCGGGCCGTTCGCCATCATAGGCCCCGACCCGGTCGACTCAGTCCGGTGCGTCCAGCCGCCAGGGTTCGTAGGCGCGTGGGTCGTCGATCGGCTCCGTGTGAATCGTGACCCGAAGGTGGTCGAGAGTCGCGTGCAGTTCGTCCTCCACCGCCTCGGCGAGGTCGTGGCCGCGATCGATCGTCCATTCGCCCGGCACGAGCATGTGCAACTGGACGAATCGCTCGTGACCGGCCTCGCGGGTGCGGACGTCGTGGAAATCGACCTTCTCCGAACGGAATCGGTCGAGGACGCCGGAGATCTTCACCAGGTCGGCGGCGGGCAGCGCCGCATCGAGCAGTCCGTCACCGGATCGCCATACCAGGCGCCCGCCGACGAACAAGATGTTGATCGCAACCAGGATCGCCACGATCGAATCCAGCGGCTGCCATCCGGTCACCAGGACCAGGAACACACCGACGACCACCCCGACCGTCGTCCACACATCGGTCAGCAGATGTTTGCCATCGGCTTCCAGTGTCATCGACCGATACCGCTTGCCCGCTCGCAGCAACAGCACCGCGACCGCACCGTTGAGGACCGTGGCGGCCACCGAGATCAGCAGACCCAGCCCCACCGACTCGAGTTCGGCCGGGTGGGCGAGTCGCTCGGCGGCCGCGACGACGATCGCCACGGCGGCCGCGACGATGAGCACCCCCTCGAACACCGCCGAGAAGTACTCGGCCTTGGAATGGCCGAAGTTGTGCTCGGCATCGGCGGGACGCGCGACGACCCGCAGCGCGAGGAATGCTGCGATCGCCGCCGCCAGGTTGACCAGTGACTCGAGGGCATCGGACAGCAGACCGACCGATCCGCTGATCCGCCACGCGAGCAGCTTCATGACGATCACCACGATCGCGGTGACGATACTGAGCAGCGCGTAGCGCGTCAGATCCTGGCGTGCCTCGACGGACCCGGAAGCCATGGATTCATTGGACCACGAGTACCCCGACCACGAGCACCGAGGCGCTCACCCGCTCACGACGCTCGGGTCCGGCGCCCCACGGGTCGCCAGCAGATTCTCGATCGCCTTCTCGGTGTAGACCCGATAGCCGAAGTCTGGCCGGTAGCCGTGGATCTCGGGGGTGTCGAGCGTGGTGATGAATTCGAGGATGTTCGCACTGAAGACCTGCCCGGGCACGAGGACGGGGAACCCGGGTGGGTAGGGGGTGACGAAGGTCGCCGACACCACGTCCCGTCCCGAGGCGATCCGCTCGAGAATCTTGTCGGCCGAGAGGTATTCGCAATTGGCGTCGTCGTAGGCGAGGTAGAACGCGGTACGCACGTCACCTTCCGGTGTCTGTTCGGTGCCGGAGGTGTCGCGGAAAGCCGGGTGGAATCCGCTGAAGTCGGGCATTGCGGGCGCTCGTTCGGTCAGCCGGCGGACCGTCTGCTCGAATCGCGCGCGCTCATCGATCCCCATCTCCTCGACGTTCTCGTCGAGCTCCCGGACGATGTTGACCATCACTTCGACGAGGAAGGCCACCGAGCTTCGTGTGGTGCCGATGTTGGTCATGAACAACACGGTGTTGCGCGAGGTCTTGTTGATCTGGACCCCGTACCGATCCATCAGTTGTTCACGCTTGAAGGTGTCACCGTCGTAACCGGTGCGCCCGATGGACAAAGTGATCCGCGACGGGTCAAGGACGAATTCGTCTTGGCTCCATGCGGTTTGCATGTTCCGTAGGCCCGACCGTAACGGCTGATCGATGCGTGAGGGCCGATGGGCCACCGGGATGAGGTCACTCGTGCGCAGACACCGGACGTAGCGTGCCAGCAACGGATGGTTGTCGATGGCATCGCGAAGGCGCATTGCGTTCTCGATCTGCCGCTGGACGAGTTCGACACCTTCGAGCGCCACCTGGCGTCGACCGAGATCCAATGACGCGAGGGTCTGGTAATTCGGCGAGGTCGAGGTGTGTGCCATATAGGCCTCGTGGAATGCCTCGGCAACCTTCTGGTCGAAGTCCTGGTCGAAGACGTGGATCATCGAACCCTGTCGCAACGACGTCAACGTCTTGTGGGTGGATTGCGTCGCGTACACCCGGACTCGTGCGAGGGCTGGGTCGGGCCGCAACCTCGTGCGCAGCAATTCTTCGTCGGTGACCTCGGAGTGTGCGGAGAGGTGGTCCTCGTAGGACGCCCGGTACCCCGGATCGGCGAAACGCCGACGAAGTTCGGCCGCACTGTGCATCGCGGTCCGGTTGCGGTAGACCGGATGGAAGCGGGCGAACGCGAACCACGCTTCGTCCCAAAGGAATACGAGGTCGGGCTTGATCGCGAGACATTCCTCCATGACGCGAATCGGATCGTAGACGATGCCGTCGAACGTGCAGTTGGTGAGCGAGATCAGCTTGACCCGATCCAGTTTCCCGGCACGACGAAGCGCAAGGAGCTTGCCCTTGATCTCCTGCATCGGTACCGCACCGTACATCGAGAAATCGGGCAGCGGATAGGCTTCGAGATAGGTCACCTGCGCGCCGGCGAGCAGCATCCCGTAATGGTGGGACTGGTGGCAGTTGCGGTCAAGCAGCACGATGTCGCCCGGCGCAACGAGCGACTGGGTCACGATCTTGTTGGCGGTCGATGTGCCGTTGGTGACGAAGTACGTGTGCCTACTGCCGTAGATCTTGCCGGCCAGTTCCTGCGCGTCGCGCAGCGGCCCGGTCGGTTCGAGGAGCGAATCGAGACCCCCGCACGTCGCCGATGTCTCGGCCATGAACACACGTCGCCGATGTCTCGGCCATGAACACATTGAGCCCGTAGAAACTCACCATGTCCTGAATCCAATGCGACCCCACGATCGACTTGCCCTGGGAAATGGGCAGGGCGTGGAAAACCCCCGTGGGTCGGTGACTGTATTCCTTGAGTGCGCTGAAGAACGGCGTCCGGTAGCGCTCGGCAACACCATGCAACAGACTCAGGTGCAACTCCAGAACGCCCTCGCGGGCATGGAATACCCGGCGGAAGTGTGCGCCGAGCCTGCCCGCCATGTCCTCGACCTCGATCTCGGTCATCAGGTAGAGGTCGAGTTCGGGTCGCAGACCACTCAGTGCGCCGGCCAGGATCTGCGCGCGTTCCTCGGGTGAGAGATGTTGCGCCAACGACTCGGACAACTCACGATCGACGAAGTCGTCGAGGCCGGTGAGATCTCGGGCGGACGCGTGCGAGAACCGGCGACGGATCACCACCGCCTGCAGGTTCGCGTTGAGCCGAGCAGCGATCATCGCCTCCTCGCCGCTTCCGACGACGACGAGCTCGTAGGCACACTGATCGTCGGGGCGGCGCCAGCTGCGGACCTCTTCTCGCAACGCACGTTCGGCCGCCTCGGTCATCGACTCGACGACCAGGACCTCGAAGTACAACTGGCCCTGCGCATTCACCGGTCGATGCTCGATCTCACGAGGATCGGTCGGGAACATTCCCGCATCCTTGTCGGCCATGGCGTCTGCGTCTCGGTGACGGTAGGACTCCGTGGTCAACGCATTGTTGATGTCGGCCACCATCTTGCCGAAGTGACGATGATCCCCGGAGCCGAAACGGCGCTGCAGTCGCGCGAAACGCGACGGACCCGGAAAAGCCCAATAGGGTTCGAGCGTGGCCAGTTCGGTGATCAGACTGCGACAGATCTCCAGATATCGCTCACGCCGCTCGCCGACGGTATCCGGGCGATTGAGACGATCGGCCGCTTCGTCGAGGCGGCACCACAGATCGCCGCGCAGTTGCCAGACACTGTTGTAGGCGTGACCGTTCTCGACCATGGCAAACCCTCTCGACGCCGGGTATCCCAGAGTCGGCGCCCCGAGGGTCGAGCAGGCGAATGCCGATCGAACATGCGATAGCGTTCTGGTGAGCGGCCCATCACCAGCTCACCGGCTGCTGGTCACACGTCCTCGGTGACCAGCCCGCGCCGTCGCATCAACGGCCCGATTTCGGGCTTGTGTCCGATCAACTCCTCATGCGACACAAGCGGATCCACGCTGTTGCCGCGGGACAGCGTCGAGGCGGCAAAGCGGGCACCGTTCTCCCGGCGCAAACCGCCCTCGGCGAGGAACCACCGTTCGGTCTCGGCGTCGAGCACCTCCGACCAGATGTAGGAGTAGTAGCCGGCCGAGTAACCGCCGCCGAAGATGTGATTGAAGTAGGCGCTGCGGTAGCGGGGTGGGATCAGGTCGGTCCCGATGCCGGCGGCGCGCAGGGCTTGCCTCTCGAATGCCTCGACGTCGTCGACCGCCTCGGCGTCGGCGACCGACAGTCGGTGCCAGGCCAGATCGAGTGCCGACGCGGCGAGATACTCGATGGTGCCGTGGGCGGTGTCGGCACCGGCGTTGGCCCGTGCGGCGTCGGCGAGTTCGGCGGGAATCGGCTCCCCCGTCTCGTGGTGGCGCGCATAGTGGGCGAGGACACCGGGGTGCAACGCCCACATCTCGTTGACCTGCGAGGGGAATTCGACGAAGTCCCGCGGCACCGACGTCCCCGACTGCGACGGATACTCGACGGCCGAGAGCAGGCCGTGTAGTGCGTGACCGAATTCGTGGAACAGCGTGGTCAATTGATCGATGCTCAGCAGAGCAGGTTGTCCCGCATCGGGTTTGGGGATGTTCAACACGTTGACGATGACGGGTTGGGTCGCCAGCAGAGACGACTGATCGACGATGTTGTTCATCCACGCCCCGCCCCGCTTGGACGGCCGCGCGAAATAGTCACCCAGGAACAGCCCGATGCTGTCACCGGACTCGTCGAAGACCTCCCAGATGCGCACATCGGGGTGGTAGGCGCGCAGATCCGGGCGCTCGGTGAAGCTCAATCCGTAGAGGACACCCGCCGCGTAGAACACACCGCGCGTGATCACGGTGTCGAGCTCGCAGTAGTCGGCGAATGCGTCGAGATCCACCTCGGAACGTGAACGACGTTGCCGCGCAAGCCAATAGGTGAGGTCGGCGGCACCGATCCGGACGTCCGGGTCGACGCCGCGTGCAAACTCGGTCAGCGCGGCGATCTCCCGCTCCCCCGCGGTGCTCGCCGAGCCGATCAACTCGGTCAGCAACTGCTCCACGGCCGTCGCATCGGGCGCGGTCTGCTCGGCGATCACATAGTCGGCGTGATCGCGATAGCCGAGTAGTTGTGCGCGCCGGGCACGCAGCACGACGATCTCGCGCAGCAACTCCCGCGTGTCGAACTCGTTGTCGCGCGCGCATCGGGAGATCGAGGCGTCGAAGACCCGCTGCCGGGTCCGCGGATCGGACAGTTCGGTCAGCACGGACTGACTCGTGGGCAGTTCCAGGCTGATCAGGTAGCCGGACCCGTGACCGGCCTCGGCCGCGGCACGCCGCGCCGAGGCGATCTGGCCGGCGCCGAGCCCGTCGAGCTGGGAGACGTCGTCGACGAGCACCGCCGAGGCATTGGTGTCGTCGAGGATCTTCTGTGAGAACTTGGTCGTCAGATACGCCAGGCGCGAAGAGATCTCACGCATCTGGGTCTGCCCGGACGCATCGAGACCCGCACCCGCGCGTACGGCATCGCGGTAACTCTTGTCGAGGAGACGGCGCTGCGGCTCGGTCAGTCCGAGTTCCTCGGCGCGCCCGTGCAGGTCCGAGATCCGGGCGAACAGCGCCGGGTTCATCGCGATGGTGTTCGCGTGATCGGTCAGCCGCGTGGACAACTCCTGGGAGATCTCGTTGCGCCGCGGATTGGTGTCGGGGCCGACGAGGTTGAAGAAGACACCCGCGGCGCGGGCCAGATCGCGGCCCGACAACTCGAGCGCCTCAACGGTGTTGGCGAAGGTCGGCGGTTGCTGGTTGTCGGCGATCGCGGCGACCTCGTCGAGGTGGGTGCCCATGGCCTCGGTGAAGGCGGGCAGGAAGTCCTCGTCGGAGATCGATGCGAAGTCTGGCAGTCCGTGCGGTAAATCGCTTTCCGCGAGAACGGGATTCATACTCGGTCCACCGGCGGTCATCATTTCCCCTTCGGCTTGTCGCCCTGCGAATCGGTGGACAACGCCGCCACGAAAGCCTCCTGCGGCACGTCGACCCGCCCGATGGTCTTCATGCGCTTCTTGCCTTCCTTCTGCTTCTCGAGCAGTTTGCGTTTACGGCTGATGTCGCCGCCGTAGCATTTGGCCAGCACGTCCTTGCGGATCGCTCGGATGTTCTCGCGCGCAATGATCTTCGACCCGATGGCGGCCTGGATCGGCACCTCGTACTGCTGGCGCGGGATGAGCTCCTTGAGTTTGATCGCCATCTTGTTGCCGTAGGTGTAGGCGGCATCGCGGTGCACGATCGCACTGAAGGCGTCGACCGCCTCGCCCTGCAACAAGATGTCCACCTTGACCAGATCGGCCTCCTGCTCACCGGCCTCCTCGTAGTCGAGACTCGCGTATCCGCGGGTCCGGGATTTCAATGAATCGAAGAAGTCGAAGATGATTTCGGCCATCGGCATGGTGTAGCGCATCTCCACCCGGGTCTCCGAGAGATAGTCCATGCCGCCGAGTTCGCCGCGCCGCGACTGGCACAACTCCATGATGGCGCCGATGAACTCACTCGGCGCGATGATCGTGGTCTTGACGATGGGCTCGAAGATGTTGCGCGCCTTACCTTCCGGCCAATCCGACGGGTTGGTGACGATGTGCTCGGCGCCGTCTTCCATGACCACCCGGTACACCACGTTGGGTGCCGTCGAGATGAGGTCGAGATCGAATTCGCGCTCGAGTCGCTCACGGGTGATCTCCATGTGCAGCAGGCCGAGGAACCCGCAGCGGAACCCGAACCCGAGGGCGACCGAGGTCTCCGGGTCATAGGTGAGCGCAGCGTCGTTGAGCTGCAGTTTGTCCAGCGCATCGCGGAGCACCGGGTAGTCGGATCCGTCCACCGGATACAGGCCGGAGTAGACCATCGGTCGAGGCTCGCGATATCCGGTGAGCGGCTCTTCGGCACCGTGCCGGGCCGTGGTCACGGTGTCGCCGACCTTGGACTGCCGCACATCTTTCACACCGGTGATCAGGTAACCGACCTCACCGACGCCGAGCCCCTTGGACGGCTTGGGCTCGGGGGAGACGATGCCGACCTCGAGCAGTTCGTGGGTGGCGCCGGTGGACATCATCGCGATCTTCTCGCGCGGCACGATCGCGCCGTCGACCACACGCACATAGGTGACGACGCCCCGATAGGTGTCGTAGACGGAGTCGAAGATCATCGCGCGCGCCGGTGCGTCCGGGTCGCCCTGCGGCGCCGGGACCTGGCGGATCACCTCGTCGAGCAGCGCAGGCACACCCGCGCCGGTCTTACCCGAGACCCGCAGCACCTCGTCGGCCTCGCACCCGATGATGTGGGCGATCTCGGCGGCGTAGCGATCGGGATCGGCCGCGGGCAGGTCGATCTTGTTGAGCACCGGGATGATGGTCAGGTCGTTGTCCATCGCGAGGTAGAGATTGGCCAGGGTCTGCGCCTCGATTCCCTGTGCGGCATCGACCAGCAACACAGCACCCTCGCAGGCCTCGAGCGCGCGCGACACCTCGTAGGTGAAGTCGACGTGGCCGGGGGTGTCGATGAGGTGCAGCACGAAGTTCTCGTCGGTGCCGTCGGCACCGGTCACCGTCCACGGCAGCCGGACGTTCTGTGCCTTGATGGTGATGCCGCGTTCGCGCTCGATGTCCATCCGGTCGAGGTACTGCGCCCGCATGTCCCGATCCGAGACCACCCCGGTGAGCTGCAACATCCGATCGGCGAGGGTGGACTTCCCGTGGTCGATGTGCGCGATGATGCAGAAGTTCCTGATCTGCGCGGGATCGGTGAACGTGGTGTCGGCGAAGGTGGGAATCGGACTACTCCTCGGTGGTAACACGGTGCTGCGTCGTACCAGTTTCTCATGACCTCGGTTCCACACGACCTCGGTGCGGACCCGACCCGATCACCCCGGAACCCCCGACAGCGCCCGCTCCACCCTCGACAGCGCTCTTCTGACCGTCGACAGCGCCCGGCGCGTGCCGCGCGATACCGTGTCGCTGTGGCGGCGAACACCGGAATCGAACCCTACGACGAGGGCTCGGTCGTGGCGACCATCCATCATCCCGAGCAGACGCCGCGGGCGAGCGTCGTCCTGGCACACGGCGCCGGGGGCAACCGGGACACCGCGATACTGCTGGCCTACGCGAATGAACTCGCCGGCCGCGGATTCGCGGTGGCCCGGATCGACCTGCCCTACCGCCAGCGCCGCCCCAAGGGACCGCCGAGCCCCTCGACCGCGGCCGCCGACCGCGACGGTATACGTGCCGCCTGCGCGGCCTTTCGGTCGTTGTCGGCGGGCCCGCTGGTCGTCGGCGGCCATTCCTACGGCGGTCGGCAGGCCTCGATGGTGCTCGCCGAGGACGGCGCCCAGGTGGCCGACGGCCTGTTGTTGAGCTCCTACCCGTTGCACCCGCCGGGAAAACCCGAGAAGGCCCGCACCGAGCATCTGCCGTCGATCACCGTCCCGACGCTCGTCGTGCACGGCAGCACCGATCCGTTCGCCACGACCGACGAGATCGGTGCGGCGATCGACCTGATCCCCGCCCCGACCCGGCTGGTGGAGATCGCCAAGGCGGGCCACAGCCTCGACCCGACGAAGAAACCGACGGCTCCCCTCGCCGCCGACGCGGTCGAGCACTTCCTGCTCCGGGAGATCAGCGCATGATGGGAGATCCGCGCATGAGCCGCCGCGCCGTGCGTCCCACCGCCGAGGTGGCCCGCTCCATCAGCTACTCCCCCGACCTCGACGGAGATGCCGATCCCGGCGAGATCGTCTGGACCTGGGTCGAATTCGAGGAAGATCCGTCACAGGGCAAGGATCGGCCGGTACTGGTCGTCGGCCGCGACCCGGCCGAGAACCCTACAGCCGATGCCGGCCCCGCCGGCAGCGGCACGGCGGAGCACGTCCTCGCGCTCATGCTGTCCAGCAAGGATCATCACCGCGACGACGACAACTGGCTCTCGATCGGCGCGGGCGGCTGGGACTCCGACCATCGCGAGAGCTTCATCCGCCTCGACCGCGTGCTCGTCGTCGACGCCGATGGCATCCGACGCGAGGGCGCGATCCTGGACCGAGCCCGATTCGACAGGGTCGCAACGCAACTGCGCGATCGGTTCGGCTGGCGGTGATCACGCCAGTCGTGTGATCTCCACGACGACGTCGAGGTCGGTGGCCTGGCCCCCGGTGTAGATGCCCTTGAGCGGCGAGACGTCGGAGTAGTCGCGACCCACGCCCACCGACACGTGCTGTTCGGTGATCTCGGTGAAGTTGGTCGGGTCGAATCCCCACCACCCACCGGTCCAGGCCTCGATCCATGCATGGCTCTGACCTTCGACCGTCTTGTCCACGGCCGCATTGGGTTTCGGATGCAAGTACCCCGAGACATAGCGGGACGGAATACCCAGACCGCGCAACATCAGCAGGGTCAGGTGGGCGTAGTCCTGGCACACGCCCTTGCGCTCGTTCCACGCGTCGACCGCGGTGGTGTGCACACCGGTGGTACCCGGGACATACTGCATCTCGTCGTAGACGTAGCGGCACACCGCCTCGACGGCCTCCTCGGGATCGAGGCCCTTGGTCAGCCGCTTGGCGGTCGCCACCAGACTGCGGTTGCGGGGCACATACGGCGTGTTCGAAAGCGCCTCGTCATAGCGGTCCTCGACCTCCTCGTTGCGGATACCGTCCCACTCACGTTTGCGGTCGTCCTCCGGGCGTTCGCCGGGTTCGGTCTCCACCACCGACATCCCCGAAACCTCGAGTTCCTCGTGCGGCGCATGCAGATCGAAGGCGGTGACCGCGGTTCCCCAATAGTCGGTATAGCGGTACGAGCGGGTCGCCGGGACGGTCTCCACACGGTTGACGATGACGTTCTGCCTGCTGTCGCTGCGCGGTGTCAGCCGGGCCTCGTTGTAGGACGAGGTGACCGGGCTCTGGTAGGCGAAGCCCGTCGAATGCACGACCCTCAGTCGCCAGCTCACAGTTCACTCTCCTCGATGACATGTTCCTCACCGTCGCTGACGCGGGCATCGGCCCACGACACGTACGGCGACACATGGAAGTACTGGGCGGTGACCGCCTCGTTGACCGCACGACAGGTGTCCTGCAGATCGAGCAGCCGCTCCTGCAATCCGTCGAGCAGATCACCCGGCTCCAGAAACTCCAGCGAGCTGCGCGCCCGCCCGAGCAGGAGCAGCGCCTCGGCCTGGGCGCCGGTGCGGCTCGGGCCCTTTTCCAGATCGGCCAGATTGTGTTCGGCGACGCTGAGTGCATGGAACACCGACCGCGGGAAAAGCCGGTCCAGCAACATGAATTCGACGATGTTCTCGGCGTTGATGACGCCACGGTAGGTGCGCAGGAAGGTGTCGTGCGCACCTGCGGACACCAGCACGTTGACCCACGCGGGCGAACCGGCGCGATCCCCGGCGCGCGCGAGCAGCATGCGGATGGTCATGTCGACCCGCTCCACCGACCGACCCAGCAGCAGATAGCGGTAGCCGTCGTCGTGGCTGAGCGTGGCGTCGGCGAGTCCGGCGAACATCGCGGCGCGATTCTTCACATACGACAAGAATTCATGGGGACCCAGGCGGCGGGATCGGCGCTCGGCGTCGGCCAGACCGTTATAGGTGGTGTTGAGACACTCCCACATCTCGCTCGAGGTGACTTCGCGTGCGCCCCTGGCATTCTCGCGGGCCGAGCGGATCAGGTCGACGATCGATCCGGTCGACTCCTTGGCGTAGGCGACACGCTCGGTCAGCGACCAGACATCGAGATCGGTTTCACTGGCGGGCGCGTCGAGTCCCAGGACCTGAATGACCAGCCGCACCGACGAGTCTACGTCGGCGGTGGCGTCCTCGAGCAATTGGTGGATCGCGACATCGAGCAGGCGTGCCATGTCGTCGGCACGCTCGACGTATCGCCCGATCCAGTAGAGCGATTCGGCGTTGCGGGCCAACATCATCGGGCATCACCGTCCTGGGTCGGCACCACTGGTGACGGCTGGGTCTGGGTCATCTGGGTCTGGGTCATCTGGGTCTGGGTCATCGAACCCAGAGTTTGTGTCTGTGTGGCCGAGCACATGCCGGCACCTTGCTGTTGTTGCTGTTGTTGGGTTTGCGCCACCAACGGGTCCGGCGCGCTCTCGGCGGGCCGGGCCGCGGCGACACCGCTCTTGGTGACGACCTTGGCGCCGGCGAGTTCTCGTTCGCCCTCGGAGCTGCGGGTCGCGAGCACCCAGGTGTCCTTCGACCCGCCGCCCTGACTGGAGTTGACGACCAGCGATCCCTCCGGCAACGCCACCCGGGTCAGCCCGCCGGGCAGGACCCACACCGACTCACCGTCGTTGACCGCGAACGGGCGCAGGTCGACGTGACGCGGGCTCAGGTTGTCGCCCGCCTTGGTCGGCACGGTCGACAGTTGCACCACGGGCTGTGCGATCCATCCGCGCGGATCGTTACGCACCTTTCGGGCCAACGTGTCGAGTTCGGCCCGGGTAGCGTCGGGACCGAAGACGATCCCGTAACCGCCTGATCCCTCAACGGGTTTCACCACCAGCTCGTCGATGCGATCGAGGACCTCCTCGCATTCCTCGGGAAGCCAGCACCGCAGCGTGTCGACATTGGCGATGATCGGTTTCTCGCCGAGGTAGTAGTCGATGATCTCCGGCACGTAGGTGTAGATCAACTTGTCGTCGCCGACGCCGTTGCCCACCGCCGAGGAGATCACCACGTTGCCCGCGCGCGCCGCATTGAGCAGGCCGGCGACCCCGAGCATCGAATCCGGCCGGAACTGCATCGGATCGAGGAAGTCGTCGTCGATGCGCCGGTAGATGACGTCGACACGCTGCTCGCCCTCGGTGGTGCGCATGTAGACGACGTTGTCGCGGCAGAACAGGTCACGTCCCTCGACGAGTTCGACGCCCATCAGTCGAGCGAGCAGTGAGTGCTCGAAGTAGGCCGAGTTGGCCACGCCCGGCGTGAGGACCACGATGTTCGGGTCGGCCTCGTTGAAGGCCGCCGAGGCCCGTAGCGCGCGCAGCAGATGGCTCGGATAATCGGCGACCGCGCGGACCTTGTGCGAGGAGAACAGGTCCGGGAACACCCGGGCCATGGTGCGCCGGTTCTCCATCACATAGGACACACCCGACGGTGAGCGCAGATTGTCCTCGAGCACCCGGAAATCGCCGTTGGCGTCACGGACCAGGTCGATTCCGGCGACGTGGATCCGGACGCCGTTGGGCGGCCGGATGTTTGCGGCCTGCCGGTGGAAGTGCTCACAGGAATGCACGAGCCGCTTGGGTAGAACCCCGTCGCGCAGGATCTCCTGCTCGCCGTAGACGTCGTCGAGAAACAACTCGAGCGCCTGCACGCGCTGGGTGATACCGGCCTCGAGTTTGGACCACTCCGATGCCGAAATCACCCGCGGCACAACGTCCAACGGGAACGGTCGCTCCTTGCCCGAGAGGGAGAAGGTGATGCCCTGGTCGATGAAGGCGCGACCGAGCGCGTCGATACGGCCCTCGATGTCGGCGCGCTCGGATTCGGCCATCACCTTGAAGATCCCCCGGTAGGCCGATCGGACCTCACCCTGGTGATCGAACATCTCGTCGTAGGCCACACCGAAGGACTTCGCCGCCTCGTAATCCGCGAAAATCCCTGTTTCCGTCGGCTTTACGGAGGTGGTGGCGGTCTTCGCCCGGCCCGTCCGCCCATTCGACGCCGGCTTGCCGTCCGGTTTCGCGGTCGACGTCCGATTCGCGGCCGTCTTCGCCGAAGAGGTCTTACGCGCCTTCTTCGCGGGCGTGTCCGTCGGTGCAGGGCTCATAACCTGACATGTTGCCTCAGATTCAACGATTCGGCATGGTGGTCCGCTGACCCCGACACCCCCGCCGACCCGAGCAATCGGCCGACGCGCGACTCAGCCGCCGATCGTGCGCCGTAGGGCCAGGACCCGTCGGCGCGCTCGCCGCACCAGATTCATCGCACGCGTTTGCGCGGCCGGGCGTGTCACCGGCATCGGCGCCCGGATGATCATCTCGGCCAATGTGTCGAGTGCCGCGGTGAGGACCTCCTCGGCCTGCGGTGCCGCCGCGGCGTCGTCGCGCTCGCGCGGCACCTGCAGGTCGTCGAGCGAGCCGACCACCGGATAGCCCGCAGATCGCAGCCCGGTGATCATCTCGGCGGACCGATCCGCAGCCCATGCCCGCTGTTCGGCTGACAAGCCGTGCGGAGCACCGTCGGACCGGCCCGACATGATGTGGGCGACGACCTGCTCCTTGAGGACCCGCTCGTATCGCTGCCACTCCACGACGTCGGGCTGCAACCGGGTGTTGAGCAGGCGCAGCATCTCGGTCTGGGCCGCCGACAGAGACGTGTTGAGGTTCGGGACCGGAACCGTCAACGGTGCCGGGTCGACACCGAGCACCGACAGGAATCGCTCCCACAGACCGTCGCCGTCACCACGGATGCGTGGCACGGTCACCACGTGCACCCGCTCGGCGCCGACCACCTCCGACCAGCGGGCCAGGACGCGCACATGATCCTGGAACTCCCAGAACGGCTCCTCCTCCGGCACGTCACCGGGCCCCCCGCCCCGACCGTCCGGCGGCGCCGCATGTGCCCGCACCGAGGTCACGAACTCGTCGAACGAGGCACGACGCTGGTTCTTGACGTTCTCCTGCCAGACCGACGGCAACTGACGCGCCAGATCTCGGACGGTCGCGATGACATGGACCTCGTCGGCGAAAGACAGATCCGCGACGAGGCGCCGCGCCTGATCGACGGTGGCGGTGGCGAACAGTTCGTGGGAGACCAACGAGGTCTGGGGCCACGGTCGCATCTGCCCGACCATCGACGCCCACGTCCGCGCATGGGCCGGATCGACCCAGTCGAGGTAGCGGTCGGGCTGCAGATGTGCGGCGGCGTGGAAGTGGTCGGAGATCTCGTTGCCCGGGTACAGCAGCCCCGACTCCTGCAGGGCGAGGTCACGGTTGTGCCAGAGCCGATCCTGTAGGTGCGTGGTACCGGTCTTGGGCAACCCGATGTGGATGTAGACGACGGACATGATGACCGTCAGGATAGTGCCCGATATCTCCGATGCCGCTGAAGCGATGCTGGGTATCGGCTGCCGGTTCGGCTCGCCGGTGAGCTGTCCACGAGGCCACGCCAACCGATCGCCCGCCGCGATTTTGGGGGCAGGTGTCCGGCTGGTAAACTCGATCGCTGTCGCAGTGTCGCCCGACCCCGACCATCGGAATCGGGTCCGGCCTGCTCGGGAGCGTCTGGAGATCCGGCCCGAGCCCGTCGATCACCGATCGGGGTTCGTCGGGTTCATCGCAACCCGACGAGACACGACCGAAAAGCACGAACACCAGACACACGAACTACACAGACGAGGTACATACGCGTGGCAAACATCAAGTCCCAGGTCAAGCGCAACCGCACCAACGAGATCCGTCGGCAGCGCAACCAGTCGGTCAAGTCGTCCCTGCGCACCGCGATCCGCGGTTTCCGTGAGGCCGTGGACGCCGGCGACAAGGACAAGGCCGGCGAGCTGCTGGTGACCACCAGCCGCAAGCTCGACAAGGCCGCCAGCAAGGGCGTCATCCACGCCAACCAGGCCGCCAACAAGAAGTCGGCAATGGCACTCGCCCTCAACAAGCTCTGAACCGTCAGCAAGCCCTGAACCGTCTGCAACCCTGACTGGTCAGCGCGATCTGATTCGCCGGCACGCCTTCCCGACTGCGAGCGCCTGAAACGGCTGCTGCGGCCCGGAGGGATTCGAGGCGTTTCTTCTCCTGCACTTCACCCCGGTGATCCCCACGCGGTCACCGGGGTGAAGTGCGTGGGTCGTCACCCATCCCCTACCCCGCGCGTCGGCGACCCGCGGGTCGCAGTCCCGCGACCCGGACCACCGCATCGGTCAACGCGAAATCCGCGTCCGCGGCCTGTCCCTTGACATCCCCGTTGAGTGCGGCGACGACCACCACCGCCGCGGCAATCGACTCCGAATCCCACGCCCGCCCCTGGGCCTGGGCGTTCTTCACCCGGCGCGGCGACATGCCCAATTCGGCTGCCGCGGAGGCATCAACGTTCCCGAGGGCACGCACACGCGCGATCGCATGCACCGCCTCGGCCAAGGCATCGGCCAGCAGCACCCGCGGGACACCGTGGTGCAACGCCCACGCCAGTGACTCGAGCGCACCCGCGCGGTCTCCGGCAACCGCCTTGTCGGCGACCTCGAAGCCACTCACTTCCGGGCGGCCCTGGTAGTACAGCCGCACCGACTCCTCGTCGACCTTGCCGCCGGTATCGGCGACGAGCTGGCTGCACGCGGCCGCCAGTTCACGCAACTGGGCGCCGACGGATTCGACGATCACCTCCACCACATCGTTGGAGACCCGCACTCCCAGGGTCCGGAACTCGTTGCGGACAAACGTCATACGCTCCGACGGCCACCGCGGCGCCACACACTCGTGCACCGTGGCGTCGGCCTTGCGAAGATCCGTGGCAAGCGACTTCGCGCGGCCTCCCCCCGTGTGGATCACCAGCAGGGTGATGCCCTCGGGCAGCGCCCGTGCCGTCTCGGAGATCAGCGCCGCCGGCTGCTTACCGGCATCGGCAGCCGACTCGACGACCACCACCCGCTCGTCGGCGAACAACGACGGGCTCAGCAATTCCGCGAGTTCCGGGCCGGTGACGTCACCGGCACGCACCCTGGTCACCGGGACGTCGGTCCCGGCTGCCGCCGACCGCTGCGCCACCACATCGTCGATGACACGGCCGGTGAGGAAGTCGTCGTCCCCGAGGAGCAGATGCAGACGTTCGGTCACGGGCCCCATCGTGCCAGACCCCGCCGACACCGCAGCACCGCGATCCGCACCGAGTCGGCGTCGATGTGGCGGACCGCCGCAGCGACGGCGACGATCACGGCCGAGCACATCAGCGACACCATCACCCCGGGCCAGCCCTCCGGTATCCCGATCACCGCCCACCGCCACGACCCGAGGCGATCGGCACACGTGATCATCCACCACACCTCCGGTGCCATGGCGCGGATCAGCAACTCCGACACCATCATCGGGATTCCGTCCACCCTTCCGAACGCCCCGATCAGCGCTGCCGCGGTGCCGACGATCCCGACGACGGCCACCACGGGCGCAACCGCCACGTTCGCCAGCACGGTGACCAGACTGAGGGTGCCGGACAGGTACGCGATCATCGGGGAGGTGGTCACCGCGGCGGCAACGGCCATCGCCGTCACCTCGGCGATCCCGGCGGGCACCCGGACCGCGCGCAGCGCATCCCGGATACCCGGGGCGACCATCACGAGGCCCGCCGTGGCAACGACCGACAGCACGAATCCCGGTTCTCGGGCCAGCTCCGGCCACCACAACACGCCCCCGATGACGGCCGCGCCGAGCGCGGGCAACGCCTGCGAACGCCGCGAACTCAGCAATGCCAGCAGGCCCACCCCACCCATCATCGCCGCGCGCAGCACGCTCGGTGACGGACGCACGAGGATGACGAAGCCGACGATCGTCAGGGCACCGGCGACGGCCACGACCTTCGGTGACGCGCCGGCCAACCGGAACGCGAAGATCACCGCGCCGCACACCACCGCGAAGTTGGCGCCGGAGACCGCGGTCAGATGGAGCAGACCGGCAGCCCGGAAGTCGTCGCGAACCTCCGACGACAGCGCGCTCTCGTCGCCGAGGACCAGACCCGGGAACAATCCCGACGCCTCCGGCGACAACGCCCGTACGGCGCTGCGCTGCAACCGTTCCCGGATGTGACCGGCGACCCGCTGGTGCGGCGGGGGCCGTCCCAGCAACGTCGGTGCCCCCGACTCCGTCACCCGCGCGACGACGAGTTCTCCCGGCGGCGGCGGACGTACGGTCACCAGGACCCGCACACGTTGCCCCGGAAGCACACCCGCCCATGACTGTGCCCGACCAACGAGTTCGGCCCCTGCCGTGGACACCGATCGCCGTGCGACGGCGTCGATCTCGACCCGGGCCCGCACCATCCCCGCCGCGGCGGGACCGAACGCCACCGGGTCCTCACGCAGCGTCAGCCACATCGTCGCCTTGCCGTGCATCTCGTGCACCGGATGACGGTCACGGATTTCCAGCCGCAACGCCATCGCCGTCGCACACGTGGCAGCGAGCACCGCACACACCACTGCCGGGCCGGCGATCTTCCATCCCAGGCGACGCGTCCGCCACATCAGCACGACGACGACCGCGACCACCGTCGAGGACACCGCGATCATCACCGCCACGCGCACCGTGGCGCCGAGGCATACCGCCGTGATGATCCACACCACCACCGCCGGCGACAGCAGGCGCAGATCCTGATCACGCATTCACACCGTCACCAGGCCGCGCAGCTTGGCCAACCGGGACGGACCGATCCCGTCGACCTCGCCGAGCTGATCGACGGAGCTGAAAGTGCCGTTGCGCGTGCGGTAGTCGATGATCGCCTGCGCGGTGACCGGACCGACGCCGGGTAGCGCGTCGAGTTCGGACTCCGATGCGGTGTTCAGATTGACCAGACCGCCCGGATTCCCGGCGGCGCCGGCGGCCGGGGCCGGCGAGCCCCCACCTGCCGAGGCCGACCCTCCGGGGGCACCGGTCCCCGACGGGACCGGGGTTCCGGCGGCGGATGCGCCGCCCGAGGCCACGACCGCGCTGCGCAATGCGAGCCTGCCCTCCTGCGCCGCGTAACCCACGAGGATCTGGTCACCGTCGCGAACGGGCTGCGCCAGGTTCAACGAGACCGTGTCGGCGCCCTCACGCGTGCCGCCGGCGGCGGCGAGTGCGTCGGCGATCCGGGCGTCGCTGTGGAGTCGGACCAGACCTGGCCGGTGCACCAGTCCGACGACACTGACCACCACCTGTGCATTGGCGGCAGGTGGCTGCCCCGCACCCGCGGCGGATGCGCGCGACGGTGCGGACGTGACATCCGAGGGGTTCGACGACGTGGCCGGCCCGCCCGGTGCGCCGAAGTCCACCGCGGGTGCCTCTCCGGAATCGCCGAACAGGCCGAATCCGGCGATCACACATGCCACGACGCCGACGAGAATGATGACGATCGCGGCCGGCGGGGCGACGGCGAAACGGCGGCGCGGCCGGTCGTCGAGTCCGTCCTCGACGTCGTCTTCGAGATGGTGGTCGTCGAGATGGGGGTCGTCGGGATGGGCACCTGGGTCATCGTCGGAGTGCGGGTCGCCGCCCACCCCAGGGTTGCCCACACGGGCGGAAACGGTCCCGGCGGGCTTGGAGCGGACCGGGGCGGGATCGGTGGCGACCGGATCGAGCCAACCCGGCAGTGCCACCGCACCCCACCCGTCGTCGACCGCGGTCCGCATCGGCGACGGGTCGCCGCCGGGGTGTGCGTCGGAATTGTCCTGCGGCGCCGGATCATCGAGTTCGACGGGTGCGAGCGCACCGTCGGTGACGCGCTCGAGCCCGGAGAGTCGGTCGAGTGCCGAGCGGCGCCGGGAGCGGGCGTGAGAGTCCTCGGCGCCGGCCCGACGCGGTGTTCGTGAGGTGTCACTCATGGCGGCGAGCCTAAGGCGACGCACAGACCCGTGCGGCCGCCTGCGCCGTCGTCACCGGCGATCTGTGCAGTATCGCGGTTCTGTGGACTGCGGATCGGGAAATGCCGGCGGGTCAGTCGATCTGGTCGGCGCCCTCGATCGGATCCAGATGGGTGGTCACGGTCAGGCCGAGTGCGCCCGGTCCGATGTGACTGCCGAGGATGGGACCGAGATCGACGGTCAGCGCTGAGGTCACCACACGCAGCCGTTCGCGGACCGTGATGGCGAGATCGTGTGCGGCGTCCGGGATCTGGCAGTGCTGCACGCCCAGGGTCACCGCCCGGCCGTCGGCGAAGTCGACCGCGGTGTCGGTCATCTTCGCCACGGCCCGCGAGAACGTCCGTTGTCGCTCGCGCAGGGTCAGGATGCCGTCGTCGATGGCGAGGATGGGTTTGATCGACAACGCCGACCCGAGCAGTTTGCCCGCCGCACTGATGCGTCCGCTGTTGCGCAGGTTGTCCAGACTCTGCACGCAGATCAGCGATTCGGCGGTGGAGGCCTGCCGGATCGCCGACTCGTAGACCCGGTCGCGGTCGGCTCCGGCGGCCGCGGCCTGCGCGGCGGCGATCGCCGCGAAGCCCAGGCCCAGCCCCACCGAGCGGCTGTCGACGACCCGGATCAGGCCGGGATGATTCTCGGCGGCCAGTCGCGCCGCACCCCACGTCCCGGACAGTCGCCTCGACATCATCACCGCGACCACGCCGGCACCGTCGCTGGCCGCGACTGCGGTATCGAATGCCGCGGCGAGTTCCTGCGGATTGGCGCCCGAGGTCGTCACACCCGATCGGGTGATCAGATCGTCGGGGATGTCGTCGATGCCCTCGCGGTAATCGACACCGTCGAGGGCCAGGTGCAACGGGACCACCGAGATCCGATAGTGCTCGGCGATCGCCGGTGGGAGGCGGGCCGAGGAATCGGTGACGACGACGACAGGCACGGCTCTACGTTAGCCGTTGCATCCGGGTGTCCCACGCCGGTGCGGGTCACTCCGGGGTGGTGTCGGCCACGCGCTCAGTCGGTCAGGATCGGGTCAAGGACCCCGGCGACCGCATCGGCGATCTGCCGGTGACAGTCGAACCCCCAGTGAATCCCGTCCGGATTCATCTCGGCGGCGGGGTCGGCGAAGTGCGCCCGGGTGATCGAGTAGAACTCGACGGTCGGCAGACCCGTCGACGACGCCCACTGTTGCATGGCCGCCGTCGTCGGGATACGACCGGAATGCACGTTCCCGTAGTAGGGACTGCGGTGTGTCGGTGGCAGACACACCACGATCGGTAGATCGGGACGTAGCCGGGTGAGCGCGTCAGCCACCTTGTCCAGATGCTCGACGGTCACCTTCGGCGGGAGCGCCACCGGCCAGCCGAGGCGCGACGCGCGGGGTTGCCACCACTGATATCCCGTGCGCACCGCCTGTCGCAGCCGCGGCGGACGCAGGTACCGGATCTGTTCGCGCAGCGCCGTCGGCAGGGGCGAAGGGAGGCTGTCCATCCCGCCGATCGCGAGGACGACTGCGCGCGCCGACGGGACTGCCGACCAGATGTTGGGGTCCTGGGTCAGCGCCCACCAGACGTCACGGCTGGTCCACCCCACCCGGCCGAACAGCCGGGTCGGCAGAGACACATGTGCGCCGAGGAGGTTCGGCCAGATCCGCGGATCGTCGGCGGGCAGTCCGCCGCCGGGACCGTAGTACGCGAGCGAATCCGACAGTACGAGCAGGCACCCGTCGGGACTCGCGGCCGGTGTGGGATCAGGGCCCGTCGGATCAGGCCCCGTGGGATCGGGCACCCTCACTGGATTGCCGCGTCGGCCACCTCGGCCGAGGCGTTCCACACGTCCAGGCGCCATCGCGGATTCTCACCGGGAGCCGCATGCCCGGACAACTGCACCCAGCTGGTGTTGGCCAGGCCACCGAGAATCGGCCACCGCGCCACCGGCAGATCCAGCAGGGCGGCGGTCATCGCGGCGATGACCCCGCCGTGCGCGACCATCACCACCGGCGACTCCGGGGATGCGCCTGTCCCCCAGTCCTCCAGTGTGGCAACGAGTTCGGTGACGACCGGCACCGCCCGAGCGGCCACGTCGGTGCGGCTCTCGCCACCCGGCGGCGCCCAGGTGGCGTCGTCGCGCCAGATCACCCGGGCACCGGGTGCCTGCGCGTCGACCTCCAGATGGGTCAAGCCCTGCCACTGCCCCAGGTGTGTTTCGCGCAGCCGCTCATCGGTCTCGACCGACAGTCCGGTCGCCAACGCCAACGCCTCCGCGGTGTCGCGGGCGCGACGCAGATCCGACGACCGGATCATCATGGGATTCTTGTCCGCCAGCGATGCTGCAGCCGACTTCGCCTGTTGCACACCGAGTTCGGAGAGATCGGTATCGAGCTGTCCCTGCATCCGGCTGGTCGCGTTGTAACCGGTCTGTCCGTGCCGCAACAGGATCAACCGGCGCACGATCGGCGTGAGGCGTTCGACGGAGGTGTCGCCGCTGTCGGGACCGCCGCTCACTCGGACTCCTGATCGCTGGTGACGTCGACGGTCGGGCAGTCCTTCCACAAGCTCTCCAGCGCATAGAAGGCGCGCTCGTCGGCATGCTGGATGTGGATCACGATGTCGATGTAATCCAGGAGCGCCCAACGGCCTTCGCGAGTACCTTCTCGGCGCACCGGCTTGTATCCGGCCTCGCGCATCTTGTCCTCGACCTCGTCGGTGATCGCATTGACCTGACGCTCGTTGTCGGCGGATGCGATGACGAACAGGTCGGTGATCACCAATTGTTCGGAGACGTCGATGACGGCGACGTCGTGACCGAGTTTGTCCTCGGCCGCCAGCGCAGCCACCCGCGCCATCGCCAATGCCTCGGCTGATGCAGTCACACAAGTCCTTTCATTACAGCGGCCGCCCCGAGCGGGGCGCGATGTCGAACGGCGGGGTCGGTCACGGCGCCGACACCCGGGCGGAGTTGTTGCGCAGCGGTCGATAGAGCCGCCGCTTGGCGATGTACTGCACGACGCCGTCGGGAACGAGGTACCAGACCGGACGTCCCTGCGCGGCGCGCGCCCGGCATTCGGTCGAGGAGATCGCCAGGGCCGGGATCTCGAGCATCTGCAGTGTTTCCGGCGGCAGATCCTGCAGATGCTGGGCGAGGTGACTCGCATTGAGTTCGTAACCGGGCCGGCTGACGCCGATGAAGTTGGCCAGCTCGAACAGCTCTTCCCAGTTCTGCCAGGACAGGATCGATTCGAGCGCGTCGGCACCGGTGATGAAGAACAGTTCGGCGTCGGGCAGGATCGCGTGCAGATCACGCAACGTGTCGACGGTGTAGGTGTTTCCCTCGCGGTCGATGTCGACGCGGCTCACCGAGAAGCGCGGGTTGGATGCGGTCGCGATCACCGTCATCAGATAGCGGTCCTCGGCGGGTGAGACCTCTTTGCTGCGCTGGTCGTTCTTGCGGCGCTGATCGACACTGTGGAGCTCATCAACGCCGTCGGTCCCCGATCCTTCGTCCTCGCCGAGTTTCTGCCAGGGCCGGCCGGTGGGTACGAAGATGACCTCGTGTAGCGAGAACCGGTGTGCGACCTCACTGGCCGCCACCAGGTGACCGTTGTGGATCGGGTCGAACGTGCCACCCATCACGCCGATGCGGCGGCGCGCCTGCGGGCGGTCGGTGGACATGAAGGGTGAGTCTACGCGGTGGGACCCGGCGAGCCGGTCGCGACGGCGGGCGGGCGCATCGTCACACCGGTAGCAGGTCGGCGATGACGGTGGCGAGCTGACGGGCGTTGCGGCACTCGAACATGTCGATGACCTCCGCGTAGTCGTCGGCGGCGGAGTCACCGGTACCCCATTCGGCGCCGGCCTCGGGGTTGAGCCAGTAGGCGTGGCGCGCGCGTTCGACGAGTTGGGCGAGCAGTTCGGTGCGGGGGAAGCCGAAGTTGGTCCGGGCGTCGCCGAGGATCAGCAGGGCGCCGCGGTGGGTGAGCGTCTCGGCGTACTCGTCGACGAAGCCGCGCAACATGTTGCCGTAGTCGGAGTGCCCGTCGCGGGTGATGAGCCGGGCGGTCGAGATCATCCGGTGCATCGCCGCCCGGGCGTCACCGCCGAAGCCGGCGTCGGCGTCGTTGCGCGGGTCGAACAGATCGGTCACCTCGTCGACGGTGTCGATGAACGCGAACACCCGGACCTTCGAGAACTGCTGGCGCAGTGCGTAGACGAGGTTGAGGGTGAATTGGGAGAACCCGGCGACCGAGCCGGAGACGTCACAGATGACGATCAGTTCGGGCCGTCCGGGCCGGGGTTTGCGATGGCGGAGTTCGATGGGCACCCCGCCGGTCGACATCGATGCGCGTAGGGTGGTCCGCACGTCGACCGGCCCGCGGTGGGCGCGTCGGCGGCGGATCTCCAACCGCGAGGCCAACAATCGGGCCAGCGGGTCGATGGTGCGGCGCAGTTCGGCCTGTTCCCTGGCGCCCGCGGTGAGGAAGTTGATGTTCTCCGGCAGGTTGGGCACCGCGTACTCGCCGACGCGTTCGCGGCCGTTGCGCGCCGACATCCGGCGTTGGGTTTCGCGTTCGATCGCCGCACGGACCGCTGCGGCCCGATCACCGGCGGCGCGGCGGAACATCGGTTCGGTACCCAGATCGAGATCCGACGGCGATCCGCCGGCCATCGCCGCCGCGATCCGGGCGATCAGGGTCTGCGGGTCGATCGAGGACAGCGCCTGATACGCCGAATACGCCTCGCCGCGGGCGGATTCGTACCGCCCGAGCATTTCGACGATCTCGGCGACCATCGCGTCGAGACGGCCGTCGGACTCCGAGTCGGGGTCGGCCAGCAGGGTGGCCAGCGCGTCGCGGGTGGCGGCGATGTCCACCTCGCCGTCGGCGGTGCGCGGCAGTTCCTCGGTGCTGGTGCGCGCTCCGGGTGCGGCCGGGAACCACAGGTCGAAGAGTCGATCGAAGGCCGGCCGGTGCAGGTGGTCGTCGAGCAGTGTCGCCGCGAGTCCCTCCCGCAGACTGCTGCGGTCGAGCAGGTCGAGGACCTCGACGGCACGTGCGGCGTCGATCAGGTTCGACGGCCCGACCACCACTCCGCGTCGGCGCAACTCGTCGACGAAGTCGGTGAGGTGTGCGACGAGCGGCGTGGTTTCCGGCACGGCCGACATCAGCCGAGTTTGAGTTCTTTGATGGCTGTGGTGAGATCCGGCCGATGTTTGAGCACGACGCCGAGGGTGCGCGCGATCAGTCCGTTGTCGAGCCCACTTGCCGACGACCCGGAGGTGGGTTCTCCGGCGCCGAGCGCGAGCAGGGTGTTCGCCCAGTCGATGGTCTCGGCCACCGACGGCTTCTTGCGGATGTCGAGGGTACGCAGGACGCCGACCACCCGGACGAGTTCGGCGGCCAGCGACTCGGTGAGCGCGGGCACCCGGGAGGCGAGGATGTCCTTCTCCCGCTTGGCGTCCGGAAAATCGATGTACAGGTACAGGCACCGCCGCTTGAGTGCCTCGGACAGTTCGCGGGTGGCGTTGGAGGTCAACAGCACGATCGGGCGCCGGGCGGCGACGACGGTGCCCATCTCGGGGATGGTGACGGCGAAGTCGCTGAGCACCTCCAGCAGGAGACCCTCCATGTCGACGTCGGCCTTGTCGATCTCGTCGATGAGCAGCACGGTGGCACCGGGCCGCGAGATCGCGGTCAACAGTGGCCGCGGCAGCAGGAACTCCTCGGAGAAGATGTCGGTCTTGGCCTCCGCCCAGTCCCGGGTTCCGGTCGCCTGGATGTGCAGGATCTGCTTGGCGTGGTTCCACTCGTAGAGCGCCCGCGCCTCGTCGATGCCTTCGTAGCATTGCAGCCGCACGAGTTCGGCGTCGGTGGCGGCGGCGATGGCCCGGGCCAATTCGGTCTTGCCGACCCCGGCGGGACCCTCGACGAGCAGCGGTTTGCCGAGCCGGTCGGCCAGGAAGGTGGCGGTCGCGGTGGCGTCGTCGGGGAGGTAGCCGGTGCCGCGCAGACGGGCGGCCACGTCGGGAACGTCGGTGAAGGACGGGTGCACCGTCGAGTTGGTGTCGGTGGGTGTTGTGCTCACAGGGACCCCTCTCACGCCTGGCGGATGTGGCCGTCGCCCCAGACGACCCACTTGGTGGAGGTCAGCTCGGGCAGACCCATCGGACCGCGCGCATGCAATTTCTGCGTCGAGATGCCGATCTCGGCACCGAATCCGAACTGCTCACCGTCGGTGAATGCGGTGGAGGCGTTGACCATCACCGCGGCGGCGTCGACGCGGTCGGTGAACTCCTGGGCCGCGGCCAGATCGGTGGTGATGATGGCCTCGGTGTGTCCGGTGCCGTAGGTGTCGATGTGGGCGACGGCGGCGTCGAGATCGTCGACGATCTTCATCGCGATGTCGAGTGAGAGGTACTCGTCGGCCCAGTCGGCGTCACTGGCGGGTTCCATATCGGCCTCGTCGCCGTGGATGACGACTCCCTGCGACCGGAGGGCCTGGCTGATCTTCGGCATCGCCTCGGCGGCGATCGCCTTGTCGATGAGCACCGTCTCGGCGGCGTTGCACACGCTGGGCCGCCGCGTCTTGGCGTTGAGGACGATGCGGGTGGCGACGTCGACGTCGGCGAGTGCGTGCACGTAGACATGGCAGTTGCCGGTGCCGGTCTCGATGGTCGGCACGGTGGCGTTGGCGACGACGGCGTTGATCAACCCCGCTCCGCCGCGCGGGATGACCACGTCGACCAGTCCCCGCGCCCGGATGAGGGCCGTCACGCTGGCGCGGTCCTCACTGGGCAGCAACGCGACCGCATCCGCGGTGACCCCGTTGGCGCGCAGGGTGTCCCGCAGGACCCGTACCAATTCGGCGTTCGACGCCGCCGCCGACGACGAGCCGCGCAACAGCACGGCGTTGCCGGATTTGAAGGCGATTCCGAAGGCATCGACGGTGACGTTGGGCCGCGCCTCGTAGACGATGCCGACCACCCCGAGCGGGACACGTTCCTGACGCAGTCGCAGTCCATTGGGCAGTGTCTTGCCCGCGACGATCTCCCCGATCGGATCGGGCAGTGCGGCGACCTGGCGCAGACCTGCGGCGATTCCGGCCACCCGCTCGGGTGTCAGCCTCAGCCGGTCGAGCAGGCTGCCCTCGATCCCCGATTCCTCGGCGCGGGCGAGATCCTCGGCGTTGGCGGCGATGATCGACTCGGTCGCGGCCTCGATCTGCTCGGCGGCTGCGATGAGCACCTCGTTCTTGGCGGCGGTGGTCAGCCGGCCCAGAGCGCGGGATGCGCTCTTGGCGGCCGTGGCCAGATCGGTGACGGTCTGCTCGACACCGCTGTCGGTGGGGCTGACGGCGGGTGCGCTCATGGATTCTCCCGGTGCTGTGCGGCGGTGCGTGTTCGGTGATGTCTCCTGGTCGGCACGCCTCCTGGTGGGCTATGACGACCAGCAGAGGCCGACCACCAGAGTACGTGCGGCCACCGACGGCTCCCCACGTCGGGCCCACCCGCCGACGATGCCTCAGCGCTGCACGGTCATCACCCGGCTGTGCCAGCCCGTCGCGCCGTCGGGAATGGGTGGCACGCGTGTGTCGGGCTGGGTGGCACCGGTGGCGTCGGTGGCCCGGCAGTAGAGCGTGTGCTGGCCTGGTTGGGCGTCCCACGTCCAGGTCCATTGCCGCCAGGTGTCGATGGAGTACTCCGACGTGAGTGTCGCCTCCTGCCACGGCCCGTCGTCGACGCGGACCTGCACCGACCGCACGCCGCGATGTTGGGCCCAGGCGGTTCCCGCGACCACCACCGGTCCGACCGGCAGCGAGGCGAAGGGTGCGGGCCGGTCGATGCGCGACGCCGTCTTGATCGGCGCCTTCTCGGCCCAACCACGCTTGGTCCAGTACGACTGTGCGCGGTCGAATCGCGTGATCTCCCAGTCGATCACCCATTTGCAGGCCGAGACGAAGCCGTACAGTCCGGGGATCACCTGGCGGACCGGGTAGCCGTGCTCGAGTGGTAGGGGCGCCCCGTTCATCCCGATCACCAGCATCGCGTCGCGGCCATCGGTGATCGCCGACAACGGGGTACCCGAGGTCCACCCGTCGACGCTCGTCGACAACAACATGTCCGCGTCGGCCTCGGCACCGACCCGGGCGAGGATCTCGGCCATCGGGTAGCCGAGCCATCGGGCGTTGCCCGCGAGGTCGCCGCCCACCTCGTTGGACACGCACGTCAGCGTCACCACGCGTTCCCGCGCGGGCATCGCCATCAGATCGTCCCAGTCGAGGGTGAGCTCACGGGCCACCATGCCGTGGATGCGCAATCGCCACTGTCGGGTGGTGAGTTGCGGAACCGCGAGTGCGGTGTCGATGCGGTAGAAGTCGGCCGCGGACGTCAGGAACGGGGTGGCGCCGGGGAGCTGCACGCCCATCGACGGCGTTATCGGTGCGGCGGCGTCACGAACCGCGGGCAGGCGAAGTCCTATACGTTCGGCGACGGCGCCGCCGGTCGCGGCGATCCGGCGGGCGGCATACCCCGATGCCGCGATCAGCACGGCGATCCCGCCGGAGACCGCGACGAAACGACGGCGCGACCACCCGACGGTGGCGACAGGCTGAGCGTCCTCGGGTTCGGGGGGCTCGGGTTCGGGCCGGTGACGGCTGCCGATCGCACGCCGACTCAGGACGACGAGAACGACAATGCCGATCACGCCTGCGCACAACGACGGCACCGCGTAGAGCGCGGTGCCGGTCGGTCGGGTCACCGCACACACGACGCCCACGACACCGAAGGCGCCGATCACCGCCGCTCCCATCGGGGGTCTGGCGACCTGCAGGACTCCGGCGATCGCAGCGAGTACGACGACGGCCGCCGCGATACCGCTCAGCAACGCGGTCTTGTCGGAGGTACCGAAGGTGTCGATGGCCCACTCACGGATCGCCGACGGCGTGTGGTCGATCAGTTGCGCACCGACCACACCCACCGGCGATGCGGGTGCAACGGCCAGGGCCGCGATGAGTTCTCCCGCGACGAGACCCACCCCCACCGACAGCACCCCCACCGTCATCGCCCGAAGGTAGCGTCCTGCGGTTCGATGCATTGACCGACCTCTCGCCGTGGTGACATGCCGACCGATCAGCCGGCTGCCTCGTCAAGGGTTCGCACGGTGTCACCCACCGGATGGGTCCGTGCCTCAACGGATCTCCAACCCCTCCGGGCCGCACGCACCGCGGGACGTACCGGAAAGTTTCTCGGTGCGCGACCCATCCGCGGCGCCGGGGGAAGCGAATGACTGTGTGAGCACGCCCACTCGGGCTGGCTCATTCCGTCCACAGTGAGGAAGAACATGCGAACCACCGCAGCAACCCGAATCACCCTGGCCGCATCGGGTTTCGTACTCGCAGCCGGCCTGGTGACCGGATGTTCCAGTAGTGACGACTCCGGCTCGTCGACGTCGACCGCGACGAGCAGCATGTCCGGGATGAGCGGCATGACCAGCATGAGCGAAAGCGCCGCCCCGGCGGCGGATCTCGTCGGAAGCGGTTGCGCCGCATACGCACAGGCCAACCCCAGTGGTCCGGCCTCGGTGAACGGGATGGCCATGGCACCGGTGGCCACCGCAGCGGCAGCCAACCCCGAACTCAAGACACTGACGCAGGCCATCTCCGGCAAGCTCAATCCACAGGTCAACCTGGTGGACACGCTGAACAACGGGCAGTACACCGTCTTCGCGCCGACCGACGCCGCCTTCGCCAAGCTCCCCGCGGCGACCGTGGACCAGCTCAAGACCGACTCGGCGATGCTGACCAAGATCCTCACCTATCACGTGGTGTCCGGCCAGATTCCGCCCGCCGACATCGATGGCCAGCACAAGTCGCTGGAGGGTGCCACGGTGACGGTCACCGGGTCCGGCAACGACATCAAGGTCAACGACAACACTTCGGTCGTCTGCGGTGGCATCAAGACCGCCAATGCGACGGTCTACCTGGTCGATTCGGTGCTGATGCCCCCGAGCTGACCCCGCCCCGGCATCGAAACCGCTGACTCCCAACAGGATCGGTTCTCAACAGGAATCGAGTACGTCGGTGAGCACCTGCCGGCTGGCCGCATCGATGGCCAGCCGGTAGGTGTCGGCGACCGCAACAAACTGAATTGAATACCGGCAGTGGAACGCACGCAGCGGCGGCATCCACACGGCCGGCTCGCCGTCACTCTTGGCCTGATTCGACGCGGCATCGACCGCAACCAGATTGGCGGGGTCATTGGCGAACTCGACGCGACGCTGCGCCGGCCACGACCACGCACCCAGATCCCATGACAGTGACAGCGGCACAATGTGATCGATCTGCACGCCGATCGCGGACCGGTCCCGGCGGAAGACGACGGTCGCACCGGTGTACGGGCTGCGGAACTCTCCGGTCAACACGGCCGTCGGGCAACTGCGTACCGACCCGACGGTGACATCCGACAGGTCACGCATCAGGATGTCGTTTCGGGTGTCGCAACCATTGTGTCCGCCGGTGACCGAGACCGCGTCGGTCCATGCCACACCGAACGCCGACCGTTGATAGTCGTCACGATCGGGTCGGTGGGGTACCACAGTCATCCGGCTCAGCGACTGCAGCGCGCGGCGGGCATCGGCGTGCAGGGCCGCATCGGGCGCCTGTCGGTCGAGATGGACGGTCACCGCGACGGCTACCGCCGTGGCCACCACCGCGAGAAGAAGCACCCACCGCCGCAGCGGCCAGGTGATCCCCGCGGGCGCGACGAGCCGACCGAGAACGGCTCGGCCGCTACGACTTCTCCAGGTATGCGATCTTGTCCGGTACCAGGATCGCGTCCACCAGAGCACCCATCGCAGGGTGGTCGGCCAGTGTCCGGTCCGCAGCGACGATGTCCTGCGCGAGATCCCGCGCGTCGGCGATGATCTCGGCATCGTCGAGCAGCGACAGGAAGTGCAGTGACGTCTTGCCGCCGGACTGCAGCGAACCGAGGACATCACCCTCCCTTCGCTGTTGGAGATCGATCTGGGCGAGCTCGAATCCATCATTGGACGCAGCGACCGCCTCGAGTCGTTCCATCGACTTCGAACCCGGCGACACCCTGGTCATCAACAAGCACAGGCCGGGCAGTCCACCGCGGCCCACGCGTCCGCGCAACTGATGGAGCTGACTGACGCCGAACCGGTCGGCATCGACGATCACCATCGTCGTCGCATTCTTCACGTCGACTCCGACCTCGATGACCGTCGTCGACACCAGGATGTCGATCTCGCCGCGGCCGAACGCATCCATCGTCTCGGCCTTTTCCTCGGCCGGCATGCGTCCGTGCAGCATCGCGATCCGATGCCCACCGAGCGGACCCGCGAGCAGTTCGTGGAACTGATCGATCACCGCAACGGTCTCCTCCTCGGGCCCGTCACCATCGGCGTCGGCACCTCGTGCGGGCGTGCGGCCCTTGCGCACTGTCGCCTTTTTCGGCGCTGCCTTCTTCGGCGCATCGGGATCGTCCCCGATGCGTGAGCACACCACGTAGACCTGACGGTGCGCGGCAACCTCCTCGTCGACGCGCTCCCAGGCCCGATCGACCCACCGTTGCTTACCCATGGGCACGACGTTGGTGGTGATGGGCTGGCGGCCGGCCGGTAGTTCGGTCAGCACCGAGGTGTCTAGATCACCGAATGCGGTCATCGCGACGGTGCGCGGGATCGGCGTTGCCGTCATGACCAACACGTGCGGTGCGATGCCGTCGCGGCCACGCCCGCGGAGCGTGTCGCGCTGCTCGACACCGAACCGGTGCTGCTCGTCGACGACGAACATGCCCAGATCGAAGAAACTGACGTTCTCCTCGAGAAGGGCGTGGGTGCCGATCACGATGCCGGCCTGCCCGGTGACGACGTCGAGGAGGGTTTCGCGTTTGTCCTTGGTCTTCATCGATCCGGTCACCAGTGCGAGTTGGGTGGCACCGTCGGCGGCGCCGAGCCGGCCGGCCGAGCCCAGGTCACCGAGCATCGCCGAGATCGTTCGATAGTGCTGCGCGGCAAGCACTTCGGTGGGCGCAAGAAGTGCGCACTGGTGGCCGTTGTCGACGATGCGCAGCATCGCGAGCAACGCCACCAATGTCTTGCCCGAGCCGACTTCGCCCTGCAGGAGCCGACTCATCGGCTCGTCGCGACCGAGGTCGGTACCGATCTCCTCGGCGACAGCCTGCTGTCCGGTCGTCAGTGTGAACGGCAGCCGGGCGAGCAGTTGGTCTTCGAGGCCGCCCGGTACGTGCGGGCAGATCGGTGCGGTGTCGGTGCGCCCGGCGAGTCGCCGCTGCGCGAGGACCAGCTGGATCGCCAGTGCCTCATCGAATTTCATGCGCTCACGGGCCGGGCGGATCTCGCCGTCGGCCTCGGGCAGGTGGACCGAACGGACCGCGTTGTCGGTACGGATGAGCGACCGTTTCCGACGTTGCGCGTCATCGAGGGCGTCGGGCAGGGGTCCGACGAGGTCGAGGACACGACGCGCGGCGCTCCATATCTCCCATGTCTGACAGGTACTCGTCGCCGGGTATATCGGGATGATCGACCGATCAAACAGTGCAAGCATCGGATTGGGCGCCGAGGGATCGGATTCGCTTGCGGCGCGCTCGATCTCGTACATCTCCATCATCATCGGGCTGCCGACGACCTTCTCCAGGTCCTCACCGGTTTCCGGCAGCACCAGCCACTGCGGATGGGTCAACTGCGGCTGACTCCGGAAGAACTTCACCGTGCCGGCCAACATCACCTTCCGGCCGGTGGTGAGCGCACGCGCGACGCTGTAGGGATTGAAGAAACTCACCTCGAAGGTTCGTTTCTCGTCCATGACCGACAGCCGGAGAATTTTTCCGGGACGCGACTTCATGGACGCCATGTTCGCCTTGGTGACGCGCCCGACGATGGTGACCCATTCGCCCTCCTCGAGTTCCTCCGACGCCGAGGGCTGGCCGCGCCGCACGTAGCGGCGCGGCGGATACCGGAGCAGTTCGCCGACGGTCGAGATCCCGATGGTCGCCAGACCCGCGGCCGTCTTCGGGCCGAGGACACCGGCCAGCTCGTCGGACAGCGTGACCGTCCCGGGGGTCACCGACGGAACCGTGACGGCGTCGTCCGTCGCCGCGGGGGTACGTCCGGACCGACCGGTCGAGGTGCGCCTGGCCGCCACTACTCGATCCCGACCTGGATCAGGTCGTCGCCCTGACCGGTGGCGTACACGCTCAACTCGATGCCCGCATAGTTGCGCCGCACATGTTCGGCCAGCGCGTCCAGCGCGGCATCGTCGACCTCGGAACCGGCCAGCACCGTCACCATCTCGCCACCGGTGGCCAACATGAGGTCGAGAAGTGCGGTCGCGGCCTCGGTCTGATCCGGGGCGATCACCAGCACGTCCGAACCGATGAGTCCCAGGATGTCGCCTACCTCGCAGGTGCCGGCCAGGGTCATCATGCGGCCTTCGGCGCGGCGCAGGGATCCCCATCGGGCACCGGCCGCCGCCTCGGCCATCGCATAGGCATCGGCGTCGGCGGATTCCCCCGGGTCGTGTACGGCCAGCGCAGCCAGGCACTGGGCCATCGACAGGGTCGGCAGCGACACCACCGACCGTTGCTGTGATCGGACGTCGGCGGCGACGGACACGAGATCCTGGCTGGTCATCGCACCGTTGGCCATGACGATGACGTGCGCGGCGTCGGTGTCGCGGATCGCCTGCGCCAGTATGTCGGTGCTCACCCCGCCGTCGGCGCGCACCACCGCGGCGCCCGCGTCGGCGAACAGCGCAGCGGCTCCCTGCCCCTTGACCACGGCGACGATGGCCCGCTTGTATCGCGGCGGCGGTTCGGCCGAGTCGACCTGCGACCGGATGGCGTCGAGGGCGAAACAGCTGATCCGGATGTCCGACATCTGCCCCGCGGCCAACCCGGCCTGTACCGCCTTGCCCGGTTCGCACGTGTGGACGTGCACCGAGAACCGCTCGCCGTCGCCGCTGGAGCTGTCGCCGACGATGACGACGGCGTCGCCGATGCGGTCGAGTTCGTCGCGCAGGGCACCGATGTGTTCGCCCGCGGCGCCGTCGAGCAGGTACATCACCTCGAAATCCATCTCCGAGGAGCCCGAGCACGTCGCATCGTCGGGATGGCCCGGTCGTCCGCCGCCCATCAGCGAACCCCGGTAGCGCCGACGCCGCGCCGATACCCCGGTGATCACCGCGACCAGCGAATCGAGCAACACCAGGAAGCCGCGTGCACCTGCATCGACCACGCCGGCGGAGGCGAGCTCGGGCAGTTGATCGGTGGTCCGGTCGAGGGCTTCGGCGGCGCGGTCGGCCACCGCACGCACGAGATCGCCCGGCGGGTCGTCGGCGTGGGCGGCCGCAGTCGTCGCGGCCACCGAAATGACGGTCAGGACCGTCCCCTCGCGCGGCTCGCTGACCGCGCGGCGGGCGGCGAGCCCGGCCAGACGCAGGCCTGCGCTCGCGAGATAGGACAGCGACAACTCCCCGGGGGCCGCGACCTCGACGGCGTCGGCCACCCCGACGAGGACCTGCGAGAGGATGATCCCGGAATTGCCCCGCGCGGCGGCCACCGCGGCGTCGGCGAGTGTGCGGGCCACCGCTGCGATGTCGGCATCGTGGGGCAGGGCCACGGCGGCATCGGCGGCGGCGCGCATCGTGTAGGCCATGTTGCTGCCGGTGTCGGAATCCGGGATGGGGAAGACGTTGAGGTCGTTGATCTCTCCGCGCGCCGCCTCGAGCCCGTCGGCGCTCGCCGCAGCCCAGTCACGCAGCAGCGCCGGGCTCATCGTCTGTGTCATACCCCCATGTGTCGCACCCCCGTGCGCCATGCCCCCGTGCTCTGCAGCCCCCTCGCCGCCCACACCATCGGTCATGCCACCATCGAACGCCGCCACGACCACCTCCCACCGACAACGCGCATCCTCGACCCGCGCGAGCACCGAATCACCGCAGCTGCCGGCGTCGCCGACAACTGTGGTCGAGGTTACTCGCGAGGACCGACGGTGTCGGACGGGACTCCGCAGGGCCGGGACTCCCCACATCGCCGCGATGGGAGTCCGGCACGGATTTGGTCGGCGACGGCCGGGCCCGCTATCCTTGCACGGTTGCCTTGCCGCCAACGTGGCTCCGGTATACGGCGCGCGCTGTCGTCGCGCCCGTTCGGAGCTTGTGACGGCGGGCTGACCGAGAACCACACACCACTCACCCCCGAGGAGTTCGTTATGGCTGCCGTCTGTGACGTCTGCGGCAAGGGTCCGGGCTTCGGCAAGTCCGTTTCGCACTCGCACCGCCGCACCAACCGCCGGTGGAATCCGAATATTCAGTCGGTCCGCGTCGAGGTCGCCCCGGGTAACCGGAAGCGCAAGAACGTCTGCACCTCCTGCCTGAAGGCCGGCAAGACCTCCCTGGTCTGACCGACTTCCGGGTCGTACGACCTGCGATCGTCGGCGAGCAGACCCGACCCACCGAGCGAACGCTCGGGCCGGGGTCGGGTCTTTTTCGTGTCCCGGCTAAGGTGACGGACATGACTGCCACCCCCGACGCCGCAGGCCGCTCTCCCGTGACCCAGGACGGCGCCATCCTGACCATCGCCGTGTCGAGCCCCTCGGCCGGTAACCCCCTCGACGACACCGCACTGCGCGAGGCCACCGCGGCACTCAACGAGATCTCCCGCGGCGAGCGCGAGGTCGGTGCGATCCTCCTCACCGGTCCCGGCGCCAATTTCTGTGCCGGCGGCAACGTCCGCGCCTTCGCCGACGCGTCGGACCGTCCGGCCTACCTCCGCGAGGTCGCCGACAACTTCCATGCCTTCGTACTCGCACTCGCCGGCGCCGACCGCCCGGTCGTCGCGGCCGTGAAGGGCTGGGCCGCCGGTGCCGGCATGAGCATCGTGCTCCACGCCGACATCGCGATCGGCGGAACCTCGACGGCTCTGCGACCCGCCTACGCCGGAATCGGTCTGACCCCCGACGGCGGCATGTCCTGGACCCTGCCGAGGGCGGTTGGCGCAGCCCGTGCTCGCGAGATCATCCTCACCAACCGCGTGATCCGCGCCGAGGAGGCGCTCTCGATCGGCATCCTGTCCCGGGTCGTCGACGACGACGCGATCGTCACCGAGGCCGAAGCGGTGGCGCAGACCCTCGCCTCCGGTTCGCGCGCTGCGCTCTCGGCGGCCCGACACCTGCTCACCGCGTCGGCGACCACGTCACTGCCGGAACACCTTCTCGCCGAGGCCCGGTCGATCTCCGAGCGCAGTGGTGAGCCCGAGGGGATCGAGGGAATCGACGCCTTCATCGCCAAGCGAAGCCCGGATTTCGTTGCCGCACGCGACAACTGACACCGCCGCCGAGTTCGGCCCGGACTTCCGCGACGATCTCGATCGATTGTTCGCCCTGCGGCGTGATGTCCGCCGGTTCCGTACCGACCCGATCGATGCGGACCTGCTCGACACAATCCTGCATCGCGCCGAATTGTCTCCGTCGGTGGGCAACTCGCAGCCGTGGCGATGGGTCGAGGTGCGATCACCGCGGTGCCGTGGACAGATCCGGGAGAACTTCGCGCGGTGCAACGTCGACGCACTGGACGGCTACGACGGTGAACGTGCGCGGCTCTACGCCGGGCTCAAGCTCGCCGGGCTCGACGACGCCCCCGTCCACCTCGCGGTGTTCACCGATCATGAACTGCCCCAAGGGCACGGTCTCGGGCGAGCGACCATGCCGGAGACGCTCGACTACTCGACGGTGGCGGCCGTCACCGCGTTGTGGCTCGCCGCACGGTCACACGGCGTCGGCGTCGGATGGGTCTCGATCCTCGACGCCGCGGCCGCGCACCGCACTCTCGAGGTGCCCGACACCTGGTCACTCACCGCCTATCTGTGCCTGGGATACCCCGAAACCATCACGGACGTCCCCGAACTCGAGCGCGTCGGCTGGCAGGAACGTACCGATCCGGGTGCGCGGCGCTTCTCCCGCTGAGTTGCCGGCGTCGGGCAACAGCCTCGACCCCGCCGACAGCGCTCGGATTTCCGCCGACAGCGCTCTCCCCGACGCCGACCGCGCTCGGCACCGACGGCAGCGGGCGCCATCGGCACCCCGGCAGGCGCCGTCGGCGAAATATCGGGCGCCGTCGGCGAAATGAAGGGCGCCGTCGGTGAAGTCTCGGGCGCGGGGGCGCTCAGGGACTCAGACGCGCGGACGCTCAGGACGGCAAGCGCCAGTCGACCGGCTCGCCGCCGAGATCCTCGAGTTCGGCATTGGCGCGACTGAAGGGCCGTGACCCGAAGAACCCGCGACTCGCCGACAACGGCGAGGGGTGCGCCGAGACGATGGCCGGCACGTCGGGCATCCACTGCTGCAGGCCCGCGGCATCACGCCCCCACAGAATGGCCACCAGCGGTTCGTCCCGGTCGACGAGCGCCTTGATGGCACATTCGGTGACCTTCTCCCAACCCTTTCCGCGGTGTGAGGCCGGTTCTCCGGGCGTCACGGTCAGCACGCGGTTGAGCAGCAGGACACCATTGCGGGCCCACGGTGTCAGGTCACCGTTGGCCGGGCGCGGATAGCCGAGGTCCTCGCAGTACTCGGTGTAGATGTTGGCCAGCGACCGCGGAATCGGCGAAACCTCCGGCGCCACCGAGAAACTCAGACCCACCGCGTGCCCCGGTGTGGGATAGGGGTCCTGACCGACGATGAGTACCCGAACATCGTCGAAAGGACTGGTGAAGGCGCGCAACACATTCTGTCCGGCGGGCAGGTAACCGCGCCCGGACTCGTTCTCGGCACGCAGGAACTGCCCCATCTCGGTGATGACGTCGGCCACCGGTTCCAGTGCGTGTGCCCAACCGGGATCGAGGAGTTCGGCAAGTGGCTTGGGCGCCATGATCAGTCGAGCCTCCGTAGCGATGTCCGGTAGTGCTGGGCGTTCTGGAAATACATCTCGACGTTCATCTCGAGATGTCCGGGCGGCACCTCGTATCCCTCACGCAACTTCGCGGGGATGCCGAGCACCATCCGGTGTGCGGGCACCTCGGCATCGAAGGGGACCACCGCGCCGGCCCCGACGATCGCACCCGCTCCGACCGTGGAGCCATTGAGCACCACCGACCCCGACGCGATCAGCACATCGTCACCGATGGTCGAGCCCTCGATGTGGGCATTGTGGCCGACGACGCAGCCCGCACCGATGACGGTCGGATGGATCGGCGTGCAATGGATGACGGTGCCGTCCTGGATGTTGGTGCGCCGACCGATGGTGATCGTGCCGTAGTCACCGCGCAGCACTGCGCCGGGCCACACCGAGACGCCGTCGGCCAGTGTCACCGCGCCGATGACGGTCGCATCGGGATGAACGTAGACGTCCTCCCCCAGTTCCGGTTCTCGGTCGTCGAGCGCATAGATCGCCATGGTGGTGATCTAATCACCGCCGGGACTCGTCGCGGTCCGCCACCCCGCGAATGCCCGTGGCGAGCACCGACCGTCGAGCACCGACCGCCGGGTGCCTCACCGATCGAATGCGCGCCACCCGCTGAGCCCGGCGATGTCGGCGCCGTCGATGGTGACGCGGGCCGGTCCCGGTCGCACCTCGCCGATCTCGGTCCACCCGGGCGGTACCGCGCCGGGCGCGAACGACGCCAACAGTTCGTGGTCCTCCCCACCGGTCAGCGCCCAGGTCCGTGCGTCGGCACCCAGCAGGGCGGCGACCTGGTCGACCTCCGCGCATCTGGGCACCGCATCTCCGGTGACGGCCAGCGACACCCCGGAGGAGGCGGCCATCGTGCGGAGTTCTTCGACCAGGCCGTCGGAGATGTCGGTCATGGCGTGAGCCCCCGCGCGCGCGGCGAGGACACCCTGGGAGAGATCCGGCGCCGGCAACAGGAACGCCGAGACCACCGTCGCACGCGGATCGGCGTCGCGCTGCCACCGCGCCATCGGCGCGACACCGGATCGGGAGACCACCGCGAACCCGGCCGCCGCCGATCCCAGCGGACCACTGACCGCCAGCAGATCGCCGGCACGCGCCCCGGACAATGTCACCGGTGCGAGACCGTCGAGGGCGCCGACCGAGGTGATGCTCACCACGATCTCGTCGGCGGCCACGAGATCACCGCCGAGCACCCGCGCCCCGAGGCGATGCGCGGCATCGACGATGCCGGTGTTCAGATCGGCCAGCCAACCGACCGTGGTCTGCGGCGGACAGGCCAGCGCCACAACCGCTCCAGTCGTCCGGCCGCCCATCGCGGCGATGTCGGCGGCACTCTGCACGACGGTACGCGCACCGATCTGTGCGGCACCGGACCATTCGAGTCGAAAGTGGCGGTCCTGCACCGCGGTGTCGGTACTGATGACGGTCGGCCCGACGTCGAAGACCGCCGCGTCGTCACCGGACCCGATCACGATGTCGCTGCCGGACGACGATTCGGGCCGGTGCGCAACCGCTGAGGTGAACATCGCGATGATCGCTCGCTCCCCCACCTCGCCGAGCGTCGCCGACCTGTCGACCGCCGACCTGTCGACCTCCGACCTGTCGACCTCGTGCCGGCCGACGTCGTGCCGGCCGTGGTCAACACCGTGATCGGGCCGACCACCGAGGGGCTCGGTGCCCACCTCGACTCCCCTCCCTCGCGGTGCCAACTCGCCACCCACGGGGTTGTCAGCGACAATGTGTCCCAGCAGTGTAGTGGTTCGGGCGTTGTGAGCCCGTTCGCCGCGGCACCGCCTGCGGGGTCATCAGCCCGATTCCCGCGACGTGGAAGATGTGGAGAGGATGGCCGTGGTTCAGGCTTACATACTGATCCAGACCGAGGTCGGACGTGCGGCTCTGGCCGCAGCGACCATCGCAGAGATCTCGGGGGTCGCCTCGTCCGAAGAGGTCAGCGGACCGTACGACGTGATCGTCCGGGTGGACGCCGCCGACGCCGCGCATCTGCGTAACGATGTGGTCCCGCAGATCCAGAAGGTCGACGGCATCACCCGAACCCTCACCTGCCCGGTGGTGACCACCGCGCACTGAGACGACTCGGCACGGGCAGCGCGGAGTGCAGGTCCCGGCACGGTTAGGGTGAGGCGTGTGAGTAGCCCCGAAGACTCCGCCGGCGATGGGCGCGACAAATCCGAGCCCACCGAGACGACCACCGGCGAGCCCGATCACGCTCGATACGAGGGCGGCTCGGGGCCGCGATTGAGCCCGGCGCTGATCGCCACGCTCGTCACCATCCCGATCATGGTCATCGTCGGATTCATCACCTATGCGGCACTCAAGTCGTCGGATCAGCAGCAGACCCCGGTCGATTCGTACACGGCGGCCACGTCCGCCGATGCCGGCCGGTGCGCGACGCTGATGGCCGCGCTACCGGAGTCGTTCGAGGGGTTCGGCACCAAACAGGTCGACGGTGACACCGCAACGTGGAAGGGTTCCGACGGCGGCGACCCGGTGACCGTACGCTGTGGTGTGGACCGGCCGAGCGAACTCGCCCCGTCGAGCCGACTGCAGACGGTCAACGGTGTGCAGTGGTTCATCACCGACACGATCGAGAACCGTGGGCAGGCCTATGTGTGTGTCGATCACCGACCCTATGTGGCGCTGTGGGTTCCGGTCAGTGGCGGAAACTCCTCGATCACCGACGTCTCGGCCGCGATCGGTCGCGTATTACCCACCGGGCCTTTGGATTTCGGGTGATCGGCGAGCCGTACCCGGATCAGTCCCGGTAGACCTCGGGCTTGGTGGTACGGCCGAGCAACGACGCGACCGCGTCGGCGACCGACATCCCGGAATGGCACACACCGTGGACTGCATCGGTCAGCGGCATCGACACCTCGTGACGTTCGGCGAGCGCACGCACCGACGTACACGACTTCACGCCTTCGGCGACCTGCCCGTTGGTGGCGGCCTGCGCCTGTTCCATTGTCGCCCCCTCGCCGAGTCGCGCACCGAAGGTTCGGTTGCGCGACAACGGAGATGAGCACGTCGCCACCAGATCACCGATGCCGGCCAGACCGGCGAGGGTCTCGATGTGCGCGCCGACGGCGACACCGAGCCGGATCGTCTCGGCCAGGCCTCGGGTGATGATGGTTGCCAGGGTGTTCTGTCCGAATCCGACACCGCTGGCCATCCCACATGCCAGGGCGATCACGTTCTTCACCGCGCCACCGATCTCACAACCGACAACGTCGGTGTTGGTGTACGGACGGAAGTAACCGGTGTTGAAGGCGCTCTGCAACGCTTCTGCGCGTTGCTCATCGCGGCAGGCTATCACCGTTGCCGCCGGCTGTCCCTCGGCGATCTCCCGCGCGAGGTTGGGCCCGGTCAGTACCGCGATCCGATCCTCTGACACCTCGCCGACCTCGGCGATCACCTCGCTCATCCGCATCAACGAATGCGTCTCGATCCCCTTGGCCAGCGACACCAGCGTCGCGTCCGAGCCGAGATGCGGCCTCCACGCGGTCAGGTTGTCGCGCAACGACTGCGACGGCACCGCGCACACGACGATGTCGGCGTCGGGCAATACCTCCTCGAGGTCACTGGAGGCACGGAGTTGCTCGGGCAGGGCGATGCCGGTGAGATAGTCGGGGTTGGTGTGCTCGGCGTTGATCGTCTCGGCGAGCTCGGGCCGGCGGGCCCACAACACGGTGTCGGTTCCCGCGTCGACCAGAACCTTCGCCGTCGCGGTCCCCCACGACCCGGCACCCATGACCACCGCGCGCACGTCCACTCCCCTTCACCGATCGATTGTGGCCTTCACCCTAGCCCGCGGCCGATGCCCATCCACCGTGATTGGGGTGTCCGGTGGGCACGCGGTCGGCGCCGACTGCGCCGCGTCGTCCATCATGGGAGCGTGGGAGGCGAGAACAGCAACGATCACGTGCAGACGCCGGCGGTGGCCGCCGTTCTGGTCGTCAAACACCTCCGTGCCGCCAAGACCCGTCTCGCCGCGTCCCGCATCCCACCGAGCACGGCACCCGGACCAGCAGCCGCGGCATCGCCGGTGACACGGATCGGTGAGCACGGCGAGCTGGTGCTCTCGATGCTGCTCGACACCCTGGCGGCGGTGCGGTCGGCGGGACTGGGTCCGATCGTCGTGGTCAGCCCCGACGACGACGTTCTGCGTGCGGTCGCCGCCGCCGGGGCCCTGGCCTTGCCGGAGGTCGCACGCCCGGACTCGTCACTGAATCATGCCTACGCGCAGGGGGCGGAGTGGATACGCGCCCACCGGCGCGACATCCGAGGCGTGCTGATGGTGCAGGCCGATCTCCCGGCCGCAGACGCCGCCAGCATCCGCACCGTACTCGACGAATGCGCCGAGATCCCGTACGCATTGGTCACCGACGCCGGCGGCGACGGGACCGCGCTTCTCCTGCGTCCCGCCGACGATGTTCGACTGCCGCGCTTCGGAATCGGTTCGGCCGCCGCGCATCGCGCCGACGGAGCACTCGAGATCGATCCGGCGCACCGGCGCTGGCCGGATCTGCGCACCGATGTCGACACCGCTGCCGACCTCGAGGCCGCGGTCGCTCTGGGAGTGGGAGCGCACACGCGAGCTGTTCTCGGTCTCGACGGACCGATTACGCGACGTCGGGCGTCGTGGTGGTCCCGGGCCGGGCGGTGAGGCTTCGGCTCGCCGGACCGATGCGTCATGATTGAGCGGTGAGCCCCGCAGACGACACCTCGACCCAGCCACTCACCGCGATCCCCGGCGCCCCGCCGGCGGCCACCCTGGCACCAGACGAATCGGCCGATCTGCCAGAGGACCGCTATCTGAATCGCGAACTCAGTTGGCTCGACTTCAATTCGCGTGTGCTCGCACTCGCCGAGGACACGTCGCTGCCGTTGCTCGAGCGCGCGAAGTTCCTCGCGATCTTCGCCTCGAATCTCGACGAGTTCTTCATGGTGCGGGTCGCCGGGCTCAAACGCCGCGACGAGACCGGTTTGTCGGTGCGGTCCGCGGACGGCCTCTCCCCCCGCGAGCAGTTGCTGCGCATCGCCGGGCGCACCCAGACCCTCGCCGACCGGCATGCCCGCGTGTTCCTCGATTCGGTACGACCCGACTTGGCGGACAACGGAATTCACGTGGTGTCGTGGTCGGAGCTCGATGCCGATCAGCAGAAGCGGATGGTGGAGCACTTCCACGAGCAGGTCTTCCCGGTACTCACCCCGCTCGCCGTCGATCCGGCCCATCCGTTCCCCTACATCTCCGGGCTGTCGCTGAATCTGGCGGTGACGGTGAAGGACACGAACGAGGGCGGCGAGCACTTCGCGCGAGTCAAGGTGCCCGACAACGTCAATCGTTTCGTCCGCGTCGACCAGCTCGCTCCCGGGTCGGCGGTGGCCGACGGCCGCGGCCACCACCCCGCCGTGCTGTTGCCGATGGAAAACCTCATCGCCGCGAATCTGGAACATCTGTTCCCGGAGATGCAGATCGTCGAGCATCACGTCTTCCGGATCACCCGCAACGCCGATTTCGAGGTCGAGGAGGATCGCGACGAGGACCTGTTGCAGGCTCTCGAACGCGAACTCGCCCGTCGCCGTTTCGGTTCACCGGTGCGTCTCGAGGTCGCCGACGACATGAGCGAGCACATGCTCGAGTTGCTGCTGCGGGAACTCGACGTCAATCCGGCCGACGTCATCCAGGTACCCGGATTGCTCGACCTGTCCTCGCTGTTCGAGATCTACGGTCTGGATCGTCCGCACCTGAAGGATCGTCCGTTCGTTCCCGCAACACATCCGGCGTTCGGTGAACGCGAGACGCCCAAGAGTGTCTTCTCCACCCTGCGCGAAGGCGATGTGCTCGTCCATCATCCCTATGACTCGTTCTCGACCAGCGTTCAGCGGTTCATCGAACAGGCTGCTGCCGATCCGCACGTGTTGGCGATCAAGCAGACGCTGTACCGCACGTCGGGTGATTCGCCGATCGTCAACGCGCTCATCGACGCCGCCGAAGCGGGCAAGCAGGTCGTGGCGCTCGTGGAGATCAAGGCACGTTTCGACGAACAGGCCAACATCAAGTGGGCGCGTCAACTCGAGCAGGCCGGTGTCCACGTCGTCTATGGTCTCGTCGGCCTGAAGACGCACTGCAAGACCTGCCTGGTGGTGCGGCGTGAGGGTTCGACGATCAAGCGCTACTGCCACATCGGAACCGGCAACTACAATCCGAAGACCGCCCGGCTGTACGAGGACGTCGGGTTGCTCACCGCCGCACCGGATATCGGCGCCGACCTGACCGATCTGTTCAACACGCTGACCGGTTACTCGCGCAAGACCGAGTACCGCAACATCTTGGTCGCCCCGAACGGCATCCGTTCGGGAATCGTCGATCGGATCGATCGGGAGATCCTCGCTCATCACGAGGGCGACGAGCGCGCGCGGATTCGTTTGAAGGCCAACGCACTCGTCGACGAGCAGGTCATCGACGCCCTGTATCGGGCCTCGCAGAGCGGGGTTCCGGTGGAGATCGTGGTACGCGGAATCTGCGCATTGCGGCCGGGGATGCCGGGTGTGAGTGACAACATCGTGGTGCGCTCGATCCTGGGACAGTTCCTGGAGCATTCGCGCATCATGCATTTCGGGGCGCAGGACGAGTACTGGATCGGCAGCGCGGACATGATGCACCGCAACCTCGATCGTCGGATCGAGGTGATGGTGCAGGTGCGCGATGAGCGCCTCACCGGTGAACTCGCCGATATCTTCTCCTCCGCCCTCGATCCGCGAACCCGGTGCTGGGTGCTGCATTCCGACGGTAGCTGGGTGGCCTCCCCCGCCGCGGGTGAAGAGGTGCGCGATCATCAGCGACAGATGATGCGGCGGAATCGCCGCCGGGACTCGGGCGCATGACACCGCCGGGACTCGGGCGCATGATCCTGCCGGGGTGGGTCGACACCGTACGGTAACCGTGGTCGGTTACGATCGCCCGCGTCCCAGGGGTTCACGGGTGTCGACAAGAGCAGAGGTGTACACGAGGCGATGTCCAAGTCGGGCAAGTCGGATTCGCAGAAGAGCGCTCCCGCCAGGACCGTTTGGGCGGCCGGTGGGGTGTTGTGGCGCCGATCGAAGGGGACGGTGCAGATCGGGGTGGTGCACCGCCCGCGGTATGACGATTGGACGTTGCCCAAGGGCAAGCTCGACGCCGGTGAGACCCTGATCGATACCGCTGTCCGGGAGATCGACGAGGAGACCGGGCATGTGGTGCGTCTGGGTCGGCTGCTGACGACGGTGTCCTACGATCTGCCGCACGGCCGCAAGCATGTCCGGTACTGGTCGGCGGAGTCGGTGGGTGGGCGCTTCGAGGCCAATCATGAGGTCGACGAGCTGGATTGGTTGTCGACGGAGCAGGCGGCGGATCGCCTGAGCTATCGGCTGGATCGTTCCGTGCTGGAGGAGTTCACGCGGTTACCCGTCGAGCTCACGACGTTGCTGCTGGTGCGGCATGCGCGTGCGGGCAGTCGTTCTCGGTATCGGGGTGAGGACCGGACGCGCCCTCTCGACGCGGTGGGTCGGGAGCAGGCGCGGGCGCTGGTGCCCTTACTGGCGGCGTTCGGGGTGACCGAATTGCACAGTGCGAACCCGGTCCGTTGCGTCGAGACTCTCGCCCCGACCCGAGATCGTCTCGGGGGCACCATCATCGAGGAACCCACGTTGTCGGAGGCGGCCTATGCCGACGACCCGGCGCCGGCCCGTGCGCGGATCAGGGAACTCGCCGAGCCCGGGGATGGGCGGGTGCGTGCGGTGTGTAGTCAGGGCAAGGTGATTCCGCCGCTGATGCAGTGGTGGGCCGAGCACGACGGTCTCACCTTGCCGAAGGCGCGCAACCGCAAGGGAAGTGTGTGGGTGCTCTCGGCACTCGCCGGCACTCTGGTGGCGGCCGACCACATCGATTCTCCTCTCCCGCGTCTCGATCACTGAGCCGAAGGCGACTCGTCACCACTGAGCCGAAGGCGACTCGATCACTGAGCCGACCGCAACTCGTCGATGGCGGGGCCCCACACAGCAACTCACCCCTGACGAGGGAAGTTCGTCAGGGGTGAGTGCGATCGTGGTCGCCCCGGGTGTGCCCCGGTTGCGGGCTCAGCGCCGGGTGGTCTTCTTGGCGGGAGCCTTCTTGGCGGCGGTCTTCTTGGCGGGAGCCTTCTTTGCCGCGGTCTTCTTGGCGGGAGCCTTCTTCGCCGCGGTCTTCTTCGCTGCAGTGGTCTTGGCCGGCGCCTTCTTGGCGGCGGTCTTGGTTGCAGTGGCCTTGGCCGGGGCCTTCTTGGCGGCGGTCTTCTTGGCGGGAGCCTTCTTTGCCGCGGTCTTCTTGGCCGGGGCCTTCTTCGCCGCGGTCTTCTTCGCGGCGGTGGTGGTGCCCGCACCGCTTCCGCGCTTGACGGCCGGACCGGTCGCCGAGAGCTTCTGCTTGCCGGCGACGACGGCCTTGAACTGCGCGCCCGGACGGAACGCCGGAACCGAGGTGGCGCGCACCTTCACGGTCTCACCGGTACGCGGGTTGCGTGCGACGCGCGGTGCGCGACGACGCTTCTCGAAGACACCGAACCCGGTGATGGTGACACTCTCGCCGCGGTTCACCGCGCGGACGATGGTGTCGACGATCAGCTCGACCGCTTCGGTCGCGGTCTTGCGATCAGCGTCGAGCTTCTTGGTCAGCTCATCGATGAGCTCTGCCTTGTTCATTGATATACCTCCGCAAGCTGTTCTGGCCGTATCTGATATAGCCAGCTAACCCCACACGGTAAACGTCCGAGGCGAAAACGTCCATCTTCCACGCCAATCGACGGGACGTGTTGCGAAAATTTCAGGCCGCTAACACGTTCCGTCGATGGCGTTCGGGGCTTGCCGAGAGGTCGAACCCGGGAGCAGAACTCAGGCCGGCAGGGTCACCGGCTTGAAGGCGGGCCGCCCGTTCTCGTACTCGGAAATCGCGTCTACCTGCCGTAATGTCAGGCCGATGTCGTCGAGGCCCTCCATCAGACGCCACCGCGTGTAGTCATCAATTGTCAACGGCACCACGAGGTCTGCTGCGGTCACCGTCCGCTCGGGAAGGCTCACAGTCACTTCGAGGCCGGGCTGCTCCTCGAGTCGCTTCCACAGCAGTTCGACGTCGGATTGCTCGACCTGGGCGGCCACCAGGCCCGCTTTGCCCGCGTTGCCCCGGAAGATGTCGGCGAACCGGGAGGAGATGACCACCCGAAAACCGAAGTCCGACAGCGCCCAGACGGCATGTTCGCGCGACGACCCGGTCCCGAAGTCAGGTCCGGCGACCAGGACCGAACCGCGATTCCAGGGTTCGGCATTGAGGATGAAGTCCGGATCGGAGCGCCAGCCGGCGAAGAGTCCGTCCTCGAATCCGGTTCGGGTGACCCGTTTGAGGTAGACGGCGGGGATGATCTGGTCGGTGTCGACGTTGCTGCGGCGCAACGGCACGCCGATCCCGGTGTGCTCGATGAAGGGTTCCATGATGTGACTCCGGTCTGCGAATGAGAGGTGTGGCGGGGACTCGCCGGGAGTTCCCGCCGAAGGCCAAGACTTCTGGGGCGCTACAGGTCTGCGGGCGAGGACAAGGTGCCGCGCACCGCGGTGGCGGCGGCCACGGCCGGTGAGACGAGGTGAGTTCGCCCACCCTTACCCTGCCGGCCCTCGAAGTTGCGGTTGGAGGTCGAGGCACAGCGCTGACCCGGGGCGAGTTGGTCGGGGTTCATCCCGAGGCACATCGAGCATCCGGCCTGACGCCACTCGGCGCCTGCGGCAGTGAAGATCTCACCGAGACCCTCCTCCTCGGCCTGTGCACGCACGCGCATCGACCCGGGCACCACCAGCATCCGGAGTCCGTCTGCCACTTTGCGGCCCTTGAGGATTTCGGCAACGGCACGCAGATCCTCGATCCGTCCATTGGTGCACGAGCCCACGAACACGGTGTCGACGGCCACCTCGCGCAGCGGGGTGCCGGGCGTGAGGTCCATGTATTGCAGCGCCTTGGCTGCTGCGCCGGAGGCGGTTTCGTCGCCCATGTCGGCCGGATCGGGCACCGTCGCCGACAGTGGCGCGCCCTGGCCGGGATTGGTTCCCCAGGTCACGAACGGAGAGAGCGTGGCGGCGTCGATGCGGACCTCGGCGTCGAACTCCGCGCCGGGATCGGTGCGCAACGAATCCCAATAGGCCACCGCCGCATCCCAGTCGGCGCCGGTGGGGGCGTTGGGGCGGCCCCGCAGGTACTCGTAGGTGACGGCGTCGGGCGCGATCATCCCGGCGCGGGCGCCGGCCTCGATCGACATGTTGCAGATGGTCATCCGCGCTTCCATCGACAGTTTCTCGATGGCCGAGCCGCGGTATTCGAGGACGTAGCCCTGCCCGCCGCCGGTACCGATCTCGGCGATGACGGCCAGGACGAGGTCCTTGCTCGTGACGCCGGTCGGCAGATCACCGTCGACGGTGATGGCCATGGTCTTGAAGGGACGCAGGGACAGCGTCTGGGTCGCGAGGACGTGCTCGACCTCGGAGGTGCCGATTCCCATTGCCAGCGCACCGAATGCGCCGTGGGTCGAGGTGTGCGAGTCGCCGCAGACCACCGTCATACCCGGCTGGGTCAGTCCCAGTTGCGGGCCGACGACGTGCACGATGCCCTGCTCGGCATCTCCCATGGGGTGCAGCCGGATACCGAATTCCTCGCAATTACGACGCAGGGTCTCGACCTGCGTGCGCGACACCGGGTCGGCGATGAGATCGGTCTTGATCGTCGGGACGTTGTGATCCTCGGTGGCGATCGTCAGGTCGGGCCGGCGCACGGGACGGCCTGCGAGCCGCAGACCGTCGAAGGCCTGTGGACTGGTGACCTCGTGGACCAGATGGAGATCGATGTAGATCAGGTCGGGTTTCGACGCCCCGTCCCCGCGGACGACGACGTGGTCCTCCCAGACCTTCTCGGCGAGAGTGCGTGGCCCCGTTGGGGTGTTCGGGGTGTCCGCAGCGCTGTATGTCGCGCCCGCAGGGCTGTTCGATCCGGCTGGGTTGTTCGTCATGGCTGCACTCGCATCCGTCTCTGGCAAAGTCGCTGTCGGCGACCGGAATGGGCTGCGGATCACCGACCGACGTGCATCTCAGTATTTGGACAGCTAGTATCGTCCTATGGGAAAGGATAGCGCATCGGAGCCCAGCAGCGGAATCGGTGTCCTCGACAAGTCGGTCACCGTCCTGCGCGCCATCGCCGAGACCCCGTGCAATCTCACGGAATTGTGCGAACGCACCAGCCTGCCCCGGGCCACCGCGCATCGACTCGCGGTGGGACTCGAGACGCACCGCCTGCTCGCACGCAACGCCGCCGGCCGCTGGTATCCCGGGCCGGCCTTGGGCGAACTCGCCTCCTCGGCACATGATCCGGTGCGCGAGGCCGCACTGATGGTGCTGCCGCGACTGCGGGAGATCACCGGCGAATCGGTCCAGGTGTATCGCCGCGAAGGCTCCGAGCGGGTGTGTATCGCGGCAATGGAACCACCGACCGGCCTGCGGGACACCGTCCCGGTGGGCACCCGGTTCCCGATGACCGCCGGGTCGGCCGCGAAGGTCCTCGCGGCGTGGGCCGACACGAGCACACAGCGACACCTCTTGGCCGACAGTGCCTTCAGCGACCGCTCACTGCACGACATCCGACGACGCGGGTGGGCACAGAGTGCCGGTGAGCGTGCGGCGGGCGTCGCCAGCGTCTCGGCCCCGGTACGCGATGCGGCAGGCGAAGTCGTTGCCGCGATCTCGGTTTCGGGGCCGATCGACCGGATGGGACGCCGGCCCGGGGCCCGCTGGGCCGCGGATCTTCTCGCCGCCGCCGACGCCATCCACAAGAGGTTGGTGTCGGCCCGATAGGGCCACTGGGTTAGCGTCGGTGAGGAACCACAGGCACGAACCACACAGAGATGAACCACAGGAATCCGCGGACGGGTTTCCGGTCGCGGGCATGAGGAGGAAGTGACCGGGCAATGGGCACAAACCAGCGCACCCAGATCGTGATGAGTCCCGACGAGATCGAGGAGTTCATCGCCCGCAGCCGAACCGCCACCCTCGCCACGACCGGACCCGACGGCAGCATTCATCTCGTTGCCATGTGGTACGGGATCATCGACGGCGAGATCTGGTTCGAGACGAAGGCCAAGTCGCAGAAGGCCGTCAATCTCCGGCGCAACAATCGGTGTTCGGTTCTCATCGAGGACGGCGACACCTACGGCACCTTGCGCGGCGTGGCCATCGAGGGCACCGCGGAGATCCTCGACGACGCCGATTCCTGCCTGCAGGTGGGTATCTCGGTGTGGGAGCGCTACACCGCCCCGTACACCGAGGAATCCAAACCCTTCGTCGAGCAGATGATGAACAAGCGCGTCGCGGTACGCATCACCGGAAGCCGGACGCGCTCCTGGGATCACCGCAAGCTCGGTCTGCCACAGACGCCGGTGTCCGGATCGACGGCCCAGTATCTGTAGGCACCGCTGCCTCCGGCGTCGATAACATCCCCGGCTGCACAAGCGAAAGGCGCCCTCCCCGGGATTACCGGGAAGGGCGCCTTTCTCTGTAGCCCCGACGGGATTCGAACCCGCGCTACCGCCTTGAGAGGCCAGTCGGGCGGTGCCGGTAGAGGCGATATCCGTTGTAGGACAACACCATGCATCTCCAGGCTCATCCACTCTTGGACAACGAAAATCAGGTCTGTGTGTCCACCGCTGTGTCCACTCACATCGCCTGCCTGCGGATTTCGTCGAGAGCTGTCGCGACCGAATCCAGGTCGTCGTCGAACAGATCGGAGTACACGTCGAGCGTCATCGACGCCTTCGCGTGCCCCAACATCCGTTGCACTGCCAACACGCTCGCGCCCGCGCTGATCGCCAGCGACGCCGCGGTGTGTCTCAGCTCGTGCGGCGTCAGCCCGTCAGGGCACTTCGCCGCGACCACCGCGTCGTCGAACCACGATTCCCGGGCCGCCTTTACCCGCAACGGCCCACCAGACCGCTCACCCTTGAACACCAGGTCGTCACGCCGTTTACCCGCCATGTGATTCGCGAGCTCGGCAGCCACCGACTTCGGGATCGGGACCCAGCGTTGCTCGTGGTCCTTCGGCTCCCCCCACACGAACCGACCGTCGACGACCGTCACCGCCCGGGCCACATGCAGCCTGCGGCGCAGCATGTCGACGTCGGCCACCTGCAGCGCCGCCATCTCCCCCCACCGCAGGCCGGTGTAAGCGAGCAGCAGCACCAACGGGCGCCACCCCTCGGCGGCCGTCGCCAACTCCTCCACCTGCGCGGCGGTGAGGTAGCGCCGCTTCGCATGTTTGACCCGAGGCAGGTTCACTCCGCGCGCCGGATTCGAGGGGATGCGCTGATCACGGACAGCCAGTTCGAGGATCTGCGAGAGCACTCGATGGTTTTTCACCACGCTGGCCGCTGAGCAGTCCTGGCCACTCACCCACGCCTGCACGTCGATATGCCGCACCGACGACACCGCAGTCGACCCGAACGTCGGCGTGATCCAGGTGTCGATGATCGACTGGTACCGAGACTTGGTAGACGTCGCGATGTTCGCCTTGCCGTCGAGCCAGAGCGTCGCCCATTCCGTCACTGTGACGCGACCGCGCGACGGGTCGACATAGGTGCCCGCCGCCTTGTCGGTCTCCACCTGGTGCAGATACGCGGTGGCGGCGGCCTTCGAAGCGAATCCGCGCTTGCGGGTCTGCTGGCCGGTCGGCTTGCGGTAGCGCACTTCCCACCGGTGGCCGGCGCCGACGGGGTACTTCGAGATCGATCCCATGTGAACCTCCTACACACCAGACTAATCGAACGAATGTGCGAAAACTGTCGGTGTCGTCAGGTACAAATCAGACATGCGAGACCGAGAACACATCCTCGATGACATCACCACAGCTGCCCGAAGGTTTGACACCCGGTTACTGTCCGATGCGGAGTTAGAGGACTTCCTCGCTCTGCTCAGGTGCTTCACCGATGTTCCGAACGGCGTCGGTCGCCCGATCCTCCGCGTCGTCTGAAGTCTTCTGGCTTTTGACCGCCTGGCTCGGTGCTCCCTGTTCCTCATCATCTTCCACTGCATTGCTGCCTCCGGTCATACGCCGACGCACCTCGTCGAGAAGTGCGTCATCGGTTAGATCCGCCGCGACCGGTCGGATCGTCACTACGTCGGCAGCCTCGTTCTCGGTCAGGTACCCAGCCGCTATGAGTGCCTCCACCGGCGGGCGTCGAAACGCCCTGGCGAACTTGATGATGTTCTCCGGCTTGTTCGCACCTTCGCGCTTCCACCGAGAGATCGTCGACTGATCGACTCCGGATACCTCTGCGATCTGCTTCTGCGTCAATCGCTCACCCGCATGCCGGGTGATGTACCCCCACCAGTCGTTCGCCATAGAGACACCGTAATGCGTCCACGCAATCTCATCACTAGGCGAAACGCGGTTGCGTCTACGCAACTACCCAGTTGAGGGAATTACAGGCGTGTGTTTCTGCATGTCATGCACGCAATTCAAGCCCGTTACCTAATCGTGACTCGAGCATATTGCGTACACGCCTAGTCATGCGTACATTCATAGGCGTCAACGCAATACCGCACTACAGAGGAGGTGAAAGTGTTGGCCACCCTGCGCCTCAACCAGCCGGGACTCTCGAAGATCCGACGGCTCACTGGGCTCGACAAGGACTATGCGTTCGCTGAACGTATCCGCGTCGACTCCGGCACCGTCTCCCGAGTCCTCACCGGTAAGAGCGCTCCCGGCCCCCGGTTCATCGCGGGGTGCATCGAAGCGTTCGGGAGCGACTGCTTCACAGATCTTTTCGACGTCATACCCGACGACACGGCGGCTTGATCAACCCAGTGCCCTTGGCATGGCTGGTCTGGGTAGGGCTCGTTAGGGCAGGGCTTGGCAGGCAGGGCAGGGCGCGGATTGGCACAGCAAGGCGTGGCGCGATTCGGCAGGCATGGATTGGCAAGGCGTGGCGAGTCAGGGCTTGCTCCGGCAGGCACGGCATGGCGCGGCGCGGAACGGTGCGGTGCGGCTCGGAATGGCTTGGTTTTGGCAGGCGTGGAAAGGCAAGGCCGAACTAGGTATGCCCCGGTTAGGCGCGGCAGGCAGGGCAAGGCTGCGCAAGTCGAGGCTTGGCCCGCCTGGGCCACACAACAGACAACCCCGGTGCTCACAACACCGGGGCCATCACAGAAATCAGCAAGTCCAACTGACACAAGGAGATTACCAGATGTCTGATCAGATTCAGCTCAACAAAATCGATGTCGAAACCCTCACGGTCCCGATCATCGGCACCACCCCCCTCATCGTTCACCGCTGGTCCGACAAAGCCAAGCGGCAGATGCTCGACGCCCAACAGGGCAAGAAGAAGGTCAAGGAGATCCGCGACCCGCAGGCCGACTACGAGGCCAGCTTCTACCGGATCGCCACCGACGAGGGTGACCGCTACGGCTTCCCGGTCCTTGCGTTCAAGGCCGCGACCATCGGCGCCGCTCGCTTCTACGACAAGTCGGTCACCATGACCAGCTTGCGACAGATGCTCTTCTTCAAAGGCATTCTCACCAAGGCTGATCCGCAACAACTCGTCCAGATCGACGGCGAACCGCACATGCGTGAAGACGTCGTCCGCGTCGGCCAAGGCACAGACCTTCGATACCGCGGCGAGTTCTCCGAGTGGAGCGCCGTCCTCAACGTCTCCTTTGTCACCAGCTCCCTATCTCGCGACTCCGTACTCTCCCTGATCGATGCCGGCGGCATGGGCGTCGGCGTCGGCGAATGGCGGCCGCAGAAGTCCGGCGAGTTCGGCACCTACATGATCGACCACTCGCGCGACATTGAGGTGGCCCGATGAGCGACCTTCGAGCACACCTGACATCCCTATACGTCGAACGGGGCCAACTCACCCCGCAGGACGTCGTGGACGACGCGCGGCCCACCGATTCTCCCTTGCACCACCGCTTCGAGTGGAACGACGCACTGGCGGGCGAGGCATACCGCCGGGTTCAAGCTCAGCAACTCATCCGGTCGGTGAAGATCAGCTTCCCCGAATCGGCCCCAGTCACCGAGCGGCGCAGTGTTCGCGCATTCTCCTCGGTACGTGGTGGCGACAAGCCCGAAACCGAGGGCTACGCACCAACGGAAGAGGTCATCGCCAACGACTTCGGCCGCAAGGTGCTCTTGCGCGACCTCGAACGTGAGATCGCATCACTCAAGCGAAAGTACGGACACCTCAAGGAATTTGCTGCATTGATGACCGAGGCGGTGTCGGCATGAATCGCAAAACGCTCAGCATCCCCGACGTCGTCGAGATGACCGGGCGCGGCACAACCGTCGTCGGCGACGCGCTGCGCTCCGGCGCACTCCACGGCTCACAGTCGCAACCCCGCGGCACCTGGTTCATCACCGAAGCCGCCGTCGACGCCTGGATCGCCGCCGGCTGCCCCCGCTACGGAAAGGCGGCGTCATGACCACCACGCTCCCTACCGTCTCGACCGCCGAAGTACTCGGACGGCTCATCGAGCAGATCGGCGAGGCCGCCGGCCCCGACACCTCGATGCTCACCTACACCTCCGAGCATGGCGCCCATGTCGACGTCATCGGCGTCAATCCTGACCGGTTCCCCGAGTGGAACGCCGACGAACCGTTGGCCGCCGTGCGGATCACCACCGCCCGCTCCGGACTGCGCATGATCTCGGCCCACTCCCACACCCTCGTCCGCGCGCTGCAACTCGTCGCCTCGGTGATGGCGTTCCCGCCCGAGTCCGGCGCGACGCTGCGCCTCGTCCCGAACGGCGGTGCGTGATGCTTCCTGGCCTCCACGACATCGCCGGCGAACCCGACAGCTTCTACGACGACCTCGTCGACTGCCCGTGGTGCGGCGGCTTCCATGACGCCGACGACGACCCCTGCCCCGCCATGCCCACCGATGCGCCCGAGCACGACGACGACATCGACTGGGCCGACTGGATCGGCGAGGTCGCCTGATGGACCCCACGACCTTCACCGCGATCGTCGCCGTCGGGATCATTGGCGGCTTCATCTCCACCACCATCCTCGCGTTCATCTGGCCCAACGAGCCGATCGACGACGACAACGAGACTGATTGAGAGACAACGAATCATGAGCATCGACAATCTGAACCTACTTCCACACCTCGCCGCCGACTACATCCGTGAGCACGGGTGGACACAGGGGACCGAACAGGACGCCGACGGCCATGTGTGCCTGACCGGGGCGTTGCGCCTGTGCTCGCCAGTCCCCGGTGACGGATACATCGCGCGAGAGGTGTTTCGCCGACGCCATCGCGCCGAGGTCTGGAACGACGAGCACGGGCGCACCTCTGATGAGGTGATCACCTACCTCGCGGAATCGGAGATCACCGACGCGGAGTTGGCCGAGACATTCGGGCCGCAATGGCACGAGATCGTGGCCCAGGTCCGTGCGATCTCCGGCGCTACCCCCCGGCAGATCACTGACCTGGCCGCCGCTGGGGGCGCCGCTGGGGCCGCCGCTTGGGACGCCGCTTGGGACGCCGCTCGGGCCGCCGCTTGGGGCGCCGCTCGGGACGCCGCTTGGGACGCCGCTTGGGACGCCGCTCGGGCCGCCGCTTGGGGCGCCGCTCGGGACGCCGCTCGGGCCGCCGCTTGGGCCGCCGCTCGGGACGCCGCTTGGGGCGCCGCTCGGGACGCCGCTTGGGGCGCCGCTCGGGACGCCGCTTGGGCTCTCGTCACTCGGGATCTGATCGGCACCAACGGATACACCCAAGAGCACTACGACCTCCTCACCGAGCCGTGGCGGCAGGTTATGGGACCGCTGCACGCCGATGATGCGGAGATGTCCCGATGACCACTCTCGAACCCGGCACCGTCGACCTCGATGCCGTGCGCGACAAACTCGACGCCTACAAGGCCCTCGACGCCCAGATCAAAGTCCTCACCGAAACGAAGGCCACCCTGCGCACCGACATCGAACTCGCGTTGGGCGACAACGAGATCGGCAAGCTCGACGGCCACACCGTCGTCACCTGGAAGCACAACGCCAAGACTCGCCGGTTCAACAAGAAGGCACTCGAAAAGGCGCGCCCCGAGATCGTCGAGGAATACACCGAACTCGTTGACGGCAACCGCGTGTTCAAGGTGATCGAGTGATGGCCACCGAGCTCGACGACCTCAAAGCCCTCATCATCGACGGCGCGAAAGGCGACGACCGCAGCCAGCAAGTCGCCCTCGGCCCGTCCGAAGTCGGCCACCCGTGCCTACGCAAACTCGCCCTCGGACTGCTCCACGCGCCCAAGGTCAACAGTTTCGACGATCCGCTCCCCTCAGTCGTCGGCACCGGGGCCCACAGCCGCGTCGAAGACTTCGCGCAGCGCGCCAACGCTCGCCTCGTTGCCGAGGGCAAGCCGTCACGCTGGCTCGCCGAACACCGCGTCACCGTGCGCGAAGGACTCGCCGGCACCTGCGACCTCTATGACATGGCGACCAACACCGTCATCGACTGGAAGTTCCCCGGCACCAGCCGCATGGACACCTACCGCAGGCAAGGCCCGTCTGAAACCTACCGCCGCCAAGCACACCTGTACGGACGCGGCTGGCGCAACCTCGGACTCCCCGTTGAGCACGTCGGCATCTGTTTCCTGCCCCGCGGTGGACAACTCAAGCACGCCCACCTGTGGACCGAGCCCTATAGCGACGCCGTCGTCGACGAAACCCTTGCCCGCATCGACACCGTCACCGCGCTCATCTGGGATCTGCAACTCGGCGAACACCCCGAACGCATCAACGACATCCCCGCCACTCCCGACGGCTGCTGGGTGTGCCCGTACCAGTCGCGACACCCCGGGCCCTTCCAGTGCATGGGCGGCAAAGACTCCGACACCACCGTGTCGGCCCCCCAGGGCGCATTCGCGCTCTGACCACCTAATAGTGAAAGTGAGCACCAACACCATGAGCAGCAACGCATTTGACCTCGGCGGCGAAGGCAACTCGTTCGCATTCGACACCGTCGGCGCGTCCGTAACGGGACGTATCACCGACATCGAGCAGGTCCAGCAGACCGACATGCAGACCGGTCAGCCCGCAGTCTGGGACGACGGCAAACCGAAGATGATGGTTCGGGTCGAGCTGCAGACCGAGATCCGCGACACCCCGTTCGACGACGGCAAGCGCTCGGTCTACCTCCGAGGTCCCCGCAAGCCCGAATCGAAGTCGAGCATGGCGGCGGTCCTCGCCGCGGTGATGGCAGCCACCGGCGCGCGGGCGATCGCGCGCGGCGGCACGCTGACCCTCACCTACTCCGGCGACGGGGAGCCGTCCCGCAAGGGCTACAACGCGCCCAAGCAGTACGAGGCGTCCTATCGGGCACCGCTCGTCGACCTTGGCGGCGGCGAGCCCGAGGCGGGTGCACAGCCGGCCACCACGACCGCTCCCACGCCCGACTCTGACGAGGTGCCGGCCGGATTCACCGCCGACCAGTGGGCAGCCATGCCCGAGGCCACCAAGGCCGCGATCCGCGCCGCCCAGCAGTAACACCCACTGATGTCGGCTGCCCCGTAAGGGGTTGCGGGGCAGCCGACATCACCACCACCCCGGAGTCGCCATGACCACACCCAGACCCAGACCTGTCGTCCGCGCACAGAGCGTGACGATGATCAACGCCGACGGCAGCACCGACCTCTTCACTCCCGCAGTCCATCTCGAGCAGATGACCACCGACCGCGACTACTGGCAGGAGTTGGCCGGCCAACGCCGCGAGCAGGTCCGCACCCTCGAAGCCGACCTCATCATGTGTCGTGAGCAACTGGCCCAGGAGTCCGACGGTGATTGCCTGGGCCATCTCACCGATGGCTGCCCTGACGCGCAGCTCCCGGAGCCTGACCACACCAACCCGGCGCACGGTGACTTCGTGCGCGACTGGATAGGCGGCGTCCCGAATTCAGAACTGGGTGGCGGTGAGGACGGCGAGGGTCCTGGTGAGCGCGTCCGTGAGGCCGTGCTCGACTACATCGACCGTCTCGAAGCCGCCCAGCAGCAGGCCGACTCGGATGAGGAGCTGATCGAAAAGGCGGCGAAGGTGATCGCCGTCGACAGCCCCCCGGACGCGTTGGACTACGAAACCGCACGAAACCTCCTCGCCGCCAACCTCCTGCGGGACGGGGATCGCAAAGCGAAAGACGATGGCGAGGCGCCGTTCCATCGCGGCATCAGCAACGGCCAACTCCTCGCAATGGACTCTGATCGCCGCGCGGAAGTCATCGCCTCTTTGAGTCCGGAGGTGCGTCGACAGCTGGCCAACATAGCCTCTCTCGGCGCATCCCGCCTAATCTCCCAGGTCATAGCCGAAAAAGACGATTGGCGTGCCGGACCCCGACTGGCCTCGGCACGCGAATTCACCGACCTCGCCGCCAACCTCCTGCGGGACGGCGGTGAGAAGTGATGGGAAACCTCAGCATTCACAGTGGCTCACCACTGGACATTGAGGTCGACAATTTCGACGAGGTGGTCATCGACGAGATGTACTGGCTCACCGTAGATGAAGCCGAGGCGCTGGCTGAAGGGATTCTGCGTGCGGTAACGCTCGTGCGCGGGCGTCGGCACAGCAAGCCCGCCGATGGCGGTGAATCCCGATGACCTGGCACCCCATCACCTGCACCGAGCGTGAAGAACTCATCGACAAGGTGGGCCGCTCCCACAACGGGCCAGCCGCACCGTACGCACCGATCAGTGGCCGGAGTGACCTCGGCGGCGAATACGGAGACCCCTGCATCCTCACCATCTGGGGACGCAAGGAGACGGAAGCGCCCCTGCTCAAAGACATTCGATACCCGGCGCCTGATTTCGATGGGCCTGATTCGCGCCCGTGTGAACACTTCCGATGGGAGGAATCCCGATGACCGACAACGCAACTCTGACAGTCGAACAGTTCCCGGTCGAATACCGGGAGACCATGATCATCGCCTACCCGACCATAGCGCGGATGAGCCGCGACGAGTTCTACTACGCGAGCAGCAGCGACCGTGACGAGGCTTTCGCGCGTGTGCTCGCCGCGAAGAATCTGCGCCGCACACACGAGATGTACCTGGACGACCTGGAGGAATCCCGATGACCGACATGACATCCGAGCAGTACCGGGAGCTGGCCGATCTGTGCGAGCTTCCCGAGCCGACCGACAGGGAAGTCGACGACGACCTCAAAGCACTCGGATTCCACTCCGAAGAGAAGTACCCGGAACACCCGCATGCCTCTCTTCGGGTCGCTTATCGAGAAGGCTGGAATTCGGCCTGTGCCGCCATCATCCGGCGTGTGCGAGAGGCGGACAAGGGATGAGCGGCGACCCAGCCTTTGCAGCGGCACAGCGGGCGTGGGATGACGGCAGAGGCCCGACGACCCTGCCGGTGATCGACAACGAGGCACCTCCCGGACTGATCGCCGCCGCCCGTGAGATGGCTGCACCGATACGGGAGCTGCATCAGCCGTGTGACATGCAGTCCGGCGTGGTGCCGCTCACGTGCTACGAGTGCAGCGATGTATGGCCCTGTGCCACAGCGCGTCTCGTTTACGCCGAGGAGGAGCTGACGTGAGCGACGTAGAAGACCGGGCGCGGGACCTACTAGCTGACCCGCCAATCGGCGTAGAGACGTGGGGGCCGGTCGTCGAGGAACTACTGGCCGAACTCGCCAAGGCCCGCAACGTGATCGAGCAGGTGCGGGCGATGTTGGAAGTGGCATCCGATCAGTTGCACGACGCCGCTGACGGCATTGGAGAATACAACGACGCTCACGAATGGCTTGAATACGCCACGAAGATGGTCCGGTATAGCCGCCTAATAGCAGACGGCATGGCCGACAAGGTGCCCGAGCGGTACCGGCAGAAAGTCGTTCGCATCCTCGGCGACGCTGAGGGGAGTGGACAGTGAGTGCATACGAAACGATCATCAGTGCGCTTGACGACGACAGCACTCACGATGAGGCAGCCCAGCGCATCCTCGATGCCTTGCACGCCAACGGGTTTTCGGTGGTGGAGAAGCCGGACTTGCCGGAGACCGCCGACTATGCGGTGGCTGGTGACCATGTCTGGGTGGAGCGACCGCTCGTTGTGACCGATCTGCACGTGTTCACCCAAGCCGAGGCCCGCCGGTACGCCGCTGCTCTCCTCGCCGCTGCCGACGCCGCTGAGCGTGCCGGGGACGACGGGGAGGGACGATGAGTCGACCAGTACTCCTAGACCTGTTTTGTGGTGCAGGCGGCGCAACCAAGGGTTACCAGGATGCAGGCTTCTACGTTGTAGGTGTGGACCTGCACCCGCAGCCGAACTATTGCGGAGACAAATTCATTCAGACGGATGCGATGCAGCTCCTTAGAGACCTGGTGGGTGGCCCATTCAAACCTCTAGTAGCAGGAACTTTAGGTCGCGTGGTGGCGGTGCATGCTTCACCGCCATGTCAAAGGTATAGCGCCATGTCGAAGTGCAGGCCGGATATCGCCGAGAAGTACCCCGACCTCGTAGCTCCAGTGCGAGAACTCTTGAAGCGTCTAGGCAAACCATACGTCATCGAGAACGTGCCAGGTGCTCCGCTAATCGATCCGGTCATGTTGTGCGGAACCATGTTCGGCCGCGAGCTGTACCGGCATCGGCTGTTCGAGTCGAACCTGCCATTAATTGCACCCGGCCATCCGAAGCATGTGGTGCCCGCGTCGAAGGCTGGGCATTGGACGCCGGGCACGATCATGTCGATTTCCGGGCATGTCAGCCCAATCGCTCACGCCCGCAACATCATGGGAATCGGCTGGTGCACACGCGAGGAACTGGCTGAGGCGATACCTCCGGCGTACACCGAGTTCATTGGTCGACAGATCATGGCGTCGCTGAAGGCGGTGGCGTGATGCCCCTCCTCAACCTAATCGAGCTCGCCACCCTCCTGTGTGCGGCTGCTGTCGCCGTGTGGCGGATGGAGGTGAAGTGATGCCACAACGGATTGCGATCTGTAAGCACTGCAACAAAGCAATCAAATGGGCTGTGATGTGGAACCACTTCTCCGACGAGACTTTCGAGGGCTGGCGACACTTCACCGATGACGACTGGCTCCACTGCACGGGTGGTGCCGAGCCTAAGCCCGGCGTGCTCGATGGGCACTACGTCGATGGCGCCTGGGTACGGGGTGAGGCGTGATGGCCATCTACATTTCCGGCCCGATGACCGGCTATCCCGACTGCAACTTCCCCGCCTTCCAGTCCGCAGCAGATCGGCTGCGGCTCATCGGCCTTGACGTGGTGTCACCCCACGAGTTCGGCGAAGGTGACGGCCAATCGTGGGCTGACTACCTCCGTAAGGATCTCCTGGCCATGCTCGAACATTGCGACAGTGTCGCGACCTTGCACGGCTGGGAGAAGTCACGAGGTGCGCAGTTGGAGGTCCACGTCGCCACCGCGCTCGGGATGCGAGTCGAGAGCGTCGAATGGTGGGCCATCGGCGGCGACAACTGGGCGGCGTCCTGATGCCCCGCCACCGCCACCCCCGCTGCACCCGCTGCCATGCCCGACTCGCCTCCTCCGACTGGCGGCGACGGGTGTGCGCGGGGTGTTTGTGGGGGACGAAACCTGTTGAACAGCACACTGATACGAGGAACAGACGCGAATGAACACCAGGTCAACGCCGACCACACTCACCTTCGCCGACGCCCTCGATCACCTCGGGCACGACGGCACCGAACACGTCGCCCTCTGCCACAAGACCGGCGACGGGCCCTTCACCACCCACGTCAACACCCCCGGCGTCGTCACCACCATCGCCACCACGCTCACCGGCGCCGACGTGTGGTTCTCCATCAACCCCGTCACCGGGCCGCCACGCACCGGACCCCGCGGCGGCGCTGACACCATCACCCGCCTCGCCGCACTCTGGGCCGACCTCGACGTCAAACCCGGCGCCTGCCCCGACCTCGACGCGGCCCACGACCTCATCGCCGACCTGTCCATCGCGATCGGCACCCGCCCCACCCTCACCATCGCGTCGGGGCATGGGCTGCAACCCATCTGGGCGATCGACGACGAGGACAACGCCATCCTCGACAGCCCCGAACGCACGATGGTCGCCGGCGTCATCCTCAAACGGTGGGGGCGCCTGGTCTCCACCATCGCCGCAACACGCGGCATCGCGGTCGACTCCGTCTTCGACCTCCCCCGCATCCTGCGCGTCCCCGAGACCACCAACCACAAGGGTGATCCGGTGCCCGCCACCGCGGCCGCCGACACCGGAACACCGCTGACGTACGGCGAAATCCTCGACGCTCTCGACGCCTATGGCATCGCCGAGCTCACCAGCGATCCCCTGCTGACCGACCCCGTCGACACCGGCACCTGGACGTGGGCAGAACGCACCTGCGGGTACGTGCAGAAGATGGTCGCATCCTGGGCGACCGAGAAGCCCGACGCGCGGCACCCGTGGATGCTCGCCCAAGCCACCCGGCTGGCGTGCGCGCGCCGCAAGGGCTGCATCACCGACAGCGACCACACGGCCGCGATCGACACCCTCACGCGCCGCCTCGAAGACCTCTGCGCCGCCGGGTCGAACGCCCGCAACGTCGCGCCGTCGGAAGTCCGTGACGGGCTCGTGTGGGGCGAGCAGCGGGCCGCGGTGATGAGCGATGGCCAACTCGACCGCGAACTCGGCAACCACAGCCACACACCCGAACTCGTGATCCTCGACGGAGACAACATCACCGCCATGTCCACCGCGCCCCGACCCGCCAGCAACGGCACCGCGGCCCTCGCACCCGCCGGGCAGCCGCTACAGACCGAACGCACCGACCTCGGCAACGCCAGACAGCTCGTGCACCACCACGGCGGACGACTGCGCTACAACCCCACCCGACGCGCCTGGCTCTCCTGGGACGGGATGCGCTGGCGGATCAGCGACGACGACAGCCCCGCCCTCGACGCCGCCATCGCGACCGCCGACGGGCTGCCGGCCACCAGCGACATCGAGCAGGCATTCCGCCGCAAATCGCAGGGCAGATCGGGCCTGGAGAACATGGTCGCCATCGCGCGACGCGACCGGCGCATCCGGGTCACCGCCGACGAGCTCGACGCCCACCCCTATCTGCTGAACACCCCGACTGGCACCGTCGACCTCGAGACCGGGACGCAGCACGAGCACCGGCCCACCGAGAACCACACCAAGCTCACCGCTGTCGGTTGCGACTTCGACATGCCCACCCCACGGTGGGACGCGTTCCTCACCGACACCTTCGGCGGCAACATCGAACTCATCGACTACATCCAGCGAGTCGTCGGATACGCCGCCACCGGCCGCGTCACCCACCACATCCTGCCATTCCTGCACGGCGCCGGCGCCAACGGCAAGAGCGTCCTCACCGACGTGCTGCTCGACGTGCTCGGCGACTACGCCATCACCGTGCCCAGCCACGTGCTGATCGCGGGAAAGTACAGCCACGACACCGAACTCGCCCGCCTGGCAGGGGCGCGCCTGGCGATCTGCTCCGAGGTCGACGAGGACGGCAAGTTCGACGAGCAGCGCGTCAAGACACTCACCGGTGGCGACAGGCTCTCGGCGCGATTCCTGTATGCGAACCCATTCGAATTCACGCCCAGTCACACGCTCATTCTGTCGGGTAATCATCAGCCGTCGGTGAAAATGGGCGGCAATTCCTTCTGGCGGCGACTGCGGCTTATCCCGTTCGAGCACACCGTGCCGGAAAAGGACCGCATCGACAATCTGAAATCCATTCTGGTCGATGAGGAAGGGCCAGGCATTCTCGCGTGGATCGTCGAGGGCGCTCAGGCGGCCATGGCGGGCCTGAACGAGCCGCGCTCGGTCATCGAGGCCACCGCGGCCTACGAGCGCGAAGAGGACGCGTTCGGTCAGTTCGTCGGCGACTGCCTGCACCTCGCACCCGGTAGCGACATCGTCAAGGCCGACACCACCAAGGTCCGAGCCGCCTACTCCTCGTGGTGTCGAGCCAACGGGGTGACCGAGCTATCCGCGCAGACGTTTGGGCGCGAGATGAGACGCAGAACCGGCACCACGATCGCGCTATCGAACAGCCGCAAATTCTATCGAGGAGTCTCCCTTATTGAGGCCGAGATTGACGATCCGAGGAACCCGGAATGACGAGTTATCCACAGGGACCGATATCTCCAGAACGGTCGCTTCGATCGGTCGCTCCGCTCGAAGCGCGCAGCGACCGCAGCGACCATGCAGTGACCGAAAATTTGTTCTATGGTCGCTGCTGTTTCCCCACGTCAAGCCGAAATAGCGACCATAGCGACCAAAAAGAGAAAGATTTGGGCCTTACGCGCGAGGCTGTAGAACGCAACAGTAGTCACACAAGTGCTCATACGTCACACAATCAGCTCTACGCACGTAACACCTGTCAAAAAACGGTCGCTACGGTCGCTGTGTCCGGAGTTATCCACAACCTCGGCGGCGTCCAGTGAGCCCCGCAGCGCGCTGCGTCTGCCCCGACTGCGGCGCCTCCCACGCCCGCCGGAAAACACCCGCCGACACGGTGACGCGTCCATCGATGGCCGACGCCACCGACCTCGCCCCGGTGAAGTGCCCACAGTGCGCGGCACCAGTCCTCGCCGGCCGCATCGACGCCCAGGATCGACGCCTCGACCCCGACCCGCTCACCGAGCTCGGCGTCCTCGCCTACCGACCCACAGAACGTGTGCTCGCCACCGTCCGCGGCGGCCGAGGTCGCAACCTGTCCTACGCCTGGCGCTGGCCACCACCGGACGGCGTCACCGTGCACGTCGAGCACCAGTGCGGCAAACCCGTCCCCCGCGAATTGCGAGAAGTGAATATCACCCGACATCACCGCACCACCAATTACCAATGGCCAGGCACTCCCCCATTTTGAAAGGACGACCGATGGTGAATCGCAATAAAGCCAATAAAGCCAAGGGCGATAAATACGAGAGAGATATCCTTGCGCGTTGCCTCGAATTCGGATTCACTCAAGCCAGACGGACCCGGCCCGGGCGGATGGAAGACATGGGCGACATCCACCTCACCCACGACGGCCGCCACATCCTGCAGACCAAGGACGCAGCAACACCCGTCTGGCGCGAGTGGCTGACTGGTCTCGCTCGGCAGAAGTACGCGGCCCAGGCGGCCACAGCCGCGCTCGTGGTGAAGCGGCGAGGGTCAGGGGCCAATCCGCCGATCCACCTCGCCGTGATGCATCTGGACGACTACCTCGCGTTACTGCGGCTGACCGAGGCGTACCGTGAGCGCGCCCAGATCGACGGAGACGTCGCATGAGTGCCGCGGCCAACTGGTCGACCTGTCAGTGCGGAAAGCGGACGTACAGGCGAAAGCAGGACGCCAAGACCGTACGCCGCATCCACGGCGGCGATCACCTGTCGGTATACCGGTGCACATCTGGCTATTGGCACATCGGACATCGGCCCGCGCAACTCACACGGGGACAAATCTCCCGGGCTGATCTCAGGAGGGCGAGATGAGCATGATGGGCAACTTCTTCGGAGTGGAGATCGAGCTCGACCTCCAGAAGGCCGCCGAGAACGGTGAACCCGTCCTCACGCGCGCCGACAGCCGCCAATGGTGGGCTGAGCAGCCGCAACGAATCTCAGAACGCCTGGAAGGTGGCACGAAGTGACGAAACGTTCGCCGGACTTCACACGCGTGATGGGGGCCTTGTCGCCGGGTGAGCTGGATGATCTGGCTCGGAAACTGGATCTGGTGACCACCGATCTTGTTGTCCGACTGGCTATTGCTGGTGAGCCGTGGTCGCGGATGGGTGTTGCGGGGCCGCATGTGCAGTCTCAGCCGTGTTCGCGTCCGCCGTACAACATTGGCGCCGACATCGTTCGTGAAGCTCTCTGGAACGAGCTGGGGACGACGATCCGGGTGCTGTGTGAGCATCGCGGTGTCGAGGTGCCGGCGTTCGACAGTCTCGTCGCCGCGGCAGGATGGCTACGCCAACATAGGGTTGCGTTCTCAACGATGGATGCACAGGTGGGTCGTGAGCTGGCGTTCGGTGTGATGCGGGCGATCGATTCTGCGGTGCGGTCAGTGGGTGTGGTGGATCAGGAATACCGGATTCCCGACATGCGAGCGCAGATTATGATCGCCACCGCGAACCAGCATCAGGTCGACGCCGGTCGTGTGGAGAAACTGGCACACAAGTTGGGCGACCAGGCGAAGGGACTGAACCGGCGTCGTGTCGACTACTTGCGGCGGTCGGGCCAGCTCATGGGCGAGTGGGACGAAGAGACGGGCAAGTGGTGGTATCGGCTCGGTGATGTGCTGGCCGCGCACAAGCGGGCCCGTCTGGCGCGCGTTCGGCGTGGTGCTTGACAATTTCACCAGGTCGCCAGGTAAGCTGCGCTTGCGCGACCGATGACCCTCAAGGGCCGGTCGCGTCTCTTGTGCGAGGGGTACGCGCATCTCGCCCAGCCCGCCGTCGAGCCTTGGCTGACCACAACACGCGCCAACCATGGAGGTCACCGTGCTGCTCGTGCTACTCGCCGCCGTCTGCACACCCATCCGCTGGATCGCCTGCACCCACGCCGCCATCCAACACCGCATCGAATCGGCAGCACAGCGAGAAGCTGCGTGGCTCAACGCCATACAGGCCGAACGGACGCTGCCGTGAGCTACCCGACCGACCCCGCCGACCGCGAAGGACACGGCCGCTGGTGCATCATTCAACGCCCCGCAGCCGGCACCTTGTGGCTCGCTGACGAGGGTGAACGCATCGGGTTCGAAGCAACCCCCGACTCTGACCCCGCGCCCGTGCTCACCCTGTTGCAGACCGCAGTCGACGCAGGCCGCACCGCTGCCGAGGCGTGGGACATGGTTGTCGGCATGGTCGGTGTCACCGTGCATGTCGGGGATCTCGGACACTGGCGAGAGGATCGGGGCTCGAGACGGCAGAGGGTGCAATGAGCCAGACCGACGTCGACACCCGCTTCACGCTCCTTTGCTCCGAACTCAACGCCACCATGCGCGGCCAACGCGGCCGACTCAAAGCCGCACACGCCATCGCGATCCGCGACCGACTACTCCCCAAGCTGCACGCCGCACGCACCGACAACCGCAGCGGTCGACGACTCACCGACAACCAGGTCACCGAAATGTGCGACCTGTTCACCGACATCACCGGCATCGACATCCCGGTCTGACACACGCAAGGAGGGGCGCGATGCCAACACCTCTACGCCATGGCCACCCCACGCCGACCCTGGACTGACGCCGAACGCGATCGCATCCGCGAACTTCACGCCGAGGGCCGCACGCTGCATTCCATCGCGAAAGAGCTGGGGCGCAGCAAGGAAGGCGTATCGCGGCACGCGAAGGCGATGGGCCTGTCGTGGGATCGCAGCCAGACCGCGAAGGCCGCCGAAGCCAACCATGTTGACAACAAAGCCCGCCGAGCCACCATCGAAACCACGCTGCTCGAGAAGGTCGTCGGGCTGCTCACCGAGATCGACGGACCCGAAGAGGTGTACGGGTTCGGAGGCGCCGACTATGTGTTCAACTCACGGCAACTCGACCACATGACCCCGCGGTCGAAGAAAGACCTGATGCAGGCCGTCTCCTCGGCCCTCGTCGCGGCGAACAGGCTGCACGAACTCAACTCCGAAGGCCGCGACCTGCCCGCCGTCGACGCCTGGCTCAACCACATTCTCGGCGACCAACCATGATCATCAACCCACTCGTCGGCAAAGGCCTCGCCGCTGCCCGCATGCCCAAGGCGCGCCTCAACGTCTACGAGGGTTCCGTCCGATCCAGCAAGACGATCGGTTCGCTGATCGAGTGGATCGGGTTCATTCGGCAGGGCCCGGACGGCAACCTCCTGATGACCGGGCGCACCCAGCGCACCATCATCAACAACCTCGTCCTGCCGATGCAGGAGATGCTGGGCGCGCACCGCGTCAAGATCAACTACGGCCTCGGCACCGTCGACATCCTCGGCCGCACCATCCTGCTCATCGGCGCCGACAACGAGGCCGCCCGCACCAAGATCCAGGGCCTCACCCTCGCCGGCGCCTACGTCGACGAAGCCAGCACGCTTCCCGAGAGCTACTGGAACATGCTCGTATCCCGCCTGAGCGTCGTCGGGGCGCGACTGTGGGCCACCTGCAACCCCGAAGGCCCCCGGCACTGGTTCAAGCTCAAATGGCTCGACAAGGCCGCCTACTGGATCACCCACGACGGCAGCATCATCGACCGTCGGGACGACCTCACACTCCCCGAGGGCGACGACCGCCGACCCATCGAGCTGCACCGCGTCAGCTTCATCCTCGACGACAATCCGAACCTCGACGCCGACTACGTTGCCAGCGTCAAGAGCATGTACACCGGCCTCTGGTTCCGGCGCATGATCAAAGGCGAATGGGCGTTGGCCGACGGCGCCGTCTACGACATGTTCGATCCCGCACGCCACGTGGTCGACGAGGTGCCGACCATCGAACGGCTCGTCGCACTCGGCGTCGACCACGGCGTTCAGAACCCCACCCGCGGGGAGCTGATCGGCGTCGGCGTTGATGGTGTGCTGTACGTGGTGGCCGAGTGGAATCCGCCGAAGATGACCGACGGCGAACGCTCGCAACATCTGCGTGCCTGGTTCGACGAGAAGGGTTGGCCGGACCGGCTGTTCGTCGACCCGTCGGCGAAGGGCTTCCGTAACCAGCTTCGCGTGGACGGCTTCACCTCGGTGTTCGCCGCCAACAATCGCGTCGTTCCCGGGATCACGCTCGTGTCGTCGCTGTTCAAGGCCGACCGCCTGAAGATCCACCGCTCGTGCACCGCGCTGATCGATGAGCTCCCCGGCTACGTGTGGGACACGAAGAAGGCGGAAGAGAAGGGTGAGGACGCGGTCATCAAGCTCGACGACCACAGCGCTGACGCCCTGCGCTACGGGGTAGTGACATCCCAAAACCTCTGGCGCTCTTACGTTTCCATACCGACCGTGACCGTTGACGAACCCGAGGAGGCCGCCGCGTGACTAAGCGTCGTGATCGCAACCGCAAGGCTCGAAAGAATCCGGCGTTGTTGGCCTACGTCGATGAGGTGAATGATCTTCCTTCGACGGAACTGGTGGGTTTGAACCACCACCGCGCCGATCCTGGAATCATCGAAAAGCTCATTCGGAAGCCGGCGTGATCGATCTCCCCGCCAACGGCACCGCCTGGCCGCCCGCACCGCACGACAAGGTGCTCTCCGCTTGCGCCGAACGGCAGGTGTGGTGGGAAGGCGACCCCGAGAAGCTGGCCACATTCTACGGCAGCCAGGGCGCCCAACGCGCCGACATGGTCAACGCCAACCGCCTCAAGCGAGCGTGGCGCGCGTTCTGGTCACAACCCGAACCAGGGATGAGCAACCCGAAGCGTCTGCACGTGCCGGTCGCCGCCGACCTTGGCCGCGTCGCCGCGCAATCGTTGTTCGCCGAACCGATTGTCGTCACCGACCCGGACGGCAACGACAGCCTGCAAGCGATCATCGACGACCTCGTCAACATCGACGACGCCCACTCGCGACGGCTCGCCGCCGCCGAGTCCGCATCCATGCTGTCCGGGGTGTACGGACGGGTTGTGTGGGATCGCAGCATCGGCGACAACCCGTGGATCGATTGGGTGGATGCTGACCGCGCCATCCCCACCTTCCGCTGGGGGCACCTCGTCGCGGTCACGTTCTGGTCCGAACTCGACTCCGGCGACGCCAACGTCGTGTTGCGCTGGTTGCAGCACTACACGCCGGGACGCATCGACCACGTCCTGTACCAGGGCACCGCCGACAACCTCGGCCGCGCGATCCCGCTCACCGAGCACGCCGCCACCGCGGGCATCGAGGTCACACTCGACGGCACCGGCATCGCGACCGGCACCGACCGCATCTGCGCCGGCTACGCCCCGAACCTGCGCCCAAACCCGGAGTGGCGCAACGAGCCCGCGCTCGCACCACTGGGGCGCGCCGACCTCACCCGCGACGTCATTCACCTGCTCGACCGGATCGATGCCACCTGGTCGTCGTGGATGAACGATCTCGACCTCGGCCGCGGCCGCGTGTTCGTCTCCGACGAGCTGTTGCAGGCCCGGAAAGGTCACACCCCAGGCTTCGACCTGGATCGGTCGGTGTACTCGCCGATCGGTACCGGTATGGCAGCCACCGGCGAAGCGATGACGTACCTACAGGCCGAACAGTTCTCGATCCGCGTCGCCGAACACCAGGCCACCTTCGAGAACCTGCTGCGCCGCGTGCTGTCTCGGGTCGGCTACTCCCCCATCACCTTCGGCCTGTCCGACGAGACCGCGGTCACGGCCACCGAGGTCGATGCCAAGGAGCGCGACACCAACTCGACACGGGCCGCCCGCATCCGCCTGTGGTCGCCGATGATGGTGTCGCTCAACACGACTCTGATGCAGGTCGCCGCGCACCTCAACGGCACTCCGGCTCCGGCTGAGGATCTGGAGGTGTCGTGGCCGTCGATGCGTCAGCAGTCCGACAACCAGCGGGCGACGACGGTGCAGATGTGGGAGGCGGCGAAGGCTGCATCGACCGAGACGAAGGTCCGGCACCTGCACCCCGAGTGGGATGACGAGCGCGTCGCCGAAGAGGTCGAGCTGATCGATGAGGCGAACACCATCTCGGTGGCCACACTCCCCGAGGAAGCCGACTTCGCCGGTGGTCAGCAGCCCGACGCGCCCGATCCGCAGGCTGTCGATGAGCAGGGAACTCCGCAGCAGCCGCCGGCCAACGCCGATAAGCTGGGCTGATGCCGCTACAGCCAGGACCGCTCACCGAGCCCCTGGTACGCCAGATCCTCGACCTATACGCGCAAGCCGAAAACGCACTCCTCACCACGATCGCCAACCGGCTCGCCGAAGGCCTCGACCGACCCGACTGGGCCGATCGCCAACTCCTCGCCATGCAGCGCTTCCGCGAAGAGGCCGAGGTGGTGCTCGGCAAACTCCAGGCCGGTATCCCGCTCACCGCGAACGAGACGGCCCGCATGGCGGTCAACCGCGGCGCAGCTGTCGCGCAAGCCGAGATCGGCGCAGCAGGTAAGGCCATCGCGCCCGCCGTCCTGTCGACAGGCAGCGTCGGGGGCGCGGTCGACACTTTCGCGCTCGCCGCCGCGGCCGCCGACCTGACACACACCCTCGATGCCACCAGGCCGCAGATCTACCGCAGCGTCAACGACATCTACCGGCAGGTGGTGGCGCGGGCGTCCGCCCCGGCCATGCTCGGCGCGCAGACGCAGCGTGAGGCGGCAGCGCAGGCGCTCAACGAGTTCGCGGCCCGCGGCATCACCGGGTTCGTCGACAGCCGTGGTCGCCAATGGGAGCTGCAATCCTACGTCGACATGGCGTCCCGCTCGTCGCTGATGAACGCGTCGATCGAAGGCCACAACGCGAAGCTCGTGTCGGCCGGGTTCGATCTGGTGATCGTGTCGGACGTGCCGCAGGAATGCGAACGATGCCGACCGTGGGAGGGCAAGGTCCTGGCCTTGAAACCGGACGGTCAGCACCGCAGCCTTGCTGAGGCGCGCTCGGCCGGCCTGTACCACCCGGGCTGCCGACACAGCCACGCGCTCTACGTGCCAGGCCGTACCCGCTCGTTCGGTGAGACGGCCGATCCGCAGGGTGCGAAGGACCGCGAGAAGCTGCGCTACCTCGAACGGCAGGTGCGAGCTTCGAAGCGTCAGCAGGCCGCCGCGCTGGACGACGAGGCCCGCAAGGTAGCGAAGGCGCGAGTCCGCGCATACCAGGCCAAGATTCGCGAACACGTCGACACAACGTCGGCAAAACGAGTCCCATGGCGCGAGCGGATTCATGGTTAATCTCGGGTATCATTGGGGCACAACATAAAACGGCCACCAGGTGCGGGAACACCTGATGGCCTTCCGACTACCTAGATAGAGGTAACCGGCATGAATGATCGTACCTGCTGCATCTGTGGAGCGAGCCTTAACGGCAAGCGTCGCGACGCCACAACTTGTTCGAAGCGGTGTAACAAGATCCGCTGGGATCGGAATAATCTTGAACGCAAGCGTGAGCACAATCGAGAGTTTAAATCTCGCCACAGGGAACGATTGAGCGAGCAGCGCAAGGCGGACCGCAAGGCGGACCCTGAGATCTGGCACGAGCGGGACCGTCGAAAGCGCGAGAGTGAAGCCAACAAAGCCTGGTGGCAGAGCTACGAGCGCGACAAGGCGGTGAAGGCGAAGCGGGACGCGGAGTATCGCCGCGAGAATCGCGAGCGAATTAGTGCGGCCTGGCGGGAATGGGCGAAGCGAAATCGACATCGAACCTCCGCCTACAACCAGAAGCGACAGGCTGCGAAAGCTGCCGCAGAAGGGTTTGCGACGCCATCTCAAGTCCGAGCGCGAATTGAGTATTACGGCGGCAAGTGCTGGATTTGCGGCTCCCCTTGGGAGCACATAGACCACGTGAAGCCGTTGGCGCGAGGGGGCTGCAACTGGCCAAGTAACCTTCGCCCGGCATGTCGATCGTGCAACTCGGCGAAGCGGCATACGTGGCCGTATACCCCAGCGGCCTGACCCCACCACACCTCCCGACCTCGTGTCGGGTCACCCCGCACCGATCCTGGTGTCGGGGATATCGGCGTGCGCGCGATGCGCCCGCCCGGATCGAAGGATGCCGCGATGGCAGACGAGAACACCACCACCGACAACGCCGACGCCACCACGTCGACCGACTCGACCAGCACCAGCGAGCAGCAGACGACGACCGAGCAGACGTCCGCGAAGGACACCAGCACCGAGGTCGACGACGACAAGCTCGGCGAAGGCGGCAAGAAGGCCCTCGACGCCGAGCGCGCAGCCCGCAAGGATGCCGAAAAGCGTTTGGCCGCATACGAAGCCGAGCAGAAGAAACGCGAACGCGCCAAGCTCGACGACACCGCCAAGGCCCAAGCCGAACGCGACGACGCACTCAAGGCTGTGGATGCTGCCAACCGTCGCGCCGCACTCGCCGAAGCCGCTGTCGCTCACGGCCTCACCAAGGACGATCTCGAACTCCTCGAGGACACCCCCGTCGACAAGATCGACGCCAAGGCCAAGAAGCTCGCCGCACTCCGCAAGGCCAGCGCCAAGACCGGCAGCTCCGGCGGCGAAGCCACCGGAGCACGTGGGGCGAAGAAGCCCACCACCCTGCAAGGCGCAATCAGCGCCGCCTACCAGTAACCACCCCGACCTCCTCGCAGCAGAGCGAGGGAACCGAAAGGAGAGGACGCCATGGCGCCCGTCACCCTCGCAGAAGCGAAGAACAACACCCAGACCGACTACGACCCCGCAGTCATCGACGAGTTCCGCAAGGTCTCGGCGCTGCTTGACGGCCTCATCTTCGACGACGCCGTCAACCCGGCAGGCGGCGGAGCCACCCTGACCTACGGCTACCGGCGGCTCGTCGACCAGGCCAACGCGGCGTTCCGCGCGTACAACACCGAATACACCGACCAGGCCGTGACCACCGTGCAGAAGACGGTAACCCTGGCGCCTCTCGGTGGATCGTTCGCAATCGATCGCATCATTGCCAAGCTCGGGCCCGCCGCCTCCGGCCAGATCGCCCTGCACATCCAGCAGATCGCCAAGGCCACCAAGGCCAAGTTCCAGGACGCCGTCATCAACGGCGACACCGCCACCGACGCAAACGGATTCGACGGCCTGTCGAAGGCGCTGACCGGATCGGCCACCGAGATCACCTCGACCGCCGACTGGTCGGACTTCGACACCGACAGCCGCGCCGCATTCAAGGTTCTCGATGTGCTCGACGATTTCCTCGGCAGCCTCGACGCCACGCCCACGTTCCTCGTCGCCAACAAGCAGGCGTTGGCGAAGATCCGCGCCGCCGCTCGCCGTGCCTCGATGTACGTCAAGGACCCGATCGACGGGCTGATCGGCGCCAACGGACGGCCGATCGAACGCGAAACCTACGGCGGCATCACCCTCATCGACGCCGGCGAGAAGGCAGGCAGTTCCAGCCCGGTCATCCCCGTCACGGCGAAGAAGACCGACATCTACGCCATCCGGGTCGGCCTCGACGGTTTCCACGCCGTCACCACTGTCGGTTCGCAGGTCGTCCAGACCTGGCTGCCTGACTTCTCCACCTCGGGCGCGGTGAAGCGCGGCGAGGTGGAGCTCGGTCCGGTGGGTGTCGCACTCAAGGCCACCAAGGCCGCCGCGGTGCTGCGCGGTGTGACCCTCACCGCGTGATGGCCACCGTCAAAGCCCCCGTGGAGGGGTACTCGGGCGAATCGGTGTGCGGTGTCGTCTTCACCAACGGTGTTGCCACCACCGACGACCCGGCCGCCCTGCGCTATTTCGAGTCGGCAGGCTACGAGGTCGAGGACAAGCCCAAGCGGCGCACCTCGACCAAATCGGCCTCCTGATAACCCCGGTGGCCGGAGTTGACTTCCACACAGCTCCGGCCATCGGCCACCACCTGGAGAGCGTGAATGCCCGTCTACGCCAACGCCACCGAACTCGCCGCGTTCATGGAATCCGAGGATGTGCTCGACACCGTCGGGCCCTTGCTGCGCAAGGCATCCCTGCTCGTCACCTCGGCCTGCCGACTCGATTGTTTCGACGTCACGCCGACCGGCATTCCCACCGACGATGATCTCGCCGAAGCCATGCGCGACGCCACCTGCGCCCAGGTGGAGCGCTGGCTCGCCGCAGGCGTCGACCCGTTCGCGGGTGGGGCGCAGACCGGTGTCGTCGCCTCCTCATCGGTCGACGGCGCGTCGGTCAGCTTCACCGCGCCCACCATCGCCGACAACACGGCTCTCGCCGACACGCTCTGCGATGACGCACGCCGCATCCTCCGTAACGCCGGACTCGCCTCCTCGGCGGTCTGGTGATGGCCAACCCGGCCATCACCGCGCTCGCCTTCTGGTGGCGCACACCGATCCTCGTCCGCCGTCTCGTCGGCTCCGGCCCCTACGGCGACACCTACGACAGTGATGACGGCGTCGAGGTTGTCGGCAAACCCCGCTGGGGCAACCGGCTGGTCCGCGACAAAGACGGCTCCCAGGTTGTGTCGTCGTCGGGCGCCGCATTCCCTGACGGCACCCCGCGCATCCCCCTCGGCTCACTCGTCCAACTCCCGGACTCGCAGTGGCGCACTGTGATCGCCGAAGCACCGCACCGATCCGGCACCGACGTCACCCCCGACTACTACACCATCGATCTCGACTGAGGAGGTGCCATGCCCGTCAGTATCACCCCCGGCGACCGCGACCCCCAGATCACCGAGACCGACGCCGAACGCGCCCTGCTCGCCGGCGCCGAGGTTCTCCTCGACGAATCCAACCGCAACGTACCCCTCGAGACCGGCACCCTCGAACGCTCCGGAAACACCGCCGCCTCCGGCTACGATGCCGCGGTCGGCTACAACACCCCCTACGCGGTACGCCAGCACGAAGAGGTCGGCTACACCCACAAGGGCAAGGGTGAAGCCAAGTTCCTCGAGAACGCCATGCACAACCACCGCGACGCCATCCTCGGCGCTATAAGTGACACCCTGCGGCAGGCGCTCGGCGGATGACCATCGCACCGCGTGCTGTTCTCGACGGCCTCGCTCAGCACATGGCCGACCTCGGGATAGCCGCCTACCAGCCGACCGGCATCTACACCGGCACACCCGCACTGCCCGCCATCTACTTCGGGCCCTTCCCCACCACCGGGCCCGACCGCGCGGTCACCCTCAACCACTACGGCTCCGACCCCGACATCTTCACCGTCGACACCACGCCCACCCTGTACGTGCAGATCCGTTGGCGTGGAACGAAAGACCCGCGCGTCGTCCACGACGACGCCTGGCGCGGATTCACTGCGCTGCACAACACTTCCGGCTCCTGGCCGGGAGGTATTGACGTCCGCGACATCTTCCGCCACATCGACGGACCGCTGGACGCCGACACCAATGGCCGGTTCATCAAGCCGGACTCTTACACCCTCGCCCTACAACCAGGAGACTGAAAATGGCTGTCCCCCTCAAGCAATCGTCCAACGCAGGACTCAAGTACCTCAACGCCGGTCAGTGGCGCTGGGAGATCGACTGCTCCGTCGCGCAGGACAGCTCCAACTGGCAGGAGCTGCGCGCGCTCACCGCCGGCACCCCGAACTTCGCGGGCAAGACCGAAGACGACACCGACTTCGGGTCCGACATCTGGGACTCGATGGCAGTCATGGGCAAGGGCTGGAAGATCGACTTCAAGGGCCTCGTCAAGGGCACCGGCGTCAAGCCCAACCGCGTCATCAACCCCGCGCTCGTCTGGCTGCTCAACACCATGGACAAGGCGGGCGACGACGCGATCATCCACATCCGCGGATGGCGCACCGACGAGGTCGACGTCGCCTTCGAGGGGTTCGCGACCGTCGAGATCAACCTCGACGACGGCAAGCCGAACGAAGGTCAGAAGTGGTCGGCGACCGTTACCGGTAAGGGTGCGCCCACCCGGATCACGAAGCCGACGGCCGCGGGCACGATCAGCGCGACGCTGACGCTCAACACCGCGACCACGGTGACGATCGGGCTGAACGGTAAGGCTCTGGCGGTCACGCCGACGACCACCGCGGCATCGCTGCAAACCGCAGTGCAGGCGATCTCCGGCATGTCGGCGGTCACCGTCACCGGCTCGACGGGCGGGCCGTACACGTTCGCCAACCTGCCGGCGTCGGCGAGCCTGGCCGTGCTGTCCAACGACGGCACCGCCACCTTCGCCTGACACACCCCATCTCGGCGAGAGCCCTGCGGTGGCCTGATTCCACCACCGCGGGGCTCTCGTCGTCCTACCGAACGGAATCATCACAGTGGAATACCCCGATCTCGACGACTTCTTCGACCCCTGCCTTCGCCTGCCGATCGGCGGCACCGTCTACGTCATCGAGCCACCCTCGGCGATGGACGTCATTCGTCTGCGCAGAAAGTTCGCCGACACCAACGACCGCGCAACAGCTCTCGAACGGCTCGACTGGCAGGCCAAGATGTTCGGCGCCGAGTGGGACGCCGAGAAGGAAGAGTACGTCGGCGCCGACGGCTCGGTGTGGGCCCAGATGCTCGCCGACGGCGTTGGCGGCGAAGAGATCCTGCGCGCCGCCAACACCGCCCTCCTACACTTCGGTGTGAGTCCCGATATGGCCCTCACCTACTGGGGTCCAGACGATTTGCTCGACAGCCTCGTCGGCGGTGAGGCGAAGGGAAAAGGCCCGGGCTCCAACCGGAAACAGCGGAGAGCGAAGCCGAAGAAGGCCACCTCATCCAAGGGCGCTACGGCCTCTACGACCCCCGCCCAGGCGCCCTAGGCTCCGACGATCCCGGCGGTGGCGACTACGACCCGACGCTGCCACCGGGCGAGACCATCCGCGACTGGTACAACGAGACCGCCCCCACGCCACCCACCGCGTCGGTCACGTGGGCGCACATCTGGTCCGCCTGGCGTGCGGTGGAGCTCGACTTCCACTCCCGCTTCACCGCTGACTTCGGTGACGGCATTCTCTCCCGGCGAACCTGGAAGTGGTTCGAGTCTCGGGTCTCAGACCTACTGTCTGACAACACATCTCGCACAGCACAAGCAGTGCGCCCCCTCGTAACAACGAACGGAGGTACGCGTGTCTGATCTCGACCTCGGGACCCTCACCGCGAAGCTGCGCCTTGAGGGGGCGCGCGAGTACAACCGTGACATCGACCGCGCGCGCAGCGCCTTCGCCGATCTCGCCGACCAGGCGCGCACCACCGACCGGCAGATCTCGCAGATCCAGTCACCGCGGTCGATGCAGGACATCCGCCGCGACAGCGGCCAGGCCCAAGGGTCGCTGAACGACCTCGGCACACAGGGCCGCCGCACCTCCGACCAACTCCGCGGTGTTGGCGATGGCATGGGGCAGGCTCGCCGCAGCATCAGTGACGACACCGACCGCGCCCGCCGGGACCTCCGGAACCTCGGTGATGAGGGGCGCCGCGCAGGCGAGGGAATCCGCGAAGGAGCCGAAGAGGGCGGTAATGCGTTCTCCGGCATGCTATCCGGGCTCAACGACCGCATTTCCGACCGCATGGGCGAGGGCGGCGAATCCGGTGGCGCCACGTTCATCGCCGGGTTCGGATCCAAAATCGCGGGCCTGGCATCGAAGGCAGGGCCGGTCGGCATGGCGCTCGCCGCGGTCGTCGGCCTCGGCGCCATCGCCGGGGCGAAGCTGGCCGACGCCGTCATGGACGGCATGAACATGCAGCAGGATCGCGCGATAATCCAGGCCCGGTTCGGCCTGTCCGACGCCCAGATGGTGCAAGTCGGGAAGGCTGCCGGCGCGGCGTTCGGCAACGGCTGGGGCGAGTCGGTCGAAGCCAACATGTCCGCGGCGGGCGCGGCCATGCAGAGCGGTCTCATCAAGGCGGGTGCCTCGGCCGCCGACATGGACCCGCTGCTCGAGAAGCTGAACATGGTCACCGACGTGATGGGCGAAGAGATCCCCGCCGTCACGCGCTCGGCTGGACAGCTGATGAAGACCGGCCTGGCTAGGGACGGTTCGGAGGCCCTTGACCTGATCTACAAGGGCCAGGTCAACAACCTCAATGTGTCCGAGGACTGGCTCGACACGATCGATGAGTACTCCACTCAGTTCCGCTCCCTCGGACTCACCGGACAAGAGGCATTCGGCCTACTCTCCCAAGGCGTCAAGGCGGGCGCGCGCGATACCGACGTCGTCGCCGACGCGCTGAAAGAGATGTCACTCCGCGTCGCCGACGGCACCGCGCAGGCCGACCAGAACTTCAATCTCCTTGGCATCTCGGCCGAGGAGATGCAGACGAAGATGGCGGCAGGTGGCGCTGAGGCCCGCGACGCCATCGGGCAGATCTTCACTGGGTTGCAGAAGATCCAGGACCCCACCGACCGGTACAACGCGGCGCTCGCCCTGTTCGGCACCAAAGCCGAGGATATGAAGGCCGCCGTCAACGGCATGGACCTGTCGAAGGCTGCAGCCGAGTTCCGCAACACTGGACTGTCGGCTGACGAGGCAGCGCAGAAGCTCGACACCCCGGCCGCCAAGTTGCAGGCCGCGCGGAACAAGATCACGGTCGCGGCCAACGACATCAAGCTCAAGCTCGCCGAGGCGTTCGCGCCGGAGGTCGGCAAGATGGCCGACTGGGTGTCGGCTCATCAGCAGGAGATCGTCCAGTTCTTCCAGATCTTGGGTGTTGCAGCGATGAAAGCCGGTGCGGGCGTAGCTTTCCTGATGTCAGCGTGGCTACATGGCGCGGAGTTCTGGCTGAAAGCCGCAGCCGGAATGGCCAATTCGATCGATCCGATCCTTATGGGATTCCAGGCGCTCGGTTCGGCGTTGAGTCACCTGCCCGGGCAGGCCGGTGACATGGGTCGCGCGCTCGAGAACAGTGCCCGATCGGCACGTGAAACGATGGCGCCGTCGCTCCAGCGGGCATCCGAGTCGGTGGGCACGCTCGCCGACGGTATGTACGGACTCGGCCAGTCGCTCAATCGCGGCGCGGACAGTCTCGCGAGTCTGGCCAGCCAGGCGGGCACCTCCACCCAAGGGATGCAGCATCTCGCGAATTCCATTGTCGGCGTGCCGGATGCGAAGTCGGTCATCATCTCCGACAACAGTCCCGCGGTGATCGATCAGCTGACCAAGCTCGGCCTGAAGGTCACCACATTGCCGAACGGGCAGTTGCGGGTGGACGCCGAGACGCAGCAGGCAGAAGTGGCGCTCCAGGCGCTCACCAAGACACGCTCGGTCGAGGTTGTCGCCCAACTCAATGCCTCGCAACTGAATTCGGGCTACGGGATCAACGGTCTGTTTCCCAAGCGCGCAGCCGGTGGTCAGGTGTTCGGTCCGGGTGGGCCTCGTGATGATGCGTTCCTGGTGGCGCTGTCCAATCGCGAATGGGTGCAGCCGGTCGACGCGGTCGACTACTACGGCAACGCCTTCATGGCCGACGTCCAACAGCGCCGTTTCCCCCGCGTGCTCGCTCGTGGATTCGCTGACGGCGGCCAGGTCGGCGGCGACACCGGGTACGGCCTGCCGTCGGGCACGTCGATCAGCTACGGGTCCGGTGGCTTCCCTGACTGGGTGACCAAGCTCGGCGAGGAACACCACGTCAAGCCGTCGACCTACGCGGGGCATCAGGAGTCCGATCGCGCCGAGGCCGGCTACGCCCCCAACCCCGGGCATCTGAATCGCGGGATCGATTGGTCGGGCTCGGTCGACGAGATGCAGGCCTTCGCTGAATATCTCGTCGGGATCGCGCCGTCGACGCCGACGCTCGAGCAGGTCATCTGGATGAACCCGAACACGGGCCAGAAGATCGGCTGGCACGGCCGCAGCCCTGATACCGACGGCTCCTACTTCGCCTCCGATTACGGCGGCCACACCGACCACGTGCACATGCGCGCGAGCGGACCCGTCGGCGTCGCCGCGGCGGCGAACGGGCAGCAGCCGCAAGGCATCCAGGACATCACGCTGACCGCGCAGTCCTCGCGTGAGGATGTGGCCCGCAAGATTATCGCTGAGGGCCGCAAGCGCGGATACACCGACGCCGAGATCGCCGACATCCTCTCCGATGCCATCCAAGAATCCAACCTCGACCCCGAGGCGCAGAACGGCAACTGGAAGGGCATCTTCCAACAGGACTCGAGCTACCCCGGGCGCGACGATCCGAACACCCAGATCACCGGGTTCTACGACCGCCTCGACGAGAAGAAGAAGACTCCCGGCTGGTCGCAGTCGATGGACGAGAACATCTTCTGGGTCCAGCAGCGCCCCGGGGAGTCGAGTGCGCAGACCGCCGTCGCGAATGGTCGCGGCGCCTACATGGACGAGATGAACGCCCACCAGGACGAGGCCACCAAGATGGTCGCCGACCTCGGCCCGTCGGTCGGCACCCTCGACACCACTGGCGCCGGCGCTACACCGTCGGGCGCGACACAGAACGTGTACGTCACCGGTGGCCGCCTCGACTCCGTCGGCACCACATCCACCCCGACGACCACGCCGACCACTCCGACAACCACGCCGGCCAAAGATGATCCGTCGAAGCTCAAGCCGTCCGGGCCGCTGCCGTTTGTGGCTTACGCCGAGGGCGGATGGAACGGGCCCGACGCCGCGCAGATGCTCAACAACGCCAACGCGTGGATCACCCTCGCCGGTGAAGCGGGCCGCGAGGCGTTCATCCCGATGGACGGCTCCGACCGGTCGAAGGGTCTGTGGTTGCAGGCCGGTCGCGAACTCGGCATGGTCCGCGCCTACGCGGGCGGCGGGTTCGGCGGCTATGCCGAGGACACCTCGGACTGGATGGCCCCGAAGTCGTGGATGGACTACGCCTACCTCGCCGCCGGCGCCGGTTTCACCGCAGCATCGGTCATTGGCCCCTACGCGCAGATGGCGGCTGCCGGTCAGGTCACCCTCGGCGATCTCGCGCCGCAGCCATCGACGTCGAGCAACGACATCCCCGGCCTGGGTGAGGCACTGTCCAAGGCCGTCGAGCCACTGTCCCAGCAACTCGAGGAGCTACGAAAAGACGTGCGTGACGGCAAGACTGTGCACATCGTCGTGCAAGACGTGAAGGGCCTCCTTGAGAAGACCGGCATCCATTTGGCGGCGATGTGATGGGCTCGCCGATCTCGGCTACCCTCACCGACTTCTGGGGCGAGGACTGGGAGCTGGGCTACTGGACACCCGGACCTCGCCAGCCCGGTGTGCGCCTCAAGTCGATCACCGGGCTGGCCGGTGCGCCGTGGGGATTCAACGAGGTGCAGGGCGAATCCACGCAGGGTGTGATCGTCCGCGGCCGCAAGGATGAGGCGGGACCGATCGAGGCCGAGGTGTACCTCGACTACCCCGGTGGTGGCGACCCGGCTGTGTCGTACCTGATGCAGTGGCGCCGCGCCCTTGGACGCGGTCTCGCGCGCACCGAGGACACCCCTCCGCTGCGCCTGACTATCAACAACACCGGGCGCTGGCAGGACATCCGGCTGATGGCGGCGAAGAACGAACCCGACTACCGCGCGATGGGTGCTGTCGGCCGCGCCCTCGACCAGCTCACGTTCCGCCAGGACATGTCGTGGTGGCGCACCGACCCCGCCGTCGCGACGTTCACCGCGGCACAGTTCGCGGGCGCGACCATCGGCAACGACGGCGACGTCGACACATGGGCCGCATTCAAACTCGTCGGCCCGATCACCAACCCCACGCTCGGACTCGCCGGGGAGACGCTGCCGCTGCCGACGCTCACCGCAGGCCAGTGGCTCGAGATCGACACCGACCCCGACTACTGGTCCATCGTCGACCAGTCCGGCGCCGACCGCTCGTGGATCGGCACGCGGTGGGCCAAGCGCGCCCCCGCGAACACTCCGGCGATCCCGGTCACCATCACCGGCACCGGCACCAGTGGCGCGACAAGCCTCACTGTGACTGTGCCGCAATACTATTGGGCGGCGCTCTAGATGGCTGATCCGGGATACCCACAGGCGATCACCGATCCGACGTGGGACTACTTCGAGCTGGGCAGGCGCAGCAGCGATGGCGCCATCGCGGTTAACGGCGACACCATCGACTGGAAGCCGGTCGGTACGGTCATCGAGGATCAGGTCGAGTACGCGTTCGGCGTCGACCCGGGCGCATTCTCGTTCAGGCTCCCTGAGAAGCACTGGGTCAACGACGAGATCACCGACATCCGCCGCACCGTCTGGCACTTCCGATGCGGCTACGACGGCCTCGAATACTCCGGCCGAATCCTCAAGCGCAACAAAGTCGGCCCGCTCGGCGTCGAAACCACCTACTCCGGAATGGACAACCGCTTCCACCTCAAGCGCGGGTCCGCATGGGTGAACAACCTATTCCCCGCCGAAGTCCAATTCAACATCACCGGCAAGCAAGACATCGTCTGGGGCCCAGTCGATCCGGTGTTCAAGAACTTCGTGGCCAAGGTGTTCACACGCCTCAATCGACCTGTGTACGTGCGCCTTCCATTGAAGTGGCCGGACTCGTGGAACATCTCGAACTACACCAACCTCGACGACATCAGTTCGGTCGACGACCTCCTCGACATCATCCTCGGCGCCTACGAAGACCTCATCGCGCTACCTGCTCGATTCACCTGGCTCGATGAGCTGTTCGCCCCGACGTGTGACCGCCTGGAGATGGGCGTGTCGGTCGACCTGTGGGACGGGCACAGCGCGCCACCCGAGGTGTTCTCGACGTCGACGCTCGGCAAGCTCCAATCGATCCTCGACCTCACCTCCGATCACTTCCTCGACCTCTCGCAGTTGGGGTCGGTGTCGTCGGGCCTGTGGCAGAACACCCCACCGCACGCCTGCTACCTCTTCGACACCACGACCAAGCGCGACAACCGGATCTGCCAGTTCCGCACCGACGCCCAGGCGGGCATCAAGTCGTACACGTTCAGCGAGACGCACGGTGATGCACCGCGGGCCATCGTCGGCGGCAAGGCGCCCGAGGTGCTGAACCAGGCCATCGAGATCGGCGCCAACCTCGCCATCTCCGCGATCATCTTCGCCATCTCCACCATCCCCGGCGCCGGCGGCCTCGCAGGGCTGAGCCTCACCGTCGGCGACCTCTTCGACGATGTGTTCTTCGCCTACCAGGTGGTCGTCGACCACGACCTTGAGGACGACCTCGGGATGGATGCGTTCGGTGAGATCTTCGCCGACAACACCGCCGCCTACTCGTTGGACGCCTATGCCACCGGCAAACGCACACTCCACGAGCACGGCGGCACGCAGACGATCGAGTTCGACGTCATGTCCGGTACTGACGGCCGCGGCATCCACTTCGGCCAGCCCGAAACCGGGAAGCGCGCCGCCCGCAAATACCAGCACGGCGACACCGTCACCCTCTGGGACAACGGCACCTCGGTCGAGCAGTACGTCTCGAAGGTGACGGTCGGTCGACGTCGCGACGGCGGGTTCTCCGAGACGGCGACGCTCGGGAAAAACAAGGCAGCGCAGGGCTTGTGGGAGCGGCTGATCACTGGTGTGCAGGACGGCGCGACGTCGATCCGCGGACTCGCGAACTCGATCTGAGAGGGACACATGACAGTCAGAACTCTCCCGGTGAATGCCGGGATCGTGACACAGGAGACCGGGTACAACTGCGGTCCGGCGACCACGCAGAATGCGATCTGGGCGAAGACGCAGCGGGTGGTGCCGGAGTCGCAGTTGGCCCGCGAGCTCGGCACCACCGTCAATGGCACCGACAGCATCGCCTACCTGGATCGGGTGCTCGGCAACCACCTGGGCATCGACCATCTGACCCAGTGGATCACCAACGATCCGCCGACCGCTGCGCAGGTGAACGACTTCTGGGGTCGTCTCGTGCGCTCGGTGAACGCGGGGTACGCGGTGGCGATGAACTGGATTGCGCCGCCGAACAACTACCCGCGCGGGGTGGGCGGATCACGCTCCCCGAGCTACGGCGGCGGCACGGTCTACCACTACACACTGGCTGCCGGGTACGACGACGCGCACCGGTGGGTGTTCGTGGCCGACAGCGGATTCCAGCCGAAGACGTACTGGATCACCGTCGAGCAGTGCATGTCGCTGATCGCCGGCAAGGGCTACACCTACCCGAATCTGCCGACAGGCCTGAAGGTCACCGACGTCACGGGGTTCACCTCGGCGTTTATGTCGGCCATCGGATCGGACGCCAAGGATGTGCTCGCCCAGATCGGCGGTCGCTGGCCACAACTCGGCGGCCGCACAGTCATCGAGGCCATCGGGGAGCTGATGAAGCGATGACGTTCTACCAGCGCATGGGCGCAGGCCTGTGGGACAAGAAGCTGACGAACTACCAGTTCATCGCCGTGCACTCCACCGAATCCGACCGCGCCATGCCCGCGATCAACTGGATGGAATCGCAACAGAACGGCTCGTATCACAACCTGGTGGACGTCAACGGCGACGAGTGGCAACTCGTCCCGTACGACCGGCAAGCCTGGGCGGCAATGTCGATGGGCAACGCGCGAGGACTGCACATCTGCGCCGCCGGGCGAGCGGCATGGCCGCGTAGTCGATGGCTGGGCAACAGTGCCCAGGTGTCCACGCTGGCGAAGCGGATCGCGTACTTCTCCCAGATGTACGGCATCCCGATCGTTCGGCTCTCTCCCGCTGATGTGCGGGCGGGCAAGCGAGGTATCTGCACGCACGCGGACATCTCGGCGGCATTCCACGAGTCGGACCACACCGACCCGGGACCGAACTACCCGATGGACGAATTGCTCCGTCAGGCAACCAATCAAGGAGGACTCAGCATGAGTGACGTCGACGCAATCAACAAGTTCACCGCCGACTTCAACGGGCCCATCGGCTCGGATGTGAAGGACGTGCGCCAGCAGCTCACCGGCGGCCGCGACAAGGGCCAGTACCCCGGATGGCCGCAACTGGGCAACCGCACCCTCGTGGACGCCCTCGCCGCCCTGTGCGCCAAGGCCGGCGTCGAGGGCTGCTATGACCCCGCAACCAAGAAGTGAGGATCGACATGACCACCACCTCTCCCGCACGCCTCGTCCTCGGCCGCGAACCCGCCGCCTGGACCTCGCTGATCTCGGCGGCACTGGTGCTGCTGACCACCTTCGGCATCACGATCTCGACCGAAACCCAGGGCGTGATCATCGCCGCAGCCAACGCGGTCCTCGGCCTCGTCGTCGTGCTTGCCGTGAAGGAGTCCGTCTACCCCGCGCTGGTCGCCGTCGTGCAGACCGCGGTCCCGCTCTTCGTCGCCTTCGGCCTGCACCTGACCGACGCACAGCAGGGCGCGATCCTCGCCGTCGCCTCCGTGACACTCGGCTTCGTGTTCACTCGCCCGCAGGTCACACCGAAGGTTGTTGACGGCCAGGTGCTCTCGGCGCGAGACGCATACCCGGGCGAGTGATCACCGGTCCGCCGATCACCGACAACGTTGCCCTCTACGTCGTCGGTGCGCTGGCCCTGCTCCTCATCTCCGTGCTGGGGTTGGTGATTCGGGCGATCGTACGGGGCGACCTGGTGCCGCGGCGGGTGCTCGACGCGATGACAGTGGAGCGGGATCAGCGGATCGCGGCACAGTCCCGAGCCCTGGACGCCGCGACCGAGCTGACGACCGAGCAGGCCCGCACCATCTCCGCGCAGGCCGACAGTATCTCCGACTTCGGCGAGGCCCAGGCGTTGCAGGTACGGGTCGCGGCGGCATTACATCAAGTGACCGAGGCGGGTGAGCGGTGATGTGCCATCTGTTTCGCCGGCCCCGTCCCCTCGGCCCCGATCCGGTCGTCGTCGACGCCGAGATTCGCCGGTCGCGATTCGAGGCGCAAACCGAGCAGGTGCGTCGCTCCCGTCGCGAGGTCGACGCGCGCCGCGCCGAAGCGGCCGACCTCCTGGCGCAGTCCCGAGAGGCTGAGCGCCGCAACCATTTTGCCGAGGCCATCACCAAGAGCATGAGGAGGAAGCCGTGACCCTCGCGGATCTCGATCCCGGCGACTATGCCATCTTCGCGTGGACCATTCTGCAAATCGTGTTCACCGTGCTCTACGGCCTGCGGTCGCGGTGGATCGATTCGCCGGCCGGGCGCATCCTGTTCGGTCAGAGTTTCGGATTCTCTGTCGCCCTCACGCAGGTGTCGGTGACATTGCTGACCGACTCAGGGTACTACGCCCGTGACATCATCCGCCCGATCGCCTACTACTGCGGCGTCGTGGGCGCGCTGATCATGCTCATCCTGCTGGTGAAGATGCAGCGGAAGGACCGTCGATGACCGTCGACCTCCTCTGGTGCGATGGCACCTGGACCCGCCCGTCGGCGCGCTCGGCCGTGTCGGAGGCACTGCGGCGCGCGCTGGCCGGTACCGCGGTGCGCTTCACCTACGTCGACTACCCAGCCACATTCGGCCCCGCGACCGGCGCCGCCGATCAGTCGTACGGAGACTCGGTGGCCGCGGGCATGGTGGCGCTGCGGGATGCGGTGCGCGCGAGCCGATATCAGGCGATCGTCGGCGGCTACTCGCAGGGCGCGGCCGTCGCGGTGGCGTTTGCTCGCGAGGTCCTGCCGCGCGCTGTCGATCTCGACGTGCTCGCCGTCGCCGCGCTCGGCAACCCGCACCAGCCGGTGCACGTTGGGCGCGCGGGCATCGCGGGCGCACTGTCGGTACCGCGTACCCTGCTCAGCGTCTACGCCCCCGGCGATCCGATCGCTGATCTGCCACTCGGGTCCCCGCTACGGTCGATCGCCGACGCCACCGAATGGATGTCGCTGCGCTCACCCGAGGCGGGGAAACGGTGGGCCAACGATCTCGTGACCCGCCTCGCCGAGCAGCGCGCGCAGGCGTGGTGGGCACCATGGCGCTGGCCTGATCTCGCCTCGGCCGGCCAATACGCCGCCGGATACCTCGGCACCGCCCACACCCTCAACTACCTCACCGGCGGGCAGGTCGACCGGCTGGCTCGACAGATCGTGGCGGTGGCGCAGTGAGATACCCGGGCAGCAAACCGGAGATCACCGAAGAGGTCGCCGGGTACATCGTGGCGGCGCTGTACAAGATCTTCCCCGATGTCATCGACGACATCATCGAGATCCTGACCGGGATCGAAGACGGTGACACTGACGACCTGGGGACCTGGATCAACAACCTCAAGACGCTACTCTCCGGCGGCACGGTCACCGGGGGTGCAGGCTTCTTCGAGGGATTGTCGAAGCTGCCCGGGTTCGGCGACCTTATCGAGATCATCACCGGCATCGAGGACGGCGACACCGACGACCTCGGTACGTGGATCAACGGTCTGAAAACCATCCTGTCCGGCGGTACCGTCACCGGGTTACCGACTCTCGGTGGTGCGCTGAATCTTGGTGGCCTGCAAACGATGCTCCAGCAGATCGCCGACATTCTCAACGGCCTTGTGGTGACGCCGATCAACTCGGCAGTCCAGGGCGTGAAGGATTGGTTCGCCGGTCTGGTGGGGTGGCGCTCGACAACGGACACGAACGTGGCGACCGCGACGTCGAATGCGGCGTCAGCATCCTCGGCGGCATCGGCAGCACAGACGGCGTCGAATCAGATCGCGCAGAACATCAACAACGCGATCTCCGGTGGCGCCGCGGCGGGCACGGGGGCGATTGCGCAGGCCTTCGACACGGTGGCGTCAATCTTCGGGTTGGCCGGCGCCGCGTCGGCGACCGCGACGGCGGTGGCGACACAGGCCGCACAGTCAGCGGCGCAGCAAAACGCGAACGCCGCCAAGGGTGTGTCGAACTCGGTGGTGTTCTTCGGTTCTGACGGGGCCGCGCTCCCCACGGTGGACTGGACTGACGACGGCAGTGGCAACATCGTCATCCGGGGTAGCGCGGGGCGCGCGGGCATCAAGTCGGGCGCGGCTGACGGCACCTACGGCAAACAGTTCAACTACCCGACCGCCACACCGAATCAGTCGATCATCGTGGTCGTCGGCGAGAAGGTCAACGACCCCCAGGACGAGTACCTCTTGTGCCGCATCGATGCCGGGTTCACCCGCGGCGGCTATGTGCGCTACGACGAATCGGGGGTGACGCTCGGTCGGTTCGCGAAATCGGGCACCACCTATTCGTGGACGGCGTGGGCGTCGCAGTCGCGGGCGATCAATCCGGGCGACATGATCGAGTACTGCTGCATCGACGCCACCTACTACGTGCACGTGAACCGGGTGCTGGTCCTGACCTACACCGATTCGTCGGCCACCCTCAGCTACGGCACCACCACCCTCTATGGCGGGTTCGCGATGTCGCGGTACACGGTCCCGCTGCTGGGCATCGTCAACGACGCCTTCCGATTGGCGTCCTTCTCACTCTCGGACAAGGCGGGCTCTGTTGTGATCGGAATCGGCTGGCGACTACATCGGGCGGCGACGAGTACCACCTCGTCGAGTGGCTCTGGAACTGCGTTGTCCTACAACACCCTCCCGGTCGACGTGTTCGACACGACGGTCAACACCTCACAGGTCACCGTCACGAACCAGGCGCGGGGCACGGTCACGATTCAGCGGTCCGGCTTCTATCAGATCATCGGGGCGTTGTCGTGGGGCTCAGGCACTCAGGCCATCGGATACGTCGTGTTCGTCAACGGTTCCCGCGCAACCGACATGGTCGCCAACGACACTGCCACGTGGCTGTACCTCAACGCCGGGGACACCTGCCAGATCGGGTGGATGCGGCCCAGTGGCGCGACGACCTCGCAACCGTTCCGCGATGGCGGCCCTGGTGGCGGGTCGCTACACTTCGGCGGCTTCCTCATGCAGACCGCGAGCTAGGAGAATCACATGGCAGCAACAACATTCACCCTCGACGATCTGCCAGACGTGACGTTCACGGTCGCGCGCGGCGTCGACGAAAACCAGCCCGGCAACTGGATCACGATCACCGCCACCCGGCCGGATGAACCCACCGAGGATGATCCCGACCCGGCGCCGATCACCGTGTGCGAACTCGGATTCGCTGGACCATAGGAGGCCTGATGCCAGCAATCACTTTCACCCTCAACGCCTTACCCGGCAAAGACTCCAAGTCGCTACGCTTCGAGCCGCGTAATGCGCCGTGGGTCAACACATCCGGACAAGTCGTCACACCCGACGGCTTCGGCGCGCTCTATCCGCGCAACACCGCGCAGTCGGTCACCCTCGATACCGGACCGTGGCGGGTACGGATCGGCGTCGACTGGTTCGCGTTCGACGTGCCCGCTGGCGGCGGCGATCTGAAGGACCTGATCCTGTTCGGGGTGCCGGCCACCGCGCCAGCGTCGACGATCACCGCTGCCGTCAACGCCTACCTCGCCAGCCATCCCAACGGCCTCCTCACCCAAGCGGTCGCCGACGCCAGTTATGCCCCGGTCTCGGGTGCTGGATCACCGGCTGCGGCAGTGACTTTGGCGGCCGCCCATGCCGACTCCGGGGACGCCGCCACCTTGACCACCGCTACCGGCAGGGCCATCGCCTTCGCCATCGCCCTCGGATAGGAGAGACCCATGACCCAGAATCTCATGGGCGCGACCAGCGCGCTCCCGCAAGTCCTCGTCAGCCAGCAGCTCGCGGCGACTGAGACCACGCAGTACACCTGCCCTGCCGCGTCGGCGGCGAAGATCGCTCGGGCGGTGCTCACCAACACCTCGGGATCGGCGGTCACCGTGTCAGTGTCGATGGTGAAGTCGGGCGGCACGGCTGGGGCGGCCAATCGTGTGATTGCGCCCTACACTCTGATCGCCGGTGACTCGATCATCGTCGATGAGTTGCAGGGAAACTTCCTCGGCCCGGGCGATTTCGTGTCCACACTCGCTGGCACCGCCAGCGCTGTCACCCTCGTCATGAGCGGGGTGGTGTTCGCGTGAGCAGGCTGACGAGACTCAACGCGGCGGTCGGTACGATCGACGCATCCAATGCGTTTACGCCCAGGACCACTGTGGGTCTAGCGGGGTTCAGCGCCGCGTTGACTGGCACTCCGCTCTGCATTGGCGCGGACAAAGTCACCGGCCGCATCTTCTACGTTGGGTCCACATATCTCCAGTGGTCAGACGATGCGGGAGCAACAAAATCCGCGAATAAGTCGCTGCCTGCCGCGATCACGGACGTGACGTCGGTCGCCTACCTGGTGCGCTTCGCCGGGTACTACTGGCTGGGTGGGTATGACGCGACGGCGAGCCGGTACAAGATCTACCGATCCACCATTCCAACATCGGGGGACTTCGGTTGGGCGGAAGTCCTCACCCTCACTCAGGGGTCCGGGGGGATCGGCACGTCGATGGACTGTGACGACAAGTATCTCTATGTCGGTGAGTACGCCGACCCCTCGGGGCTGACTCCCAAGCTATGGGCGATCACACTGGCGGATGCCGCTGGCGCAGGGACGAATTGGGTCACCAAGTGGACGGGCGCGAGCACCCGGCATATCCACACCATCGCGTGCGACCCATATCTTCCTGGTCACCTATGGCTGGCAGGCGGCGATGGCCAAGGGTTTGAGATTCTGCGATCCACCGACTACGGGGCCACATGGCTGACGGTGGCCACCGACGCGAACAGTCAGGTAGTCCAGATCAGCTTCACGCCGGATTACGTGTACGGGGCGTGCGACACCGCCGATGTGACGGCATGGGTGTGGGACAAGGCGAGCTGGACAAAGCGGAGTGCAGCAAAGAACTGGCACTACAACATTCCCGTCCCTGGTGGGCTGGGCTCTCGATATCTGACGGACGTGACCCTGGTGGCACCGAGTACCCTGCAATCCCCGACAGGCAACTTCACCTCCAATGACATTGGACGGCGAGTGCTAGACGAAGCGAGGTACACCACGGCGGGACGAGTGCGCACCGGGGCCTACATCAAGACGGTCAACTCGGCCACTGAGGTCGTCCTGACCGCGCCGGTAAATGCCGCGCATGCATCTACGGGCGCATCGAAGGTGACTGTCATGGGGGATCGGTGGTACCACGGGGCCTTCTACGGGATCGTCGATCCCGCGACGGGAATCTACTACTGCGTAGCTCACGACACCAGCAACTACGGCAACAAGTACGGCCTCTTCTACTGCCCGCGACCCGGCGACGATCTGCGACTGCTGACTTCCGAGGTGTACGGCGGTCAGTGTATGCGGATCGCAGGCGGCTATCTCCACAGCCATCAATGGAGAGTGCCGCTCTTGTCACAGTCTGCCGTGTGATCCGACCCCGCCCATAACGCGAAGTAAGCAGCCTGCCCCTAACCTCACTGACACCCGTCACTGATATCAGTGACGCCACACTGACGAAGCCGCCCCCGGTCCACACGGATCGGGGGCGGCTTTCGGCGTTGGTGGGTGTTTCAATCGGGCCGAGTTCATAACAAATAAAAGTTATGAACTCGGCTCCCAGTCATCCCCCAACACCGAGGCGATCCGCTCCATCAGCCCCGGCGTCTCCCGCCGGCGCCCGTACATCACCTCGTCGATCTCGACCGCCAGCGTCTCGAGCTCGGGGTCTGGCCGCGCCCACGCTGACGGGTCGGTCTCGAGCATCGCGGCCTGCTCGGTGACCTGACGGCGCTTCATCTGGTTGCGGATGGCGTGGGCGGCGGCGGAGAGAAGGGCGCGGTCGGTCATGAGGTGAGCGTAGATCCGGGATGTGACACGCAATCGATTGACGGAAATTCAGGGATTCACGTCGCGTCAGCACCTATAGGTGGGATAGAACATGACGTGTGAAGAAGGCAATCGGCGCAATCGTCGTTCTCCTGGCCATCGGTTGTGCAGCCGGTTGCGGGACCAGTTCAGATTCGAGTACCGCCGCCAGCCGACACAGCTCATCGGCCACATCAGCATCGACCGCGCCAGAGACCGCGGACGTCCTCAACAAGGCGGTCGGCCAGTCGGCCGGATGGAACTGTGCTGACGCCTCCGACGAAAGCTGTTCACTCGCCTTCACTGTCACCGCACTCGACAAAGTGCCCTCGGCCAACTGCTCCGACAGCGCGCCTCCGCCTGCGGGTTCCGAGATCTACCGACTGGCCATCGATGCGCAGGCCTACCATTCGACCCCAGCGCCCAACGCAACCTTGCCTCCGGGGTTCGTCATCTCCTCAGACAACTGGTACGCGATCGACGCGGACGGCTACGGCACGAAGGCCGACGTCGCCATTGGGTGTGGGGACTTCGATCCCGGACCGTTCTATCAGCCTCTCGATGTTGGCCAGAAAGGGCGCGGCACCATTCTGTTCGCGCTTCCTGCTGGCTCGCGAGAACTTGAACTGCGCGAACAAGGCACGCCAGGGTCGTGGCGCTGGGTGCTGCCGGCGGCGTGAAGTTCGTTCGGGGGCGTGTGTCCAAATCGTGTCCACGGCACCAGAACTCGGCATCAACGAAGAGACCCCCTCGCCCGCTTGCGTGCAGGTGAGAGGGTCTTTTCTTCGTTGTAGCCCCGACGGGATTCGAACCCGCGCTACCGCCTTGAGAGGGCGGCGTCCTAGGCCGCTAGACGACGGGGCCATAGACCTTGGTGGTCGCTGGGGTACCAGGACTCGAACCTAGAATGGCGGTACCAGAAACCGCTGTGTTGCCAATTACACCATACCCCAAGGTTTTCTCTTTTCCTCTCGGAAAAGAACCTGCGATAGATTAGCAGAGCACTACCCCTGGACCACAAATCGCCTGGTCAGTGGCTACTTTGCCGCCAACTCCCGGGCCGCGCGCAGACGCGCGAGGCTCACGTCGCGGCCCAGCAGTTCCATCGACTCGAACAGCGGCGGCGAGACCTGCGACCCGGTCACCGCAACCCGCACCGGACCGAACGCCTTGCGCGGTTTGAGGCCCAGATCGTCCACCAGCGCGGCGTCGAGGGCGTCGTGCAGTGCGGGCGTCTGCCACGACGACAGACCCTCCACGGCGGCGATGGTGGCGTCGAGGACCGGCACCGCGTCGGCACCGAGATTCTTGGCGGCGGCCTTCTCGTCAATGGTGAACTCCGCGTCGGAGACGTAGCAGAACGACATCAATGCCCACGCGTCGCCCAACACCTGGATTCGGGTCTGCACGAGTTCGGCGAGGGCGGTGAAGGTGGCGTCGTCGATCGGCTCCGACAGGTGACCGCGCTCGATGAGGTAGGCCTTGAGCCGCGCGGCGAAGTCACCGAGTTCGAGCATCCGGATGTGCTCGGCGTTGATCGCGTCGGCCTTCTTCTGGTCGAAGCGCGCGGGATTGGAGTTGACGTCGCGGACATCGAACTTGTCGATCATCTGCTCCAGGGTGAACACATCGGTCTCGTGCGAGTACCCCCAGCCGAGCAGCGCGAGGTAGTTCAGCAGACCCTCCGGCAGGAATCCGCGGTCCCGGTGATGGAACAGGTTGGACTGCGGATCGCGTTTGGAGAGTTTCTTGTTGCCCTCCCCCATGACGAACGGCAGATGCCCGAAGACGGGCACCGCCTCGGCCACCCCGATCCGGATCAGCGCCTCGTACAACGCGATCTGGCGCGGGGTGGATGAGAACAGGTCCTCGCCGCGCAACACATGGGTGATCCGCATCATCGCGTCGTCAACGGGATTGACGAGGGTGTAGAGCGGATCGCCGTTCGCACGGGTCAACGCGAAGTCGGGAACGGTACTCGACTTGATCGTCGTGGCGCCGCGGACGAGATCGTCCCAGGTGATGTCACGGTCGGGCATGCGAAGGCGCACAACGGGATTGCGGCCCTCGGCGCGATAGGCGGCACGCTGTTCGTCGGTGAGGTCGCGATCGAAGTTGTCGTAACCGAGCTTAGGGTCCCGGCCGGCCGCGCGATGCCGTGCCTCGACCTCCTCCGGGGTCGAGAACGCCTCGTAGGCCTCACCCGCCGCCAACAGACGCGCCACCACGTCGAGGTGGATTCCACGACGCTCCGATTGCCGGTACGGACCGTACGGTCCGCCGACCTCGGGGCCCTCGTCCCAGTCGAGTCCGAGCCATCGCAACGATTCCAGGATCGCGTCGTAGGACTCCTTGCTGTCGCGGGCGGCGTCGGTGTCCTCGATGCGGAAGACGAAGGTGCCCTTGTCGTGTCGCGCCTGCGCGAAGTTGAACAGCGCGGTGCGCACCATCCCGACGTGCGGGGTACCCGTAGGGGACGGGCAGAATCGGACGCGCACGGCGTCGGAGCCTGCGGGATCGGGGCGGGCGGAATCGGTACTGGCCATGCGGCTCAGCGTATCGAACCGACCACCCGGGGAGTCAGTCCCGGTGGCGGTCGCAGAAGTCGACGATGAGCCGGTTCACCTCGGCCGGCTGTTCGAGATAACCGAAGTGCCCGGCCTTGGCCACCTCGGCGTACTCGGCTCCCGGGATCACCTCGGCCACCTCGCGTGCCAGCTTGACCGGCAACGTGCGATCGTCGGCGAATCCGACGACGAGCGCGGGCCGGGTGATGCGCCGGTATGCGTCGAGACGATTGGCCTCCCGGTGGTGCAGTCCGAGCTGAGCACGCACCCCGGGGGTCACGGTCTGAGGTGAGAACCCGATGATGTCGAGCCAGTCCTGTGCGGCCCGATCGTCGTCGAGGGTGTGCGGCGACAGGTTGAGGTGCGCGGTGATGGCGGCCTCGTACTCCGGAGGCAGGGTGATCTTCTGGTCGTAGAGCGCGCGCTCGCCGGCCGAGATCGCTTCCTGCAGCGGCGTGCTGCGGCCGTAGGTGGCCAACATCACCGCGCCGCGGACGAGGTCGGGCCGCGCCAGGGTGAGTTCCTGGGTGATGCGGGCACCCAACGAGGTCCCCACGACGAAAGCCGGTCCACCGAGATGCTCGATGAGTCCGGCGGTGTCGGCCACCATGTCCTCGAGCGTGAACCCGGCGGCGCACTCCGAGGACGGGGCGATGCCACGGTTGTCGAACAGGGCGACACGATAGCCGGCCTTGCGCAGGGCCGGCTCCTGATTTGCCTTCCACACCCGGCCCGGGCTGCCGGTGCCCATCACCATCACGACGAGCGGACCCTCGCCGGCGACCTCGTAGGACAGGTCGATCCCGTTGATCCGTGCGGTGCTCACCGGTGCCGTCACGGCTTGTCCACCACCGGATTGCTCAGTGTGCCCAGACCTTCGACGGTCACCGAAACCCGTTGTCCGGCAACCATCGGACCCACCCCCTCTGGGGTGCCGGTGAGGATTACGTCACCGGGCAGCAGCGTCATCACCCGGGAGATCCACTCGACGATGGCGCCGATGTCGTGCAGCATCAACGAGGTTCGGCTGCGCTGGCGCACCTCGCCGTCGAGTTCGGTGCGGATCTCGGCATCCGACGGATCGAAGGCGGTGTCGATCCACGGCCCCAGCGGGCAGAAGGTGTCATACCCCTTGCCGCGTGTCCACTGTCCGTCGGCCTGCTGCTGATCGCGGGCGGTCACGTCGTTGGCGACGGTGTATCCGAGGATGACCCCGGCCGCCTCGGAGGCCTTGACGTCCTTGCACGGACGACCGATCACCGCGGCAAGCTCACCCTCGAAATCGACACGGTCCGAGGACGGCGGGCGCACGATGGGGACCTCCGGCCCGATGATCGAGGTGTTCGGTTTGAGGAAGATCACCGGGTTCTCGGGAGCCGAGCCCCCCATCTCGGCCGCATGCGCGGCGTAGTTCTTGCCGATGCAGATGACCTTCGTCGCCAGGATCGGCGCGAGCAATCGGACATCGGCCAGCGGCCAACTCCGACCGGTGAACGTCGGGGTGCCGAAGGGATGCTCGGCGATCTCCTTGGCGACGACACCGTCACCGGAATCCTCGAGCGAGACAAAGGCGACACCATCGGGACTGGCGATTCGACCAAGACGCATGGCCCGAGGGTATCGCACCGGCATTGTCCACACTTCGGGACGTCGATTGGCATCCCGAAGATCACGGGTTCTAAAATATGGGAGTCATTTCTCATATTATGAGACACGACCAGACCCGAGAGAGCTTCGAGGAGGCGACATGAATTCCCCCGACACCATCGGCACCACCCGCAGGTGGGCGATGCTCGCGTGTTCGCTGATCGCCGCGATGACCACGACCTGTGTGGTGTCCGGGATCGCCTACCTCATCCCCGCCCTGCACGCCGAGGGCATGAGCGTGTCGCGGGCGTCGGTGCTCGCCGCGGTTCCCACGGTCGGATTGATGATGGCCATCATCGGCTGGGGCAGCCTGCTCGATCGCCACGGCGAACGCGTGATCCTGACGATCTCGCTGTCGCTGACCTTGATGGCGGCGATCGCGACGGCAGTGGCGGCATGGCGATCGGCCCCGTTCACCGTGTTGGCGGCGTTGCTCTTCCTCGGCGGCCTGAGCTCCGGTGCCGCCAACGGCGCCAGCGGCCGGATCGTGGTCGGCTGGTTCCCCGCGGCCCAACGCGGCACGGCCATGGGCGTCCGGCAGATGGCCCAACCCCTGGGAATCGCGGTGTGCGCGTTGAGCATGCCCGCGATCGCCCAACACCGCGGTATCGCCGCAGCGCTGGTGGTCCCCATCGTGGTGACCGCGCTCGGGTTGCTCGCGTGCGTCCTGGGCATCGTCGACCCGCCGTCGGCTCGCTCGATCGCCGCCGCACCAGCACGAAACCCGTACCGCGACAGCTGGTTCCTGGCACGCGTACACGCCGTCAGCGTGCTCCTGGTGATCCCGCAGTCGATGCTGTGGACCTTCGTGCCGACCTGGCTCATCGTGGCCCGCCACTGGTCTCCGGCCACGGCCGGTGTCCTCGTGACGATCACTCAGACGCTCGGCGCGCTGGGGCGCATCGCGGCCGGGCGATGGTCGGACGCATGGTTGTCCCGCATGCGGCCGATCCGGCTGATCGCCGTGGTCGCCGGTGTCGCGATGGGCGTTCTGGCACTGACCGATTGGGCCGACAGTCCGGTGTGCGTGGTTGTCATGATGGTGGCCTCGATCGTCTCCGTCGCCGACAACGGCCTGGCCTTCACCGCGATCGCCGAATTCGCCGGGCCGCGCTGGAGCGGACGTGGTCTCGGCATCCAGAACACCGCACAGTATCTGGCCACCGCCGCCACCACCCCGCTGTTCGGCGCCCTCATCACCGCGGTCGGTTTCCCGCTGGCCTTCGCCGCGAGTGCGGTGGCTCCGGTGATCGCGGCACCGTTGGTTCCGCGCGACCAGCTCCCGCAGCCGGAGCCGGTGTCGGTCGACACGCCCGGCTGAGAGTCGCTCAGCCCGGCAGACGTTGGGCGAGCACTGCATTGATCAGGCCGGCCGCGGTCGCGGCATCGTCGACGACGACGAAGTCGCGCCGGCCGTCGGTGCGAGTCACCATCACGGCCTCACCGGAGCGCACCACGAATCCCCACGCGCCCTTGCCCTCTCCCCGGATGGCAAGACGGCGGCCGTAACCGCCGGTGTCGCGCAACGCGTGCACCGTGATGACCTCGGCACGGACGATGTCGGCCATGGCAATCTCCTGGCGCGGCCACGGCAGCGCGCCGCGCACCGTCATCGCACTGCGATCGATCCGCACCCGCACGGTTCCCATCAGGACGGCGCCGAGGACGATCAGGGCGGGAACCACCAGCAGCCACCACACCCCGGTCACCGCGGTGATGATGACCAGCACCACCGCGGTGGCGGCCAAGAGGACGTCGGCGACCACCGAATTCCCCACCGAGCGTTGCCAATAGAAGCGTTCTCCGGAAGCGAGGTCTTCGGCGGGGACCGCACCCACGGGCCCGCCGACCGCGGTGGCCCACTGCGGGATGAGAACCCAACTCGCCGCCGCGACGACCGCCGCGATCGCAAGGGTGAGCAGGATCGGCACCACCGGTGTGGCAACGTCGTGGACGGCGGCCACTCCCCGCTGACCTGCCGCCACCGCGGGGATCACCCCGGCGATCGCGACCACGAGAAAGTTGATCAGCGCCACGCTCGCCCGGACCTGCCGGGGATGTGACATCGCGAGGGACGCCACGGTGTTCAGCGCAGCGGCGAGCACACACACGACCACCACCGTCACGATCGCGCCGGCGATGCTGCTCGTGCCGTCGACTCCCCCGGTACCCCAATGTGACGCCATCGGATCGGGAAGATCGCCACGCCATGCCGACAGCAACGACACTGCGACACCCAGCATGACGACTGACGGGACCACGCCCACCAGCGCGCACCGAAATCGTTGTTCCCGAGTGGGTTTCGACGCTGTCGCGGTCATGACATCCTCCTGGTGATCTCTGCCGACAATTCCGTGGGTCCGAGTCCCCACCGCTGCGCCACCCCGATGAGCCGATCGAGGGCCTCACCGATCTCGGCCTGTTCCGGCGCGTGATCGGACACCACCGCGCCCCGCCCGCGACGCAGTTCGACGAGCCCCTCATCCCGCAGGATCTGATAGCCGCGCAGCACCGTGTGGACGTTCACGTCCAACGAGGCGGCCAGTTCCCGTGCTGCGGGCAGCCGTTCACCGGCGCCGATGTCACCGCGGACGATGGCGCCGCGAACCGACGCCGCGATCTGGGCAAAGATCGGCGAACGATCGGTGGGATCGACTCGGATGAACACGCTCTGATTGTATAGTTCTATTGAAACTAGAACAAGTGACGCCCGAGATCCCCATTCCACGGTCCCCGTCGGAGACCCCTCACGCCGACCACAGATGACGGTGGCCCGGTCCGGGGGTGGGGTCTCCTCGACCACCACACCACCGGACCGGGCCACCGGGCAAGTGCAGAATCCTATGCGCTACAAGCGCTCTCGAATACGCTTACCGATCTCCGAGGTCGACAGCTCCTGGCCGTCGCGGTCGAGCAGATCGTCGGCGACGGCCTGTTCAACACGTCGAGCGCCCTCGGCATCGCCGAGGTGATCGAGGAGCAGCGCCACCGACAGGATGGCGGCGGTGGGGTCCGCCTTGCCCTGACCGGCGATGTCGGGGGCGCTGCCGTGCACCGGTTCGAACATCGACGGATTGGTCCGCGTGGCATCGATGTTGCCCGACGCGGCGAGCCCGATCCCACCGGAGACCGCGGCCGCGATGTCGGTGATGATGTCGCCGAACAGGTTGTCGGTGACGATCACATCGAACCGTCCGGGGTCGGTGACGAGGTAGATCGTCGCGGCGTCGACGTGGCAGTAGTCGGTGGTGACATCGGGGTACTCGGCACCGATCTCCGCGACCGCCCGACTCCACAACGATCCGGCGAAGGTCAGCACATTGGTCTTGTGGACCAATGTGAGGTGTTTGCGCCTGCGGCTCGCCCGCTCGAAGGCATCCCGGACGACGCGCTCGACGCCGAAGCGGGTGTTGACGCTGACCTCGGTGGCGACCTCGTGCGGGGTGCCCACACGGATCGAGCCACCGTTGCCGGTGTAGGGGCCTTCGGTGCCCTCACGGACGACGACGAAATCGATGTCGGGGTCCCCGGCGAGCGGCGAACTCACTCCGGGTAGCCGGCGCGAGGGCCGCAGGTTCACATGGTGATCGAGCGCGAAACGCATGGAGAGCAGCAGTCCGCGTTCGAGGACCCCCGACGGCACCGACGGATCACCGATCGCGCCGAGCAGGATCGCGTCGTGCTCGCGCAACGAATCCAGATCGGCCTCGGTCAGCAATTCACCGTTGCGGTGATAGCGCCGGGCACCGAGGTCGTACTCGGTGGTCTCGACGTCGGGAGTCACCACCCGCAGCACCTCGAGTGCCTCGGCGATGACCTCGGGGCCGATTCCGTCCCCGGCGATGACGGCGAGCTTCATGACAGATCCACCTGTTCGATCAGAGTTGCACCGACTGCGGACTCGATGGCCTCGACCACCGAGTCGTCGACCTCGCGGCTGACCCGCAAGATCATGGTGGCACCGGCACCTGCGGCGTCCTGGGAGAGCGCTGCGGCCAGGATGTCGATGCCCGCGTCGCCGAGCAGCGTACCGATCTTGCCCAGCGAGCCCGGCTGATCGGTGTAACTCACCAGGAGGTTGAGGCCCTCGGCGCGCATGTCGAAGTTGCGTCCGTTGATGTTGACGATCTTCTCCACCTGCCGCGGCTCCGACAGCGACCCGGCCACGTTGTGGACCGAGCCGTCGGCGAAGACCGCCTTGACGTCGACCACGCTGCGGTGATTGGGGCTCTCGGTGGCGGTGGTCACCTCGCTGGTGACACCGCGCTCCTGCGCCACCTTCGGGGCGTTGACGAAGGTGATCGGCTCGGTCAGGGCGGCCTCGAACAGGCCGCGCAGCGCCGACAACCCCAGCACGTCGACGTTGCTCGCGGCGAGTTCGCCGCGCACGTCGACGACCAGTGACGTCGGCAGTTCGGAGCTGATCGCCCCGACGAGCACACCGAGCTTGCGGGCCATCTCCAGCCACGGGGCGACCTCTTCGTCGACCGTGCCGCCGACGATGTTGACCGCGTCCGGGACGAAGTGGCCGGCCAGTGCCAGCCGCACACTCTTGGCGACATCGGTACCCGCGCGGTCCTGGGCCTCGCTGGTCGAGGCACCCAGGTGCGGTGTCACCACGACCTGCGGTAGCTCGAACAGCGGCGAGTCGGTGCACGGTTCGGTGGCGAAGACGTCGAGGCCGGCGCCGCGGACCTGTCCGGCGACGATCGCGTCGGCCAGCGCCTGCTCGTCGATGAGCCCGCCACGGGCGGCGTTGACGATGATCACGCCTTTCTTGGTGCGGGCCAGCTGGTCGGCGCCGATGAGGCCGAGGGTCTCGGGCGTCTTGGGCAGATGCACCGTGATGAAGTCGGCGCGCTCGAGAAGCTCGTCGAGCGAGACCAATTCGATGCCGAGCTGGGCCGCGCGCGCCGGCGACACGTAGGGGTCGTAGGCGATCACGTGGGTCTCGAAGGCGGCCAGGCGAGCCGCGACGAGCTGACCGATCCGGCCGAGTCCGACCACGCCGACGGTCTTGTCGAAGATCTCGACGCCGTTGAATGACGAACGCTTCCAGGTGTGTTCACGCAGGGTCGCATCGGCGGCCGGGATCTGACGGGCCGCCGAGAGCATCAGCGAGATGGCGTGCTCGGCGGCGGTGTGGATGTTGGAGGTGGGCGCGTTGACCACCATCACGCCGCGCTCGGTGGCGGCCGGCACGTCGACATTGTCGAGGCCGACGCCTGCGCGCGCGATGATCTTCAGTTTCTTGCCCGCGTCGAGGACCTCGGCGTCGACGGTGGTGGCCGAACGCACCAGGATCGCGTCGGCGTCGACGACGGCTTCGAGCAGTTTCGGGCGATCGGGTCCGTCCACCCAGCGCACCTCGACCCCGTCGCCGAGGGCTTCCACGGTCGAGGGGGCCAGTTTGTCGGCGATGAGAACGACCGGCAGGCCAGCTGAGGTCACAGTTTTTCTCCAGAATCGGTGGCGAGATCGGGCGCGATGCCGTAACGGCATCCGCAAGTCAGCTTAGAGACCTCTCCTGATGCGGCGAACAGCCGGGCGTCGACGCGACCGAGCGGCACAGGGTGGACGTGTACATTGTGAGCGGCATTACGGAAGTGTTGCGATGCGGCGGCAGAGTGTCGCCGAACCGCGGCACCCGTCGAATCCGCCGGTACGGTGGCGCTTCGGGTGATGTGTCAACAATCGATTCGGCGGTCGAGAAGCCGCGCCGGTCGGGTAGCAGAGTGGAGTATGGATGAAGAAGAAGCTGACAGTACTGTTGGCTGTCCTGGCAGCGACGGTACTCGCCGGCTGGGGGGCTCCCGGCGCCGCACAGGCGGCACCGGCGAAGATCTTCCTCGGCGGTGGATCAGGAATCCTGATCCTGCAGGGCGGTGACTCCGCCAAGGCGTGCACCCTGACCACGATCGGTCATGCGAAGACCGGTCAACTGATCGGCATCACCGCAGGACACTGCGGCCAGCCCGGGCAGCAGGTCCTCTCCGAGACGTTCCAGGATCGCGGTCAGGCCGGTGTGGTGACCTATTCCGACCCGAAGGACGATGTCGCGATCATCGAGTTCGACCCGTCGCGCGTCGTACCGCTGCGCACCGTGCGGTCGGTGACGATCCGCGGGATCGACACCCGCCCGATCGGTTTCCCGACCGTGGCGTGCAAGGAAGGCCGCACCACCGGCAGCACCTGCGGTGTCGCCTGGTTCTCCGACGGCGACGTGCACTTCTCCCAGATGTGCGTCATCGAGGGTGATTCCGGCAGCCCGGTGGTCGTCGGCGACAAACTCGTGGGCATGGTCAACGCCTACTACTTCCTCGGCTGCCTCGGCCCCGAGACCGGCACCAACATCGGGCCGATCCTCAACTACGTGAACCACACCAAGTACAAGGGCTTCTCGGTCTACTGACCCTGAACTCGCTCCATCGAGTGCGCCCCCTCCCCACCTCGGGAGGGGGCGCACTCGTCTGTGGGGTCGGGCGTGCGTGCAGATCTCGCCGATTCATCCGCCGGTACCGTGTCGTCGGCGATGATCGGCCATCTCGGCGTCGAATTCGCGCCGCGTCAGCTCGGCGATGCGCCGATGGTCCTCGGCGTCGATTCCGCCTGATCTCCACGACCATCCACCATTCTCGATCCAGTCGTCGAGAGCGGCGTCGATGCGCCGGCGCAGCTCCGCGTCACGGACTCGCCGGTCACGCCAGAACAGTGCATGGTCATCGGGGCGCCAGGTGCTCGGCAACGGAAGGACGGCGTCGATCAGGCCCGCTTCGACCCCTGTGACGCCGTCGAGTCCGGCGACCATGCTCCGGATCTCCTCGGTGCGTTCGGGCTCGTGCGCCAGATCTCGCAGCACCGCAACGTATTCCGGAGGCAACTGTGAGTGGGCCCGATCAGACATCGGCTCGACCGTCGTCGACGAGTGATCCGTCACGCAGGCGCCGCAACACCCGGGCGTCGGCGAGTTCATCGCGCAGTTCCGGATGCCGCCGGTAGAAGTCCAGAAGCCAGAAGGTCGTCGGCGCTCCGAGCCGCACGACGTTCAGGCGTAGCCGCGGTTCCTCGTCCGCGCCGATGGCCAGCCATGCGTCGGCACCCCTGCGACGTCTGCCCACATCGGTGGGCATCGGCTCGGTGCGTTCGAGGTCGGTCCAGGCGATCGCGCCCCGTGGACCGAGTCTCTTGCCGACGACCAGGGCGTGCGGGGTCAGCACCAGAGGGTCGGGCCGGCGCCGAACCATTTCCCAGACGAGACCGACCGCACCGGTGACAGCGACGGCCAGAAAGGTGAACGGCGAGACCGGCCGCGGCGAGTGTTGCACGAAGGAGAGATCGAGTTCTCCGGAGCACACGGCGTAGAACGCCCCGGCACCGCCGAGGGCGAACGCCGCCGGCAACGCAATGTCCACCGCACGTTCGCGGTCATCGACACGAATCACCAATGCCGCCCCCGCGATTCGCACACCGCGGAGGCCCGGTCGGGTCGCGCCCGTGCGCATCCACCGGAGTTCTTCGGACAACAGCAGCAGGGCGACCCCCGCGGCGCCGGACGCGGCCGCCACCGCCACGACGACGCTGCCGCCGAAAGCCGACATCACCGACGCCCCCGCGAAGATCGAGCAGACAACAGCCCAGAAGACCCTGCCCACCCACAGGCGCCACCGCGCTCCCTGCCAGGCACGTGGGCATCGATGGTATGCAGGCCGCATGCCGACCACCTCGAGATTCCTCATCGACACAGCACCTGACCCACGATGTTGCCCACCGTGGACCCCCCAAGACTCACGATTGCGCCGGTCCAGAAGGCCCGCAGCGGACTCATCTCCGGGGCCAACGCCAGCAGTGCCAGATCGGCGCCCAACCCGACACCGCCGGCCACCCCTGCTACACACCGTTCGTAGCCGTTCTCCGCCGTGGCGACCCCCATCGCCGTACCGAGCAGCGTCAGACCCGGCCCGGCCGCTTTCGCACCGATCTCCAGGCGCGCAACCTGGGCCTGGGTGAGGTAGGGAAGCCCGCGTGCCACGGCGGATTCGGTCGCGGACATGCCACCCGCGGCCAGGGCGATCGCATAGTCACGGGAGGACGGGATGGGGAAGGTGATCCCGTCGACGACCGCCTCGGTCGTACCGTCGGGGCGCTCGGTCACGACGGCGGGCGACTTGCCCGGACGAGTCAACGACACGGTTGCCGTGCCATCGCCCGCGACGGTGCGCGTGGCGGTCAGAACACCTTCCGGACTGCGGAATTCGGTCCGGTTCACTCCGGGACCGCTGGTGTAGGTCTGCCGGGAGCCGTCGAGCATCCTCACCGTCGTCGTCGTGGTGTCACCGGCGGTGGTGGTCTCGGTCTCGACGACCGTACCGGTCATGTGCTCGAGCAGTCGCGCACGTTGCAGGCCGCGGCCGAACTCGGGGTTGGTGCCTCCGGTGTTGTCACCGTGCGGGGCTTCGGTGAAGTCCTTGGGCGCGTGGGGATCCGCGTCGATCTCGGGAAGGGCCAGGCCGAGACCATCGCCCATCAGTTTTCGGCGCACAAACGCGCCGATGTCGTGATCGGCTCGGCTCAGGTCGACCAGGGCGGGATTGAGTTGCACCTGAAAGGTGTCGGCGACGGTCGCCAGCGTGGCGGCCAACGTCGCCGGGTAGTTCTTGACGCGCGGCAGCACGAGCCAGTCGTCGGTGACGAACAGATCGCCGGATTCGATGACCGTCAACAGGTTTCGAATCCTCGACGCCGCCGCGGTGAGGTCCGGAGCGGACCGGGCGACACCGATCGCCGAGTTGCGCGCGACGGCGCTCAGCGCGGTGGCCCGGCGGCAGCCGACGTCGGTCGCCGTCTCACCGGACTGCGCGGCCACGCCGGACCACAGACCGTCTTGCGCCACACGCGAGATGGCGTACCGGGCGCCCGAGACCTCGTCGTCGAGTGCTTCGCCGCTGTCTCCCAGCGTGTGGCCGGCAGCCCCCACCGATTCGGTCCGCCAGGTGTCGAACACCGTGCGGCTGGGAATCATCACGCCCTCCCGGGGGCAGGGACGCGACCGAACCGGTCGGCCAGTGCGGCATCGGAGGTCTCGTACTCACCGGCCGCGGTGTACACGGCCGCCGACACCTGCTCGAAGTAGTGGCCCACACCGGCCAACAACGGCCGCATCGCCGAGGCGGCGGTCTGTGCGGCGTACGCCGTGGTGGAGCCGGGCATCAGGGCCGCGAGGGCGTCGAAGTGGTGCGGCATGGGCGACGCGGAGCACTGTGCACCTACCTCGTCGACCCGAGTGGCGAACTGCCGCAACGCTTCCGGATTGACATCCATGACTCTCCCCCATCACGATCGACACCGATGGGCCAAGCGTAGAACAGATGCATCGACGGGCCGAGAATTCATCCACAGCCCACTCGCCTGCCGCCCGAGACGAACGTGGCCCCGTTCCCATCGGGAACGGGGCCACGAATCACGCTTGTGTTCAGGCGGTTTCGGTGATCGGGCGATCCACCCAGCTCATCAGGTCGCGCAGCTTCTTGCCGGTGACCTCGATCGGGTGCTCGGCATTCTTCTTACGCAGGTCCTCGAGCTCCTTGTTGCCGCCCTCGACGTTGGCGACGAGACGCTTGACGAAGCTCCCGTCCTGGATGTCGGAGAGGATGGCGCGCATCCGGTCCTTGGTGTCGGCGTCGATGACCCGCGGACCCGAGAGGTAACCACCGAACTCGGCGGTGTCGCTGACCGAGTAGTTCATGCGGGCGATGCCGCCCTCGTAGATCAGATCGACGATGAGCTTGAGCTCGTGCAGCACCTCGAAGTACGCCATCTCCGGGGCGTAACCCGCCTCGACCATCACCTCGAAGCCGGTCTTGATCAGTTCCTCGGTGCCGCCGCACAGCACGGCCTGCTCGCCGAAGAGATCGGTCTCGGTCTCCTCCTTGAAGGTGGTCTTGATGACGCCGGCACGGCCGCCACCGATCGCACTCGCGTAGCTGAGCGCCAGCGCCTGACCCTCACCCTTCGGATCCTGGTCGATCGCGATCAGGCAGGGCACACCCTTGCCGTCGACGAACTGCCGGCGCACGAGGTGACCGGGGCCCTTCGGGGCGACCATGCCGACGGTGACGTTGGCCGGCGGCTTGATCAGACCGAAGTGGATGTTGAGACCGTGGCCGAAGAACAGCGCGTCGCCGTCCTTGAGGTTGGGCTCGATGTCCTCGGTGAAGATCTGCGCCTGGCTGGTGTCGGGGGCCAGCATCATGATCACGTCGGCCCAGGCGGCGGCCTCGGCGGCGGTCATCACCTTCAGGCCCTGCTCGGCGGCCTTCTCCCGCGACTTGCTGCCCTCGCGCAGGCCGATCGCGACGTCGACACCCGAATCACGCAGCGACAGCGAATGCGCATGCCCCTGGCTGCCGTAGCCGATCACCGCGACCTTGCGGCCCTGGATGAGCGACAGATCGGCGTCGTCGTCATAGAACAATTCGATCGCCACAGTTGACTTCCCTTCGATATGTGTTGTGCCCCAAACGAATCGGTTATCCCGCGTGGGGCGCGTTGTGACTTGCGTGCGTCAGCGGTTGGCCGACATGCTCTTCGGGCCGCGTCCCAGGGTGACCGCGCCGGATTGCGCGATCTCCCGGATGCCGTACGGATCGAGCATCCGCAGCAGCGCCTCGAGTTTCTCGGCGGTGCCGGTCGCCTCCACGGTCAGCGACTCCGGGGAGACGTCGATCACCTTGGCGCGGAACAGATTCACGACCTCGATGACCTCCGAGCGCACCGTGGAGTCGGCGCGCACCTTGACCATCATCAGCTCACGTGAGACCGAGCTAGACGGGTCCTGCTCGACGATCTTGATCACGTTGATCAGCTTGTTGAGCTGCTTGGTGACCTGCTCGAGCGGGAAGTCCTCGACGGAGACCATGATCGTCATCCGCGAGACACCCTTGAGCTCGGTGGGCCCCACGGCGAGAGACTCGATGTTGAATCCGCGCCGGGAGAACAATCCCGACACGCGGGCCAGGACGCCCGGACGGTCCTCGACGAGGACGCTGAGGGTATGGGTACTCACTTCTGCTCGCCCTCCTGGCCGAGATTGGTGCTCTGATTGACCACTTCGTGGATGTCGGCGGGATCGGAGGCCGACGCATCGTCGTCGAACAGCGGCCGGATGTCGCGGGCCGCCATGATCTCGTCATTGCCGGTTCCGGCGGCGACCATCGGCCACACCTGTGCGTCGGCACCGACGATGAAGTCGATGACGACCGGACGGTCGTTGATCTCGCGGGCCTTGGCGATGACCTCGTCGACCTCTGCCTCGTTCTCCACCCGGAACGCCGCACAGCCCAGCGCCTCGGCCAACTTGACGAAGTCGGGGATGCGCATCGAGTGGGTCGCCAGGTCGGTGTTGGAGTAGCGCTCCTCGTAGAAGAGGGTCTGCCACTGCCGCACCATGCCGAGGTTGCCGTTGTTGATCAGGGCAACCTTGATCGGGATGCCCTCGATCGCACACGTGGCCAGCTCCTGATTGGTCATCTGGAAGCAGCCGTCGCCGTCGATGGCCCACACCTCGGTGTCGGGCGCTGCCATCTTGGCACCCATCGCGGCGGGCACCGCGTACCCCATCGTGCCGAGTCCGCCGGAGTTGAGCCAGGTCCGCGGCTTCTCGTAGGAGATGAACTGCGCCGCCCACATCTGGTGCTGACCGACGCCTGCGCAGTACACGGCGTCGGGGCCGGCGAGCTTGCCGATCTGGGAGATCACGAACTCCGGCGACATCGAGCCGTCGGCGGGACGGTCATAACTCAGCGGATAGGTACGGCGGATGCCGTCGAGGTAGTCCCACCACTCCTCGAGCTCCGGCGTGGTGCCGGTGGTGGCCCGTTCGGCACGCAGTGTGTCGAGCAGATCGAGGATGACCGCTTTGCAGTCGCCGACGATCGGCACGTCCGCGTGGCGGTTCTTGCCGATCTCCGCCGGGTCGATGTCGGCGTGAATGACCTTGGCGCCCTGGGCGAATGACGAAAGCTGGCCGGTCACCCGGTCATCGAAGCGGGCGCCGAGCGTGATCAGCAGGTCGCTGCGCTGCAACGCGGCGACGGCCGCGACGGTGCCGTGCATCCCCGGCATGCCCAGGTGCTGCGGATGCGAGTCGGGGAACGCGCCGCGCGCCATCAGGGTGGTGACGACGGGGATGCCGGTGAGCTCGGCGAGTTCGAGCAACTCCGCCGAGGCGTTGGCCTTGATGACCCCGCCGCCGACGTAGAGCACCGGGTTCTTGGCGGCGTTGATCATCCGCGCCGCCTCCCGCACCTGCTTGCCGTGCGGCTTGGTCACCGGCCGGTAGCCGGGCAGGTCGATCTGCGGCGGCCACGAGAAGGTCGTTTGGGCCTGCAGGATGTCCTTGGGGATGTCGACCAGCACCGCACCGGGACGACCGCTCTCGGCGATGTGGAAGGCCTCGGCGATGACCCGCGGGATGTCGATCGCGTTGTACACCAAGAAGTTGTGCTTGGTGACCGGCATGGTGATACCGGAGATGTCGGCCTCCTGGAAGGCGTCGGTGCCGATGAGCGCGCGACCGACCTGGCCGGTGATCGCGACGACGGGCACCGAGTCCATCTGCGCGTCGGCGAGCGGGGTGACGAGGTTGGTGGCGCCGGGACCCGACGTCGCCATCATCACCCCGGCGCGGCCGGTGACCTGTGCATAACCGGTGGCCGCGTGTCCCGCCCCCTGCTCGTGACGGACGAGCACGTGGCGGACCTTGCGCGAATCGAGCAGCGGGTCGTACACCGGGAGCACCGCACCGCCGGGAATACCGAAGACCACCTCGACACCGAGTTCTTCCAGCGAACGGACCACCGACTGCGCGCCGCTGACGCGCTCGGGGGCGACGGTGTTCTGCCGTACCGCGCGGAGGCTGCCCGCCGCCGGCGATTCCTGACGCGACCCGGCGCCCGGAGTGGTCGTGTCCGTACGTGCTGTTGGTGCGCTCACTGCACGGTCCTTCGTGTTCATGGTCGACGGTCGTCGTTCTCAGTCGCAGGTGGACTGCCGTACTGGTCTGTACTACCGCTCAACCGGGGATTCGGGGTCAATGGGGGTGGGCAACAAAAAACCCCCGACAGCGGTTGCTGTTCGAGGGTGGCGCGTCGATGCTTGGAGGTCGATGAAGTGACCGGTCAGGCGACGACGCGCCGGCCGATTACTACGAGAAGCTCGTTGTGCATCACGTCAATCACGGTAGGACTGCAGATAGTGCAGAGTCAAACTCGTCTCCCCCGCGTCCCAGATCCTGGGAAATCACTGGTCCTCGGCACCCCCGCACGTCAAGAGCACCGACGCCCGGATGCCACAATGGGATCGTGACTCGTTCTTCCTCCGGCGCTCGGTCGTCCACCCCGTCCTCGTCCGATTCGGCACGGTCGACCCCGGCGGAGTCGACCACGGCAACATCGTCGGAGCAGACGTCCGACGCCGTCGCGTTGCCGCAGGAGTTCAAGGTCAGCAAGCTCGCCTATTTCGCCGTGCCCGCGACCTTCCTGGTGGTGCTGATCCTGGCCGGCACCAGCCTCGCGTGGTTCGGCTGGACCTTCGCGGTCCCGGTCCTGCTCGCGGTGTGGATCTGGCGCATCAAGACCGTGGTGACCGAGGACGGGCTGCGCGCGGTCGGCACCTTCGGTTCCAGGGAGGTCGCCTGGCCCGACATCGAGGGCCTGCAGTTCAGCCGGTGGGGCCCGGTGCGGGCGGTGCTCACCGACGGCGATCGTGTCCGCCTGCCCGCCATCACCTTCCAGGACATGCCGCGACTCTCGGCGGCCAGCGCCGGCCGGATTCCCGACCCCTTCGCCGCCGCCCGCGACGCACGCTGAGGCGAGCGGGAACTGTTTTGTTCGCGCACGTCAGCGAGGAGTACCGTGGACGCGGCTGATCGTCCACGCCATCGTGTCGACGGTCGCGGTCAGCGCCGGCGGCGAGGAAACAAGCCCACCACCACCTCCTGAGTCGGACCCGCTCGCGAACACCCTCGAGCGGTTCGCGCGCTGACCCCACGTCAGTGCCGTGTGCGTCCGCAATGCGGGCGCCCAAGCGAACCCGATCGAGGAAACCCCATGCCACCCTTGCGGTCCCGAACCACCACCGTCGGACGCGAAGCCGCCGGCGCCCGCTCCCTGTGGCGCGCCACCGGAATGACCGACGACGACTTCGGCAAGCCGATCGTCGCGATCGCCAACTCCTACACGCAGTTCGTCCCCGGGCACGTTCATCTCAAGGACGTGGGTGAGATCGTGGCCGAGGCCGTACGCGCCGCCGGCGGGGTGCCCCGCGAGTTCCACACGATCGCCGTCGACGACGGGATCGCGATGGGCCACGGCGGCATGCTCTACTCGCTGCCGAGCCGCGAGATCATCGCCGACAGCGTCGAATACATGGTCAACGCCCACACCGCCGACGCCCTGGTGTGTATCTCCAACTGCGACAAGATCACCCCGGGCATGCTCAATGCCGCGATGCGCCTGAACATCCCGACGGTCTTCGTCTCCGGTGGACCGATGGAGGCGGGCAAGGCCGTCGTCGTCGACGGCGTCGCGCATGCGCCCACCGACCTCATCACCGCCATCTCGGCGTCGGCCAACAGCGACGTCGACGAGGCCGGGCTCGGCGAGGTCGAGCGCTCGGCGTGCCCGACCTGCGGGTCGTGCTCGGGCATGTTCACCGCCAACTCGATGAACTGCCTCACCGAGGCGCTGGGTCTGGCCCTGCCGGGCAACGGTTCGACCCTGGCCACCCACGAGGCCCGTCGGGCGCTGTTCTCCCGAGCCGGTCGAGTCGTCGTCGAGGCCGCCCAGAAGTGGTACCGCGACGACGATGCCTCGGTGCTGCCCCGCAACATCGCGGGCCCGACCGCCTTCCGCAACGCCATGGCCCTCGACGTCGCCATGGGCGGGTCGACGAACACCGTGCTGCACATCCTCGCCGCCGCGCAGGAGGGTGAGGTCGCCGATTTCGATCTGTCTGTCATCGACGAGATCAGCCGCGGGGTGCCCTGCCTGTCGAAGGTCGCGCCCAATTCGGACTATCACATGGAAGACGTGCACCGGGCCGGTGGCATCCCGGCCATCCTCGGCGAACTGCGTCGTGCCGGGCTGATCGACGACTCGGCGCCGACCGTGCACTCCCCGAGTATCGCGGCGTTCCTCGACGACTGGGACATCCGCGGCGGCAAGGCGACCGACGAGGCCATCGAACTGTTCCATGCCGCGCCGGGCGGGGTGCGTACCACCACCCCGTTCTCGACCGCCAACCGGTGGGACGAGCTCGACACCGACGCCCACGGCGGCTGCATCCGCGACAAGGACCACGCCTACACCGTCGAGGGTGGGCTCTGTGTGCTGCGCGGCAACCTCGCGCAGGACGGTGCCGTCCTCAAAACCGCGGGGATCGACGACGATCTGTGGCACTTCGAGGGCCCGGCGCGCGTCGTGGAATCCCAGGAGGAGGCCGTGCAGGTCATCCTGTCCAAGACGCTGCAGGCCGGCGAGGTGCTCGTCGTCCGCTACGAAGGGCCGTCCGGCGGGCCGGGCATGCAGGAGATGCTGCACCCGACGGCCTTCATGAAGGGCACCGGGATGGGCAAGAAGTGCGGCCTGATCACCGACGGCCGGTTCTCCGGCGGCTCGTCGGGTCTGTCGGTCGGTCACATCTCCCCGGAGGCGGCCGCCGGCGGCGTCATCGGGCTCATCGAGGACGGCGACCCGATCGTCATCGACGTCAAGACGCGACAGCTCGCCGTTCTCGTCGACGACGAGGTGCTCGCGGAGCGCCGCGCCAAGATGGAGGCCTCCGAACGGCCGTGGCAGCCCAAGGACCGGCAGCGCACGGTGACCACGGCGTTGCGCGCCTACGCCAAGCTGGCCACCTCGGCCGACAAGGGCGCGGTCCGTCAGGTCGACTGAATCCAGTTCTTCCCGAAGCATTTGGTTCTTCCTCGGGAGATTTCCCGGGGAAGAACCGACTGCTCGGGGACGAACGTGTCGTTCGCGCTACCGCGGGTTGCCGGCGGAGTTGAGCGGGTTGGTCCCGTTGAACAGCATCCACACCGCGACCGCGGCGGCGATGCCCACGATCAGCCAGGCGACGGACCCGAGGAACGGCCGACGCGCCCAGCCTCGGGAGGCGTCGAAGGCGTAGAGCCCCGGACCGGTCAGCACCAGGGCGGCGGCCGCCACCGCGAGGACGAGCTCGTACTCGATGCCACCGGCTGCGGCGAAGAAGGCGAATCCACCGGCCAGCGTCGTCTTGTAGGCCGCGGCCAGGAGCATCACCGAGACGATCGCACACGCTCCGATCGGGGTGAACAGGCCCAGGACGACCATCGCGCCGCCGATGGTCTCGGCCAGCGCGCCGACGATCGCCAGCGGCCGGGTGACGTCGGAGTGGAACCCGATCGTCGGGTTGGGATTGTTGGCGAGCATCTCCTGATACCCCGACAATCCCGGACCACCCCAGAGCCCGAACAGCTTTTGCAGACCATGCGCGACGGCGACGATGCCGATGGCCACCCGCAGCAGCAGCAGGCCCAGATCGAGGGTGCCGCGCGGGGCCGTCACGGTGATCGGTTCGGCACGGGCGGCCTCGACGGTGGGTGCATCGTCGGCATGGTCGGCGTCGGCAGCATCGAGGTCGGCGGCATCGAGGTCGGCGGCGCGCCGGCCGAACAGACCCCGGCGCCGGCGGCCGGTCTCGGGCTGATCGTCGCGATCGGTACCGGCCCGCGCATCATCGTCGGTACCCGCGACGTCGCCGTCGAGATCGTCGCCGGCCGGCTCTTGCTCACCCAGCGCCCGGGTGGTCGGCAACGGCTCCTCACCGTGCAGGAGTGCTCGGGTGGGCGTCTCCGCCGGCTGCGCGCGTTTGCGCGACAGCTCGGGGAACGTCTCCTCCACCGACGGGATCGGTGTCGCGGGAAGTTTCTCGGTCGCCGGCTCCGGCTGGGTCGATGTCGCACCAGTCGATGTCGCGCCGGTCGGCTTCTCGATGGCCGCCGTCTCCGCGTCCGCTGCAGCCCCCGGGTTTTCAGCCATCACGGGTGGGATCGGCACGGGATTGCGGCGCGGTGGGCGCTGCTGCGGTATGCCGATCGGCCGGGTCTCCACCTCACCCGGGTCGAGGTCGTCGAGCGAATCCACCCGCGACAACCGTCCGGGTCGACGATGGTGCCGCTCATAGAAGGCGTCGCGGTCGGCGTCGCTGATCTCGGGTGTGGCGCTCTCGGGTCTGGCGCCCTCGGGTCGGCGAAACGCTCCCGTCGGTTCGTCGTAGGGGCTCGGTGGCTGGAACGTCTTGTCCGGCGCGTCGGGATGTTCGCGATCGGTCACATGGCCGATGCTAGAGGTTTCCGACCCTCGGGCGGCCGATCGCCGCGCGGTCGGCGCATCGCAATCGCCTACTGTGGTGGGCATGCGAGAGGGGCGGCGAATGCAGCGACGAGGGGCCGGGCCCGGTCGGCGTCGTCGGACGCTCGTCGCGTGTCGCCACCGGGTGACCGTGCTGATCGGTGTCCTCGCAGTGATGCTGACCGTCGCCGCCTGTGCGGATTTCTCGCAGCAGGATCGTGATCAGGCCGCTGGTCCGTTCAGCCCGAACAACGAGTCGTTCGAAGTGCAGTCGACCCAGCCTCCGCAGTCGACACCGGACAACCCGGGACAGGAGAGCCCTCCCCCGCCGGGACCCTGCGTCGATCCCGATCCCGCCGTGATCGCGACGTGCCTCGCCTCCACCGGCGGCGTGCGCGCGGGCGACGACGAGGGCGCGGTCACCGTCGTCGCCGAACGCACGACCGGCAAGATCATCACCACCAAAAGGTATGGGCCACAACGGGTCGTGGCGTCCTTCGACGTGGACGGATCGGGTGACGGAGGGTTGATCGACTTCGCCTTCTCCCCGACCTATCAGCAGGATCAGCTGATCTACGCGTTGATCACCACGCCCACCGATAATCGGGTGGTACGCCTCGCCCCCGGTGACGTCGCCAAACCGATTCTGACCGGAATCCCCAAGGGCGCCACCGGAAACATGGGCGCGCTGCTGTTCGCCTCGCCCTCGGAGTTGCTGGTGGCGACCGGAAACGCCGGCAACCCCGCGGCCGCCGGCGATCCCGGATCGCTCGCCGGCAAACTCCTCGCGGTCACCGACCTATCCTCCGGGTCGACCACCCGGCCGAAGATCCTGGCCTCCGGACTCGGCGCGAATGTCGCGTTGTGTCCCAGCGCCTCCGGTGGTCTGTACATGACGGATCAGGGTCCGACCGAGGACCGCCTGCAATCGGTCGAGGAGTCGGGGGCGACGACGGTGCTGTGGACCTGGCCCGACAAACCGCAGATCGCCGGCTGCGCCGCGACCGGCGGACAGATCTTCGTCACCGAGACGCGGACCCAGCGCATCGAAGCGATCAACGAACCCACCAGGCAGCGCCCGACCATCACTCCGCCGACCGTCGTGCTGGAGAAACGCTACGGAGCGCTGGGCCGGATCACCGCGCTGGACAACGGGGTCGTGCAATTCGCGACGGTGAACCGCGCCTACGGGCAGCCGGTGAGCACCGACGATCGCGTCGTACGGTTCATCCCGCCGGCGGGGTCGGAGAGCAACACCTGAGTCGAGCCGCCCCTGGCCCCTACTGGCAGGCGGCCAGCACGAGCTCCTGAACGCGCGCCGGATCCGCTTGTCCCCGCGTAGCTTTCATGACATCGCCGACGATCTTGCCGGCCGCTTTCACCTTGCCCCCGCGGATCTTCTCGACGATGTCGGGGTTGGCGGCCAATGCGTCGTCGATGGCCTTCTGCAACGCCGAGTCGTCGCGTACCACCTCGAGCCCGCGATCGGCGACGATCTGTGCCGGTTGGCCTTCGCCGTCGAGTACCGCGACGGCCACCTGCTGGGCGAGTTTGGTGGTCAGCTTGCCCTCGTCGACGAGTCCGATGATCTCGGCGACCTGCTCGGGGGTGATGGGCAGATCGGCGAGGTCGCTACCGCGACTGTTGGCCTGCTGGGCCAGGAACGACACCCACCACCCGCGTGCGGCTTCCGGTGCGGCGCCGGCGTCGACGGTTGCGATGATCAGGTCGACCGCCCCGACGTTGACCAGGTCACGCATGACCTCGTCGGACACGCCCCACTCCTGCTGGATACGGGCGCGGCGCACCCACGGCAACTCCGGCAGGGTCGCGCGGATCTCCTCGATCCACTCCGCGGCCGGCTGCACCGGCGGCAGGTCGGGCTCGGGGAAGTAGCGATAGTCCTCGGCGGTCTCCTTGCGTCGTCCGGGCGAGGTGGTGCCGTCGGTCTCGTGGTAGTGCCGGGTCTCCTGCACGATCTGTCCGCCGGCGGTGAGCACCGCGGCCTGCCTGCGCATCTCGAAGGTCACCGCCGTCTCGACACTCTTGAGCGAGTTGACGTTCTTGGTTTCGGTACGGGTACCGAATTCGCTTGCGCCCTTGCGCATCAGGGACACGTTGGCGTCGCAACGCAGCGACCCCTGATCCATCCGCACGTCGGAGACCCCGAGCGACTTAAGCAGATCCCGAAGCGCGGTCACATAGGCGCGGGCCACCTCGGGCGCGCGCGCTCCGGCACCGACGATGGGTTTGGTGACGATCTCCACGAGTGGCACCCCGGCCCGGTTGTAGTCGAGCAAGGAGTGATCGGCCCCGTGGATGCGCCCGGCGCCACCGATGTGCAGCGACTTGCCGGTGTCCTCCTCCATGTGTGCGCGCTCGATCTCCACGCGCCAGGTGGTGCCATCGGAGAGTGCGACGTCGAGGTGACCTTCGTAGGCGATCGGCTCGTCGTACTGACTGATCTGGTAGTTCTTCGGCTGATCGGGATAGAAGTAGTTCTTGCGGGCGAACACGCTCGAGGGACGAATCGAGCAGTTCAGTGCGAGACCGATACGGATCGCGTATTCGATGGCGGTGGCGTTGACCACCGGGAGTGAGCCCGGCAGGCCGATGCACACCGGGCAGACCTGGGTGTTGGGGTCGGCCCCGAACGCTGTGGGGCAGCCGCAGAACATCTTGGTCGTGGTACCGAGTTCGACGTGGACCTCGAGTCCCATCACCGGATCGAATTCGTCGATGACCTGGTCGTAGTCCATCAATTCGGCAGCTGCGGCAGTCATGGCCACCAGTTTATGCGGCCGCGGGTCGGGACAAATCTCGGGGACGAAAGCAGGGACGTCCCCGATGCCACCGGCGCCGCAGACACCTAGCGTTTCAGGTGTCAGATGCCCCGGCGAAAGGACGCCCGATGACCATTCACCAGACACCGCACACCACACCGGTTCCCACCGCACGCCGGCTCACCCGCTCACGCGGCGACGCCTGGCTCGGCGGGGTGTGCGGCGGCATCGCCGCACGCTATGGATGGGACGCGACGCTGGTCCGCGCGGCGTTCGTCGCCTCGATCCTTCTGCCCGGTCCGCAGGTGCTGCTGTATCTGCTGCTGTGGATCGTGATCCCCCGCGACCCGGCGTGAACCGGGCCGCACCTCAGCCGAAGATGACCCGGATCTCCTGATACTGGTCCAGCGGCACCGTCTTGGGGTTGGCCAGCGCCTCGTCGAAGGTGATCCGGTGCATCTCGGTGCCGCGCAGCGCGATCATGTGACCCCAGTACTTGTCGGCGACGAGGTCGGCGGTGGCCATACCCATGCGAGTGGCCAGCACCCGGTCGAACGAGGTGGGCGTGCCGCCGCGCTGGATGTGTCCGAGCACGGTCGCGCGGGTCTCGATGCCGGTGCGCTCCTCGATCATCGGTGCCAGCACCTCGGCGATACCGCCGAGGCGCGGACGGTTGAAACCGTCGAGCCCCTTGGTGGAGTGGGCTTCTCCCATGTCGGGCAACTTGAAGCCCTCGGCGACGACGACCATCGGCGCGCGGCCGCGATTCTTGACGCTGGTCACCCACGCGCAGATCTGATTCATGCTCTCGGGTTGCTCCGGGATCAGGATCGCGTGCGCGCCGCCGGCGATCCCCGAATGCAGGGCGATCCAGCCCGCGTGGCGTCCCATCACCTCGAGCACCATGCAGCGTTTGTGCGAGTTGCCCGTGGTCCGCAGCCGGTCGATCGCCTCGGTGGCGATGTTGACCGCGGTGTCGAAGCCGAACGTGTAGTCGGTGGCGTTGATGTCGTTGTCGATCGTCTTGGGGACGCCGACGATGTTGATGCCGTCGGTGTAGAGACGTTTGGCCGCCGATGCGGTGCCCTCACCGCCGATGGCGATGACACCGTCGATCCCGAGGTTCTTGAGAACCTTCTTGATGGCGTCGGGGCCACCGTCGGGTTCGGAGTACGGGCCGAACCGGCTCGTGCCGAGGATGGTGCCGCCCTGGTTGGACAGGCCACGCACCACCGAGCGGTCGAGTTCCATGATGTCGCCATAGACGAGGCCGTACCAGCCGTCGCGGAAGCCGACGAACTCGTGGCCGTAGACCGTCTCACCCTTGAGTACTGCGCCGCGGATCACCGCGTTCAGTCCGGGGCAGTCGCCGCCGGATGTGAGAATCCCGAATCTCTTGGCCATACCGCTGTGAGCCTCCTGCCCGTTGGAGCCGGGATCGCCGGAATTCCGCGCGACCCCGCGTCTGCACACAATCTAGTGCCGACGGCGCCCTCGTGCCCGCCGTCGGGACCCGCGCGGCGGGCTCGCGGTCCTCACTTGAGCCCGTTCTCGTAGGCGAAGACGACCGCCTGGGCGCGATCGCGCAACGACAACTTGGTCAGGACGCTGCTCACATGGGTTTTCACGGTCTGTTCGGCGACGAACAGGTCGGTGGCGATCTCCTGGTTCGATTTGCCATCGGCGACGAGATCGAGCACCTCACGCTCCCGCGGGGTCAACGTCTCCACCGCCGCGTCGGAACGGGGGCGCGCCCGGCGCCCGGTGACCTCACGGATGAGGCGGCGGGTGATCGACGGCGCCAGCAGTGCCTCGCCCGCGGCGACCACCCGAACCGCCCGGACGAGTTCGTCGGCGGGGGCGTCCTTCAACAAGAAACCCGACGCACCGATCCGCAACGCCTCGTACACATAGTCGTCGATGTCGAAGGTGGTCAACATCAGCACCTTCGTGCGGCCTGCGACGCCGTCGGCGGGTAGTTGCACCTCGTCGGCGCCACGCGCACCGAGAATCTGTGCGGCCGCCCACAACCCGTCGCGGCGCGGCATCCGCACATCCATCAGGACCACATCGGGATGGACCCGGCGACACAATTCCACGGCCTCGATGCCGTCGGCGGCGTCACCGAGCACCGACAGATCGGGTTGAGCGGCGAGCAGGGCCGAGAATCCTTGACGGACCATCGCCTGGTCATCGGCGACGACGAGCGTGATCGGCACGGCCGCAACGTTACCCGTTGGCGGGGAGCTCCGGCACCGCACCATGCGACACCGCTCGCGACGACATCACCGGAGTCCGTGCCGAGGCGGGGATGTGGGCGCGCACCGCGAATCCGCCGTCGGATGTGGGTGTGGCGGTCAGGGATCCGGCCACCGCCCGCGCCCGGTCGCCCATGCCCGCGATACCCACCCCGGCCCCGGACAGGTGCAGGGGAGGTTCGGTCGGGGCGGTGTTGACGACGCTGACCTGTGCGGCGGGACCCGCGTACGGCTCGCCGACGACCGGGGTCAGACGCACCTCGATGTCGCCGCCCGGCGCATGCCGCGTCGCGTTGGCCAGGCATTCCTGGACGATGCGATAGATCACCAGCGCCGACGACTCGGCGAACACCGGGTGGTCGAGTTCGTCGGTGAAGTCGATTCGCGCGCCGGCCCGGCGGGTCTGGCTGATCAGCGCGTCGATGTCGGCGAGGCCGGGACTCGGGGCGGGCGCCGCCTCCCCTCCATCGCCGGCTCCCGACACCCGCAGGACGCCGAGCAATTGCCGCACCTCGTCGAGTGAGGTGCGCGCGGCCTGCGCGATCGCCTCGAACTCGGCCGCGCAGACCTCGTCGACGTCGGGCAGCCGGTACCGCGCGGTCTGGGCCATCACGACGACCATCGACATGCGATGTGCCACAACGTCGTGCAGGTCTCGAGCGATCCGGGCACGTTCCTGCAGCACCGCACTGGTCGACTCGGCGACCTTGGTCTCCTCGGTGCGCACGGCGAGTTGCCTGCGCGAGGTGAGCAACCCGCGCAGCAGGGCCACGACGACGGCCATGAAGGTCAGTCCGACCACCCAGCCGACCCGCGCGCCCGGCGGTGCCGCGAACGCCATCACCAGCGACGCGCAGATCCACACCGGCGCGAGCAACCGCAACGGGCAGCGCAGATACGCCATGAACGTCAGGATCAGGAACGCGATGATGTGGGTGACCTGAATCGTCCACGGCCACCCCGGTGCCGCGGGGATGAACAGCCCGATGAGCTGCGCCCCGATCACCGAGATCGCCCAGCCCAGCATCGGCGCACTCCACGCCATCGCCACCGGCCACGCCGCCACCGCAGCCAGGATCGGCCAGACGTACGCCGGAACATCCAGTGTCAGAGGCATTGTCGGCCACGACACCGCGAACAGCACCCCCGCGAAGATCACGAAGAACCAGTTACCCGGAGACCGCACCCAGGCACGCACGCCCGGGTGCGCAACAACCGGCAACGTGCGCAGTTCATCCACGGCCGCATCGCGCGCCGCTCGGACCATCCGTCCCATCATGTGATCACCTCGACCTCCACGCTAGGCGGCGTATCGGTCGAAGTCCTCATACTGCGGAGTGGGATCCGCACGCTACCCAAGAGCCAGACCGGTCCACAGTCACCCTCTACGGAGCCGACACCGATCGGCTCGCGCGGGCGATGTGCCCACGTGATCATCGTTCCTAGCGTCAGCGGCATGACTTCTGACGATGCTCGACGAACACGGCGGCGACGTGGCTTCCGTCCGGTGATGTGGATTCTGATCGGCCTGACCGTGATGGCGTTGCACGTGATGGCCGCCGGAAGGGCATCGGCGGTGCTCGATCACTCCCCGACCGACGCCACCGCCGCGGAGCAGACGGTTCGCGTGCTCGTCGGCCCCCATCCGGAGAGCGTGCAGCGTGTTCTCCCCACGGATTTCGCGGCCGTCATGGGTTATCGACCAGTGCTCGAGAACGGCTACCCGGCCAACCCCGACGGCGGCTGCTCATCGCCGATCCCCTTACCCGAGCGGTTTGAGAATGCTTGCCGCACACACGATTTCGGCTATGATCTGCTGCGCTACGCGCAGCGCACCGGCCGCCCGCTGGGCCCGTGGGCCCGACCGGCCCTCGATCACATGCTCATCGAGCGGATGCACGCGGCGTGCCACGATCCCGTGTGTTCGGCTGCCGCCGAGCTCAGTCGCGCCGGCCTGGCCCTGAACACGTGGCGGCAGTACTCCGGCCCGCCGGCACCGTCGGAGTCGATGACGACGATCGCGGCGTCGACCGCCGTTCGGGTCATCGCCGAGGTCGGTGGCCACAGCGGGGTGGCGCGATGACCTCCGCCGTCGACACCGTCGCACCGAACCGACGAGCACTGGGCCGACGAGCGCTGGTCCGACGAGCACTGGGCCGACTCTCCCCACCGGGTTCGCTCACCGTGGTCGGCGGGCTCATCGGCGCGCTCATCGCCTTGTGGCCGGGCTCGTTGCCACGGGATGTCGTCACCGCAGCCGTCCTGACCGGCGTGTGCGTGGCGGTGATGACGGCGGTGGGTCGTGCACTCGGGTCGGCACGGCCCGAACGCCTCATCACCTCGTGGGCGGTTGCCGCTCTCGCGGTCGCCGTCCTGATGGCCGGGTCGATTGCAAACACGTTGTGGCAGAACATTCTCCGCAGCGATATCGGAATCGCAGGCGTGGGGCCCGCATACCCTGCGGCGACGGCCGCGGCCGGATGTGCGGGGTTCGTCGCGGTCGCATGGTTCGGGCGCCGCGCTGCGATGGCGGCAACCGCAGCACTCGCCACGGTCGTACTGTTCGCCACGCCCGCGACCTCGGCTGCCGCATCGATCGATGCCACACCCACGGCTGCCGATATCGACCGAACAGCAACCGTTCTCACCGACACGTGGGTTCGCGAGGGCGGTTTGCGCCGCGGCGCGGTGGTGATCGCGGTACCCACCGGATCGGGGTGGGTCGACCCGCAGGCGACGACGGCGATGCGCGCACGTCTGCACGACGATGTGGAGTTCTTGTCGTTGCCGTACGCATCGGCCTCGTCCTGGCGGGTCTTCGTCTCCGACCGCGGTTCGGCCGCAACCGCAACCGTGGCCCTGTTACGCCACGTCCTCGACGCCCGCGACTCGCTGCCGCCGGGTGTCGCTCGACCGCGGGTGTACCTCTACGGACAGAGTCTGGGCGCCCTCGGCGCCGACCGTGCGCGGGAGTGGGCCAATACCCGCCATCCGGGTGCGGTGGCGGGCACCGTGCTGGCCGGGGTCCCCGCCGACACCGTCGATCCGCGGGGCGGCGGGTCGTCGCGCATCGTGTTCGCCAACTCGTCCGACCCGGTCACCCGATGGTCGACGGCAGCGGTGTGGCGCCCACCGACACGCCCGGCGCAGACCCGGATCGTGGGTGCGCGGATGCACACCCCGCCGTGGCTGCCGGTGGTGTCGTTCGTGCAGACGTCGGTGGATCTGCTCGGCGCCCTCGACGGCCCCGCCGGGACCGGGCACCGCTACGGGCCCGAACAGGGCGCGCTGCCGTGATGCCGGGAAGTTACGCGATCGGCCCGCGGGCGGCTTCGTAGGCCGCCCCCACACGGTAAAGCCGGTCGTCGGCGAGTGCCGGAGCCATGATCTGCAACCCGACGGGCAGCCCGTCGTCGGCGGAGACACCGGACGGCACCGACATCGCCGCGACACCGGCGAGGTTCACCGGGAGCGTCGCCAGGTCGAACAGATACATCGCGAGCGGATCGTCGACCCTCTCGCCGATCCGGAACGCGGTCGTCGGGGTGGTCGGTGAGACCAGGACGTCGACCTTCTCGAAAGCGGCGTCGAAGTCGGCGGCGATGAGGGTTCGCACCTTCTGGGCCTGACCGTAGTAGGCGTCGTAGTAGCCCGAGGACAGTGCGTAGGTGCCGATCATGATGCGGCGCTTGACCTCCGGGCCGAAACCGGCTTCCCGGGTGAGCGCCATGACCTCTTCGGCGCTGTGGTGGCCGTCGTCGCCGACGCGCAGTCCGTAGCGCATGGCGTCGAAGCGCGCGAGGTTGCTCGACACCTCGCTGGGCAGGATCAGGTAGTACGCGCCGAGCGCGTAGGTGAAGTGCGGGCACGACACCTCGACGACCTGCGCCCCGCGCGCGGTCAGCTCGGCAACGGCCTGTTCGAAGGAGGCGAGCACCCCGGACTGGTAGCCCTCCCCCTGGAGTTCGCGGACAACGCCCACGCGCACGCCACTCAGATCGCCCGCCGCACCGGCCTTGGCCGCGCCGACCACATCCGGGACCGGGGCGTCGATCGAGGTGGAGTCGCGCGGGTCGTGACCGGCGATGATCTCGTGGAGCAGCGCGGTGTCGAGCACGGTGCGCGCACACGGCCCACCCTGGTCGAGCGACGACGCGCACGCGACAAGCCCGTACCGGGAGACGGTGCCGTAGGTCGGCTTGACGCCGACGGTGGCGGTGACCGCGGCGGGTTGGCGGATCGATCCACCGGTGTCGGTGCCGATGGCCAGCGGGGCCTGGAACGAGGCGAGTGCCGCAGCACTACCGCCGCCCGAGCCGCCGGGAATCCTGGTGACGTCCCAGGGATTTCGCGTCACCTGGTAGGCGGAGTTCTCGGTGGAACTGCCCATCGCGAACTCGTCCATGTTGGTCTTGCCGAGGATCGGCAGACCCGCCGAGCGCAGCCGCTCGGTGACGGTCGCGTCGTACGGGGGCACCCAGCCTTCGAGGATCTTCGACCCGCAGGTGGTCGGCGCATCGGTGGTGGTGAACACGTCCTTGAGGGCGATCGGTACACCGGCAAGCGGCGACCGCGCCTCGCCCGCGGCGATGGCGTCGTCGGCCGCCTTGGCCGCCACCAGCGCTTGCGGACCGCTGACGTGCAGGAATGCGCCCAGTTGGTTGTCGATCTCGGCGATGCGATCGAGATGCGCCGAGGTCACCTCGACCGAGGACACCTCGCGGGCGGCGATCTTGGCGCCCAGTTCGGCGGCGGTCAGGCCGGTGATCTCGGTGGACGTACGGGTCGACGGCGCGCTCACTGTTCCTCCCCCAGGATCTGCGGGACCGCGAAACGATCCTGCTCGACGGCGGGCGCCCCGGACAGCGCCTGCTCGGTGGTCAGCCCCGGTACGGCCACATCGGGACGCAGCACATTGGCCAGCGCCGCCGGATGGGCGGTCGGTGGCACGTCGTCGGCGGCCACCTCCGACACCTGCGCGACATGGGCGAGAATCGAATCGAGTTGCTGCGCATAGACGTCGAGTTCGTCCTCGCTCAGCGCCAGCCGCGACAGCCGGGCCAGATGCGCAACCTCGTCGCGGGTGATCGCAGATCCGGTGGCCGCGGATCCGGTGTCCACAGACCCCGTGCTCGCGGACTCTGAGTCCCCTGCCATGTCGATCGTGTCCTTCCGTGCCGGATCTCGCCGGGCCCGATGCGTCGCCGGGCCCGATGTCGCTGCGGTCGGTCTACCGACCGGCAACCCCGTCAAGCCTAGGCCACGGTCAGCGCAGCCATCGCGCCAGGCGGGCGGTGATCCACGGCAGCAGCACGTACACCATCACCGGGGTGCTGATCAGCGTGGCGATCAGCGTCTTGAGCACCAGCGGCAGATCACCGAGATGGGCAACCACCAGATAATTGATCAGCACCGACAACGGGAAGAATCCCAGCCAGATGGTGATCGCCTGCTTCCAGCGCGGCGGCGGCGCACCGAGCACGCGGACCGCATGCGTCAGATGGGATTGCGGTTCGAACCATCGCTCGATACCCGAGAGTCGATGCGTGGCGTGTTCGACCGCCACGCCCTCGCCTCGCGTCAGCCATGCCCGGCGAACCGGAGACCTGTCCCAGTCGTCGAGCGCCGACCCGTCGGCGAACCGATAGACGACGTAGTACTCGTCGGGCCGTTTTGCCGACCGTAGCCAGCCGCCCCCGAGAAATCCGGGAAAGGTTCGCGCCAACGCGATTCCGGCGTCGGTCCACGTGACGAAGTCATGTTCTCGGCCCGGCTCGATGCGCCGGGCCACCGATGTGGTCACATGCGCCGCCTCACGGTCGGGTGCGTGCGCGCCGGACCGGTCGCCGGGTTCTGTGTCGTCGTTGGTGTCGGCCACGGTTCCATCGTGGCGTCGGTTCGGTCACCGTGCAGCGTCGCCGCGTCGGGAAGTGATTAGACGGGCGTAGGATCGCCGGCGTGATCATCGTCACGAGCGCGTCGCTCGCATGCTGCCGAACGTGCGCCCACACCGCATTCGCCATCGCCGATGACCGTGCTCGGGGATTCGCGTGACCGGCATCGTCGCCGACCGCACCCGGGCACCGGCGGCCCGTCCTCGGCAGCACCGCTGGGCCGGTGCGACAATGGCGGCCGTGTCCTACCTGCTTCGGGTGTACCTCCAAGACCGGCCGGGAAGTCTCGGTCTGCTCGCCGTCCAGCTCGGCTCGGTCGGCGCCGACATCTTGTCCCTCGAGGTCGTCGAACGTGCGGACGGCTATGCGGTCGATGACCTCGTGGTCGAGGTGGCGCCCGGCTCACTGCCGGACACGCTGATCACCGCCGCAGAGAAGGTCAAGGGCGTCCGGGTGGACTCGATCCGCCCGTACTCCGGAGTGCTCGACACCCATCGCGAGCTGGAGTTGGTCGATCAGGTCGCCACCGCACTCGATGACCGATTGCAGGTACTGGTCGACAATGCGCCTCGCGTGCTGCGGGTGTCGTGGGCGACGGTGCTGACCCGGGCCGCGGGTGGTGTGCTGCAGTTGTTCGGCAGTTCCGGTGCGCCCGAGACGCATGCGACAACTGTGGACTGGCTCCCGCTGCAGAGCGCCGTCCGGCTCGACTCCGAAGCCGACTGGGTACCCGAGGGTTGGCAGGAGATGGACACCCGGTTGGCGGCCGCTCCGCTCGGTGACGGATCGAAGGCAATTCTGTTGGGACGCATCGGCGGACCGGACTTCCGTCCGTCGGAGATCGCGCGACTCGGTTATCTCGCCGGGATCGTGTCCACGGTGTTGCGCGCGGAGTCCTGAGCGCCCGTGCCCGAGATCACCGTGGTACGCGGCGACATCACCGACGAGTCGGTGGATGCGATCGTCAACGCCGCCAACTCCTCGCTCCTCGGTGGCGGCGGGGTCGACGGAGCGATTCATCGCAGAGGTGGCCCGGCCATTCTCACCGCCTGTCGGGAATTGCGCGCGAGCACCTATCCCGACGGATTGCCGACCGGCGCGGCAGCGGCGACGACCGCCGGCGACCTCGACGCCCGATGGGTCATCCACACCGTCGGGCCGGTGTACTCCACCTCCGACGACCGCTCGCCACTACTCGCTTCGTGTTATCGCGAATCCCTACGTGTCGCCGACGATCTCGGCGCCGAGACGGTGGCCTTCCCAGCCATCTCGACCGGGATCTACCGATGGCCCGTCGAGGGCGGCGCACGGATCGCCGTGCAGACCGTCCGCGAATCGTCGACGGCGGTGCGATCCGTGCGATTCGTGGTTTTCGACGATATCGCCCACCGAGCCTTCGACGCCGCCCTGGGCTGAGCCAGGCCGCCATTCGCGCATCCGCCCTATTCGCGGATCTGCATGAGGGTCACCGCGGCGCCCTCGTCACCGTCGATTCGGTAGGTGAACGTCGACGGACCGTTGAACCCGTCGCCACCGACGGAGGCCTTGACGACGACCGTGCGCACGTCGGGGAACTCGGCCGAGAGCACCTCGAGTGTCATGTTCTTGCCGATGTACTCGGCGTCACTCCATGCGGCGATCGGCTCCCGACCGGTGAAGGTGCGACCCCAATCATCCACCGCCCCATCGGGTGTGAATGTGGCGAGATCACCCGCATTGGTTGCCTCGATCGACGCGCGGACAGGTGCGGGTAGGGAGCTGATGGGCGGGGCGTCGGTCATGGGTGTCGCCTCCTCGGGTTCGTTGCGGCTCGATCGGCACTCACCGGGTGGTGTAGCCGCCGTTGGCGAACAGAGTCTGTCCGGTGATCCAATGCCCATCGGTGGCAAGGAATTTCACGATCGGTGCGATATCGGAGATCTCCGTCAGCCGCCCACCCATGGCCTGCGACTTGTGGAACTCGACACGCTCGGGGGTCTCCTGCGGATAGAAGAACGGGGTGTCCATGGGCCCGGGCGCAATGTTGTTGACCGAGATCCCGCGGTCGGCGAATTCCTTTGCCGCCGCGCGGGTGAAGTGCTCCACGGGACTCTTGCTGCCGGCATAGGTCGAGTACCCGTCGGTGAATGCGGCCAGCAGCGAGGTGACGATGGTGACCACCGATCCGTTGTCGGACAACCGTTTACCGGCTTCGGCGAGGAAGAAGAAGGCGCTCTTGGCATTGATGTCGAACATCGAATCGTATTCGGCCTCGGTGACCTCGACCAGCGGTTTCCGCAGTACCTTGCCGACTGTGTTGACCGCCAGATCGACGCTGCCGAAGGCGTCGATGGCGGCGTCGAAGAGCGCGGTGACCGCGGCCGGACGAGTGAGATCGCCGGCGACCGTGATCGCCTCGGCGCCCAGCGCCGCGATCTCGGCGACGGTGCGCTCGGCATCTGCACGTGAGGAGTCACCGTGATGGTGGACGACCACGTTGGCGCCGGATCGCGCGAGTTCGGTCGAGATCAGTCCACCGAGATTCTTGGCGCCGGCCGCAACGACGGCGGTCTTGCCGGACATATCCTCATGTGTGATCGCCGAGTGCGTGACGGTGCCGGTCATGCGCCCCCATTTCGTTGTCTCGTCCCTACGCGATCGGCATGTCGCCTCTCGCCTGTGGTCATTCACGCTACGAGCAGCGATACACAAACACCATCGATTTGTATTGGTATTCGATCAACTACCATTTGTATATGCCCGACGCTTCGGAGTTTTCCCTGCCATTGCCGGACATTCGTCGACTCGAACAATTCGTCGCGGTAGCCGAATCGGATACCCTCGCGGACGCGGCGACCAGGGTCTTCGTCACCCAGCAGGCCCTGTCGACCGCCATCCGACGGCTCGAGAACGAGTTGGGCGTATCCCTGTTCAATCGGGAGCATCGCGGGCTGACGCTGACCCCGGCCGGCGAGGATCTCCTGCGCAATGCACGTGCGATCCTCACCGGCGCGCGCCATCTCACCCGCTCGGTGCGGGCCGTGGCGCAGCAGCGTCCACCGGTTTTCGTCGTCGGACATTCGCCGGCTCTCTCCGGCGCCGAGGTCTTCTCTATCGTCGAATCCGCTGTCCAGCGTCACGAGGACATCCCGGTGACCGCCCGACCGGTGTTTCCGGCACAGTTCGTCGATGATCTGCTGCAGAACCGGGTCGATCTGGTCCTGCGCCGCGGCATCGACACCCCATCCGAACTGATCTCAGCCGTGATCGGCTATCAGGAACTCCGTCTGGCGGTGATGATCGATCACCCACTGGCCACCCTCGATCGGATCTCGATGTCCGACGTCGCCGAACACCCGGTGATCGTCTGGGCACCCGAACGTCACTCGTATTACACCGATTTCCTCGTCGCGCATTGTCGGCGGTCGGGGTTCGAACCGATCCTGCGGATCAATCGGGTCCAGGGCACGCCACCGACCACCGCTGTGCTCGTGGACACCACGGCGTGCGCCTTCGTGACCGCGCCTGCAGGCCCGGCGCACGGCGGCCGGGTGATGGTCAAGGAGTTCACCGACCCTCCGCTGTCTCCCATCCAGGCACTGTGGCTGCCGCACACGGTCTCCGATTTCCGGACCGCGATTCTCAATTCGGCGCCGGCTCGCCTGTCTCCAGAAGGTGCTTGAAGCCGTCCTCGTCGAGGATGGGTACCCCGAGTTGTTCGGCCTTGTCGGCCTTGGAGCCGGGCGAATCCCCCACCACCACGAAGTCGGTCTTCTTCGACACCGATCCCGATGCCTTACCGCCGCGGACGAGGATCGCTTCCTTGGCGCCGTCGCGCGAGAAATCCTGCAATGACCCGGTGACGACGATCGTCTTGCCCTCCAATGTGCGCTCGATCGACTCGTCTCGCTCGTCCTCCATGGAAACGCCTGCAGCACGCCACTTCTCGACGATCTCGCGATGCCAGTCGACGGTGAACCAATCGTGAATGCTCTGCGCGAGGGTGGGACCGACCCCCTCGACGGCGGCCAGGCGTTCCGGGTCGGCGTCCTCGATCGCCTGCAAGGAGCCGAATTCGGTCGCCAGCGCACGAGCCGTGGGCGGGCCGACGTGGCGGATCGACAGGCCGACGAGCACCCGCCACAGGGGCACCTCTTTCGCCTTGTCGAGATTGGCCAGCAGGCGCGTACCGTTCGCCGACAACGTGCCCTTCTTGGTGGTGAACAATGCGGTCTTCGCAAGATCATCTGCGTTGAGCGAGAACAGGTCGCCCTCATCGGTGATCACCCCGGCACTCAGCAACGCGCCGGCCGCCTCGTACCCGAGGGCCTCGATGTCGAAGGAACTGCGTCCGGCGAGGTGAAACAGTCGCTCACGCAGCTGCGCCGGGCACGACCGCGCGTTGGGACAACGGATGTCGGCGTCGCTGTCCTTCTCCGGCCGCAGCACCGAACCGCACTCGGGACATGTGTCGGGCATCTCGAAGGCGTACTCGCTGCCGTCACGCAGGTCGACGACGGGACCGAGGACCTCGGGGATCACGTCACCGGCCTTGCGGATGGTGACCGTGTCGCCGATGAGCACGCCCTTGCGCTTGACCTCCGACCCGTTGTGCAGGGTGGCCCGTGACACGGTGGAACCGGCGACGAGCACCGGCGCGAGCACCGCGAACGGGGTGACCCGGCCGGTGCGTCCGACATTGACCTCGATGCCGAGCAGTTCGGTGGTGACCTCCTCGGGCGGGTACTTGTAGGCGATCGCCCAGCGGGGTGCGCGCGAGGTGGCACCGAGTCGGCGTTGCAGCGTGACGTCGTCGACTTTGACGACGATGCCGTCGATCTCGTGCTCGACATCGTGGCGGTGCTCACCCCAGTAGGCGATCTTGTCGAGAATCGCCTCTGCGCCAACGAGTTTGGTGGTGTGCGAGGACACCGGCAGCCCCCAGGCACCGAGCGCGAGGTAGGCGTCGTGCAGTGACGCCGGGCGCCATCCTTCGGTGTGGCCGATGCCGTGGCAGATCATCCGCAGCCGACGTCGCGCGGTGATCTGGGGATTCTTCTGTCGCAGCGAACCCGCTGCGGAATTGCGCGGATTCGCGAACGGCGGCTTACCGTCGGCCACCAACGAGGCGTTGAGAGTCTCGAAGTCCTCCACTCGGAAGAAGACCTCACCGCGTACTTCGAGGACGTGCGGTATCGGGTACTCGTCGGAGGCGGTCAGGCGTTGCGGGACATCGGTGATGGTGCGCGCGTTGAGGGTGACGTCTTCGCCGGTGCGACCGTCACCGCGGGTGGTGGCATGATCGAGCACGCCGTCGCGGTACACCAACGCCAGCGCGACCCCGTCGATCTTGAGCTCGCACAGGTACTCGGTTCCCGAGCCCACCTCGTCGGCCACCCGGGCGACCCACGCTCGCATCTCGTCGGCGTCGAAGACGTTGTCCAGCGACAACATTCGCTCGAGATGGTCGACGGGCGTGAACGCGGTGGAGAAACCTCCGCCGACGAGCTTGGTCGGCGAGTCGGCAGTGGCCAGCTCCGGATGCGCCTCCTCGAGTTCCTGCAGACGCCGCAACAGCCGGTCGAACTCGCCGTCGGAGATGATCGGTGCGTCTTTGACGTAGTACCGGAACTGATGTTCACGGATCTCCTCGGCCAACGTCGACCACTGTTCTCGCACGTCGGCGGACGGACCGTCGTTTGCCACCTGATCTGCTTCTGCCACCCACCGAGCGTATCGAAACACCCCGACAGTTCTCCTCGAGCGTTCCGGCAAACATGTGCGCAGCGTGCGATGCCGGTCTCGGCCGTCGGGGGTGTCGAGGCCTTGACCATCGGGAGGGGGCTTCCTTACCGGGCGGAGGATCCCTTTTAGTCGCTGGTCGAGGTGCCGAGGAGCGCCAGCGACGAGCCTCGAGACCTGTTGCGCCGCTGCTGGTTCCGCCCCCGAACGGAAGCACGCCCGGGTCTAGAGTCCGCGGTCACCGAGTAGGTGGGCGAGTCGGGTGTCGACCGGCGAATTCGGGCCAGGGTCGGGGGTGAGGATTTCGACGAGGTCGTAGTATCCGTGCCCGAGCGGGACTCGGGTGCGGCGGATTCGGTCGGTGGGCAGCATCGAGTCCCGGTCGTCGCGTGTGGCGAGATCGGTATCGGCATCACCCTGTGTCGGGTCGGGTGGTGGATGCAACTCCGCGCGGATACGGGCCAGCGCGTCGGCATAGGTGGCCCCGACGTCGTGGAGTGCGTTGGTGCGTTTCGGGTTCGGTGTCGCCGCCCCGACCGGGGTGTTTTT